>NZ_JAGIQL010000033.1 GCF_017813245.1 Streptomyces montanisoli
CGGAGCGCCCGCCGGGCCGGGGCCCATGCGACGGGGCTGAGGGGCCGCGAGCGCGGTCCCGGGTGAGCGGCCGGCCGGCGACACACCGCGTGCGCCGCCGGGCCGGACACGAGGGCCGGGCGGGCCCACAATGTCCCCGATGCCTTGACCGTGCAGACCGACGACCGCAGACGGAAGGAACCGGACTTGCGTATCGACCTCGCAGGAAAGACCGCTCTCGTGACCGGCTCCACCCGGGGGATCGGCGCCGCCATCGCGAAGGGCCTGGCCAGGGCCGGCGCCCGGGTCGCAGTGAACGGCCGCACCGACGAATCCGTGGACAAGGCGCTCGACCAGCTGCGCGACGGCTCGCCCGGCGGCGACTTCGTCGGAGTTCCGGGCGACGTGTCGACGGACGAGGGCGCGCGCGCCGTGCTCGAAGCGCTGCCGCGCACCGACATCCTCTGCAACAACCTCGGCATCTTCGGGGCGCTGCCGGCGCTGGAGATCACCGACGACGAGTGGCGGCGCTACTTCGAGGTCAACGTGCTGGCCGCCGTCCGGCTCACCCGCGCCTACCTGCCCGGCATGACCGACCGCGGCTTCGGCCGGGTGCAGTACATCGCCAGCGACTCCGCGATCGCCGTGCCCGCCGAGATGATCCACTACGGCGTCACGAAGACCTCGCTCCTCGCCGTCGCCAGGGGGTTCGCCAAGACGGCGGCGGGCACCGGCGTCACGGTGAACTCCGTACTGGCCGGGCCCACCCACACCGGCGGCGTCGAGGAGTTCGTCTACCAGATGGTCGACAGCGAACTGCCGTGGGAGGAGGCGCAGCGGGTCTTCATGCGGGAGCACCGGCCCCAGTCGCTGCTCCAGCGCCTGATCGAGCCGGAGGAGATCGCCAACATGGTCGTCTACCTCAGCTCGCCGCTCGCGTCCGCCACCACGGGCGCGGCGGTGCGGGTGGACGGCGGCTACATCGACTCCATCGTGCCCTGACCCGCGGGCGCGGCCACGCCTGGCTCAGTCGAGGCGGCGCGTCGAGCTGCGGACGACGAGCTCGGGCTGGAGCACCACCGCGCGGTGCGAGTGGTGCTCCGCCTCCAGGCCCGTCTCCTCCATCAGCATCTCGGCCGCCGTGCGTCCCATGCGCTCTGCGGGCTGACGCACCGACGTCAGCGGTACGACGGCGGCCGCGGCGAACTCGATGTCGTCGTAGCCGATGATCGACACGTCTCCCGGCACGTCGACGCCCGCGCCGTACATCGCCTGGAGCACACCGAGCGCCAGCAGGTCGTTGGCGCAGAAGACGGCGGTGGGCCGCTCCGGCAGGCCGAGCAGGCGCGCGCCCGCGTCGATGCCCGACGCGACGTCCAGTCGCGCCGCCTCGACCTGGCGCAGCGCGTCGTCGGGCAGCCCCCCCTCGCGCAGCGCAGCCAGCGCGCCGGTGCGCCGGTCCCTGCACTGCGCCAGCTGCTTCGGCCCGCTGATGTACGTGACCGAGCGGTGCCCCGCCGCCAGCAGGTGCCGCACGGCGAGCGTGCCCCCCGCCACGTCGTCCACGGACACCGAGCAGCCGAGCGCCTGCGACACGGCGCGGTCAACGTGCACATACGGGATCTGCCTGCGGGCGAAGTCCCGCATGTTGCGGCCAGTCTCGTCGGCGGGCGTCACGAGCACGCCCCGCACACGCTGCTCCGCGAAGAGCGAGAGGTACTCGGCCTCCTCGGCGGAGCTGCTCGCGCTGTTGCAGAGCATCACCCCGAGCCCGGCCTCCCTGGCCGCGCGCTCGGCGCCCTTGGCGACCGCCACGAAGAACGGGTTGGCCATGTCCAGTACGAGTATCGCCAGGATGCGGCTCGTGCCGACCCGGAGCTGCCGCGCGGTCTCGCTGCGCACGAAGCCCAGCTCGTCGATGACCGCTCGTACCCGCACCCGGGTGCGCTCCGCGACCTTGTCGGGGCGGTTGAGCACGTTCGAGACGGTGCCGACGGAGACACCGGCGAGCCGGGCCACGTCCTTGATCCCCACCGTCTGTGCCACTTCGCCCGCCCTCATTCGCCTCGTCCCGGGGCCCGCGTGCCGCCGAGGATCTGGCGCCGGACCCGGGCCCACCATCATATGCGCGACCTCCCGAGGGACGGCGCGGCGGCCGGTGCCGGGGGCAGTGCCCGCCGCCGGCCCGCCGAACGCGTACCCGGACTGTCAGGCGCCCCAGCCCGCCTGGGTGCCGCCGACGCGGTCGGCCACGATCTTCTGCCCGTAACCGGAGGAGCGGTAGGCGGCGACCGGGTCGGCGTCGGCGCCCAGTTCGTCACGGACCTCCGCCACGAGCGGGCGCACGTCCGTGTTGTACGCGTCCATCAGCACCGCGTTCGCGCCCAGCACGTCACCCTCCCGCTGCGCCTTCGCGAGCGCGTCCCCGTCCACCAGCAGGGCCTTCGCCGTGGCCTCCTGAACGTTCATCACGGAACGGATGATCGCGGGGATCTTCTCCTCGATGTTGTGGCACTGGTCGAGCATGAACGCGATGCCGGCGTCGAGGCCGCCGCCGTGCACCACCTCGTACATGATCCGGAACAGCTGGAACGGATCGGCGGCGCCGACCATCAGGTCGTCGTCGGCGTAGAAGCGCGAGTTGAAGTCGAAGCCGCCGAGCTTCCCCTCCCGCAGCAGCATCGCCACGATGAACTCGATGTTCGTGCCCGGCGCGTGGTGGCCGGTGTCGACGACGACCTGCGCCTTCGGGCCGAGCTTGAGGCAGTGCGCGTACGCCGTGCCCCAGTCCGGCACGTCCGTCGTGTAGAAGGCCGGCTCGAACAGCTTGTACTCGAGCAGCATCCGCTGGTCGTCGCCGAGCCGCTCGTAGACGGCGGAAAGGGCCTCGGCCAGCCGTCCCTGGCGCGCGGAGATGTCGTCCTGGCCCGGGTAGTTGGTGCCGTCGGAGAACCACAGCTTGAGGTCGCGCGAGCCGGTGGCGTCCATGATGTCGACGCACTCGAGCAGGTGGCCGAGCGCCTTGCGGCGCACGGCCGCGTCGGGGTGCGTCACCGAGCCCAGCTTGTAGTCGTCGTCCTGGAAGACGTTGGAGTTGATGGCGCCGAGCCGCAGCCCGAGGTCGCCCGCGTAGGCGGCGAGCGTCGCATAGTCGTCGACGCGGTCCCACGGGATGTGCAGCGCCACGGTGGGCGCCACACCCGTGTGGGCGTGGACCCGGGCGGCGTCGGCCAGTTTCTCCTCGGGCGACCTCGGCACGCCCGGCTGGGCGAAGACCTTGAAGCGTGTCCCCGAATTGCCGAACGCCCACGAGGGCAACTCGATGGCCTGGGACTTCAGCGCGGCCTTCGCCGCGGACACAGCGGACTGACCTGACATCTCTCGGAGCTCCCGTGGTGGGGACCCGCCGCGCGGGCCGGCCGGCAACGCAGCCTTGATCGAACAATAGGCTGAATCGTTTCATTGCCAGGTCAACGTAGAGGACACCCCTTGGGGAGTCAAGGCTCTTGCCGTACTGTGCCGTTCGCGTCGGATCGGTCCACATCCGGGCGAGCCGGAAAATGTCGAGCAGACCCGTTGACTCCATCGGCCGAGGGCGTCTAGCTTCCAGGACATCCTTTTGAAACCTTTCACGATGTGCCAAGAGTGAGCCACGCCGAGGAGCCTTCGATGAACCAGCCCGAGACGGGCGGAGCCCCCGTTCTGGCACTGAGGGACGTGAGCAAGTCCTTCGGCGCGGTGCGGGCCTTGCGGGACGTGTCCCTCCAGCTGTTCCCCGGCGAGGTGCACGCACTCGCCGGGGAGAACGGCGCGGGCAAGTCCACCCTGATCAAGACGCTCGCCGGCGTGCACCGGCCCGACAGCGGCGAGGTGCTGCTCGACGGACGCCCCGTCACCTTCGCCGGGCCCGCCGACGCGCGCGACGCCGGGATCGCCGTCATCTACCAAGAGCCCACGCTCTTCCCCGACCTGTCGGTCGCCGAGAACATCTTCATGGGCCGCCAGCCGCGGCGCGGCCTGGGCCGCATCGACCGCGCGGCCGTCCGCTCGACCACCGAGGACCTGCTGAAGCGGCTCGGCGTGGCGCTCGACCCGGACAGGCTGGCACGCGGCCTTTCCATAGCCGACCAGCAGATCGTGGAGATCGCCAAGGCGCTCTCCTTCGACGCGCGCGTCCTGATCATGGACGAGCCGACCGCCGCGCTGACCGGCAGCGAGACCGCCCGCCTCTTCTCCGTCGTACGCGCACTCGAAGCCGAGGGCGCCGCCGTCCTGTTCATCTCGCACCGGCTGGAGGAGATCTTCCGGCTGTGCGCGCGGGTCACCACCCTGCGAGACGGCCGCTTCGTCTCGTCCGAGCCCCTCGAAGGACTCACCGAGGACGACCTGGTGCGCCGGATGGTCGGCCGCGACCTCGGCGAGCTCTACCCCAAGCAGAAGGCGAAGCTCGGCGAGACCGCCCTGACGGTACGCCGGCTCACCAGGGAGGGCGTCTTCCACGACGTCTCCTTCGAGGTCAAGCGGGGCGAGATCGTCGCGCTCGCCGGGCTCGTCGGCGCGGGCCGCAGCGAGGTCGCCCAAGCCGTCTTCGGCGTGGACCGCGCCGACGCGGGCGACGTCGAGGTGGCCGGCAGGAAGCTTCCCAAGGGGTCCCCGACCGCCGCCATGGAGGCGGGGCTCGCCCTCGTCCCCGAGGACCGCAGGCAGCGCGGCCTCGTGATGGCGATGTCCATCGAGCGCAACATCGGCCTGACCGGCCTCGGCAAGCTGGGCAGAGGAGGGCTGGTGCGCCGCGCCCTCGAACACGGACGCGCCGCCGACTGGGCCGTACGGCTCCAGCTCAAGTACAACCGCCTGGCCGACCCGGTCGGCGTGCTGTCGGGCGGCAACCAGCAGAAGGTCGTGCTGGCCAAGTGGCTCGCGACGCTGCCCGCCGTGCTGATCGTGGACGAACCCACCCGCGGCATCGACGTCGGCACCAAGGCCGAGGTGCACCGCCTGCTGTCCTCGCTCGCCGCCGACGGCCTCGCCGTCCTGATGATCTCCTCCGACCTGCCCGAGGTGCTCGGCATGGCCGACCGCGTGCTCGTCATGCACGAAGGCCGCCTCACGGCCGAGATACCCCGAGCCGAGGCCACCGAGGAGAGCGTGATGGCCGCGGCGACCGGACGAGAGAGGGCCGCGGCATGACCACCCTGACCGACAAGCCCACCGCGGCGACGGGCGAGCCCGGCTCGGCGCGCTCCCTCGTCGACACCGTCTTCCGCGCCAGGGAGATCAGCATCGCGGGCGCGCTCGTCCTGCTGATCCTGTGCACCTGGATCGCCAACCCCCGCTTCCTCGACAGCCAGGGCGTCAAGGACCTGCTCCTGAACGCGTCCATCCTGGTGCTGCTCGCGATCGGGCAGTCCGTCGTCGTCGTGACCCGCAACATCGACCTGTCCGTCGGCTCCGTGACGGGCCTGTCGGCCTTCGCCTGCGGCAAGTTCGTCGCCGACACCGAGCACGGCGTGCTGATCACCCTGCTGCTCGGCGTGGCGATCGGACTCGCCTGCGGCCTGGTCAGCGGAGCGCTCGTCAGCTTCGGCAGGGTGCCCGCGCTCGTGGTCACCCTGGGCATGCTCTACATCATCCAGGGCCTCGACTACTGGTGGGCGAGCGGCGACCAGATCAACGCGGCGCAGGTGCCCGAGGCGATCCTGCACCTCGGCAGCGGCAGCGTCCTCGGCGTGCCGTACCTGCCGCTCATCGCCGTGGTCCTGCTCGCGCTCACCACGTACTTCCTGCGCGGCTACCGCTCGGGCCGCGAGCTGTACGCGATCGGCTCCAACCCCGAGGCGGCCAGGCTCGCCGGCACCCCGATGCGCCGCCGCGTCCTCGGCGCCTACCTGTTCTCCGGGGCCGTCGCCGGATTCGCCGGCGCCCTCTGGCTCGCCCGGTTCGGCACGGTCGTCGCGGACAACGCACACGGCTACGAGCTGACCGTCGTGAGCGCCGTCGTCGTGGGCGGTGTCGCCATCACCGGCGGCACCGGCACCGCGTGGGGCGCGGCGCTCGGCGCCCTGCTGGTGACCACCATCGGCAGCGCCCTGGTGGTGCTGAAGGTCAGCTCGTTCTGGCAGGGCGCCATCACCGGCGCGCTGCTGCTCGCGGCCATCAGCGCCGACCGGATCGTCAACCTGCGGATGACAGCCGCACTGAGGAAGAGGAGCGCCCGCCATGGCCATGGCGCCTGACACCCGCAGCCCCGCGCCCGGCGCGGCCGGGAAGGCGGAGCCCCCGCTCACGGCCGGCCTGCGCGCGAAGTCCCTCGCCCTGCGCTGGGACACGGCGGTCGTCGCCCTGCTGATCGCGGTCTTCCTCGTCGGCCTCGGCACCACGGACGGCTTCAGCGGCGGCGGCAACCTCGCCTTCGCGTTCAACGACATATCCGAGGTCGCCCTGATCGCGCTGCCCATGACCCTGCTGGTCGTGGCGGGCGAGATCGACCTCTCCGTCGGCTCCATGCTCGGCTTCAGCAGCGCCCTCGCCGGCGCCCTGTGGAACGCCGGCTGGGCCTTCGAGACGATCGTGCCGATCGTCCTCGTCGTCGGGATACTCGGCGGCCTGCTCAACGGCTGGCTCGTCACCCGCGTGGGACTGCCCTCGCTGGCGGTGACCATCGGCACCCTCGCCCTCTACCGCGGTCTCGCCTCCGTCGTGCTCGGCAGCGACGCCATCACCGACTTCCCGTCGAAGTACGCCGCCTGGACGGCCAACACCACGACCCTCCCCGGCACGTTCCTGACCTATCCGATCGTGCTGTTCATCGTGCTCGCGATCGTGACGGCGTTCGTCCTGCACTCCACCTCCTTCGGCCGCTCCCTGTTCGCGATCGGCGCCCAGGAGGACGCCGCGTTCTTCGCGGGCATCAGGGTCAAGCGGTACAAGCTGCTGCTCTTCGTGCTCACCGGCCTGCTCTCCGCCTTCGCCGGCATCGTCTTCACGCTGCGCTACGGAAGCGCGCGTGCGGACAACGGCACCGGCTACGAACTGCTGGTCATCAGCGCGATCCTGCTCGGCGGCATCGACTTCGACGGCGGCAAGGGCACGCTCGCCGGGGCCGTCGCCGGCATCCTCCTCATCGGGGTCCTGCGCAACCTGCTCACGCTCAACGACGTGCCGGGCGAGGTGCAGACCGTCGTGACGGGCCTGCTCCTCGTCGCCTCCGTCCTCACCCCGCGGATCATCGGCGCCGTCACCGAACGGCGGCAACGGCGAGCGGCGTCCGCCGCTGCCGCCACCACCTGAAAACCCACCGCAACCCCGCCAGGGGCCGGCGCCGCCCGGCCGGCCCCGGCACGGCCCGCACACCCTCAGCAGCGACTTCCCGAAAGGCCACGACCCCATGACGATCCGTACCGCCGCCCGCGGGCGCACAGCAGCCACAGCCGCCGCCGTCTGCGCCCTGGCCGTCGCGCTCACCGCCTGCTCCGGCACCACCAAGAACGACGCCAAGAACGACGCGGGCGGCGCCGCGGCGAGCTCCGCGAAGGCCGACCCGAACGCGCCGCTGAAGAAGAACCTCAAAATGGCGTTCCTGCCCAAGCAGATCAACAACCCCTACGAGAAGATCGTCGACGACGCGGGCATCGCGGCGGCCAAGTCCTTCCACGGCACCGCCAAGGAGGTCGGCCCGTCCGACGCGAGCGCCTCCTCCCAGGTGTCGTACATCAACACGCTGATCCAGCAGCAGCAGGACGCGATCCTCGTCGCCGCCAACGACCCCAACGCGGTGTGCGGCCCCCTCAAGCAGGCCATGAAGCAGGGCATCAAGGTCGTCTCCTACGACTCCGACACCGCCAAGGACTGCCGCCAGATCTTCATCAACCAGGCGAGCTCCGAGGACATCGGACGCAGCCTCATCCAGCACATCGGCAAGCAGATCGGCTACAAGGGCAAGATCGCGATCCTCTCAGCGACGCAGAACGCGACCAACCAGAACACCTGGATCGACTTCATGAAGCAGGAGCTGAAGGACCCCAAGTACAAGAACATGAAGCTGGTCAAGGTGGCCTACGGCGACGACGACGACCAGAAGTCCTTCCAGCAGACCCAGGGCCTCCTCCAGGCGTACCCCGACCTCAAGGGCATCATCTCGCCCACCACCGTCGGCATCGCCGCCGCGGCGCGCTACCTCGACGACTCCTCGTACAAGGGCAAGGTCGTGCTCAACGGCCTCGGCACGCCCAACCAGATGCGCAAGTACGTCAAGGACGGCACCGTCGAGCAGTTCTCGCTGTGGAACCCGGAGAACCTCGGCTACCTCGGCGCCTACGCCGCCGCCGCCCTGGCGTCCGGCCAGATCACCGGCGCCCAGGGCGACACGTTCAGCGCCGGCAAGCTCGGCAAGTTCACCGTCGGCAAGGACGGCGAGGTCATCCTCGGCAAGCCGACCGTCTTCGACAAGACCAACATCGACCAGTTCCACTTCTGAGCCGGGGGGACGGCACCGTGCAGCGCGTCTGCTTCCTGCTGAAGGTGCGCGAGGACAGGGCGGCGGAGTACCGCGAGCGCCACGCCGAGGTGTGGCCGGAGATGCTCCAGGCCCTGACCGCGTCCGGCTGGCACAATTACTCGCTGTTCCTGCGCGAGGACGGACTGCTCGTCGGATACCTCGAGACCGAGGACTTCGAGGCGGCCCGCGAGGCCATGGGCCGCACCGGGGTCAACGCACGCTGGCAGTCCGGCATGGCCCCGTTCTTCGAACCACCCGAAGGGCGGGCCGGCGGGACGGGGCCCGCGCCCGACGAGGCGATGGTCCCGCTCACCGAGATATTCCACCTCGCCTGACGCACGGCGGCGTGTCACGTCCGAGGCGCGCGACACGCCGCCCACCGCCCGCACCCACCCGATGGAGGCGCCATGAACCACCGCACCCCCGCCGTCGCCCGCAAGCCCCGGATCGGGCTCGTCGCAGGGGGGCTCGGCGCCTACTGGCCGCAGTTCCCCGACCTGCTCCCGCAGCTCGAACGGTCCGCCGCGCGGGTCGTCGAGCGGATGCGGGCCTTCGACGCGGAGATCGTCGACGTCGGCTTCATCTCCGACGCGCAGCAGGGCGCCGAGGCCGCGGCGAGGCTGCGCGCCGCCGACTGCGACCTCATCGTCGGGTTCCTGACGACCTACATGACGGCGAGCATGCTCGTGCCCGTCGCCCGGCGCAGCGGCGCGCCCGTCCTGCTGATCAACCTCCAGCCGACGCCGTCCATGGACCACGCCTCGTTCGACACCGGCCAGTGGCTCGCCTACTGCGGCGCCTGCCCGCTGCCGGAGATGGCGAACGCCTTCGAACGCGTCGGCGTGGAGTTCAGGTCCGTCTCCGGGCACCTCGAGGACGAACGCGCATGGGAGCGCATCGGACGGTGGATCAGGGCCGCCGGCGTGCGCTCCGTCCTCAACAACGGCAGGCACGGGCTGATGGGGCACCTGTACCCGGGCATGTACGACGTCTCCACCGACCTCACCATGGTGACCGGCAACCTCGGCGGCCACATGGAGGTCCTGGAGTTCGACGACCTCAGGGTCAGGGTCGAGAAGGTCTCCGACGACGAGGTGGACGCCAAGCTGGCAGAGACCCGCGACGTCTTCGACCTCGACGGCTCCGTGGTGGAGGACGACCTGCGCTGGGCCGCGCGGGTGGCCGTCGGCCTCGACGGGCTCGTCGCCGACTTCGACCTGGACTCCCTCGCCTACTACCACCGCGGACTCGACGGCGAGACGCACGAGCGGCTCGGCGCCGGCATGATCCTCGGCGCCTCCCTGCTGACCGCGCGCGGGATCCCGACCTGCGGCGAGTACGAGCTGCGCACCTCGCTGGCCATGCTCGTCGCCGACCGGCTCGGCGCGGGCGGCTCCTTCACCGAGCTCCAGGCCCTCGACTTCACCGCCGGCGTCGTCGAGATGGGCCACGACGGGCCCGGCCACCTCGCCATCAGCGAGCGCAAGCCCCTGCTGCGCGGCCTCGGCGTCTACCACGGCAAGCGCGGCTGGGGCGTGTCCGTCGAGTTCGACGTACGGCACGGACCCGTCACGCTCGTCGGCCTCGGCCAGGGCCGCGACGGCTCGTACCGCCTCGTCGCCGCCGAGGGCGAGGTCGTCGGAGGCCCGCTGCTGAAGATCGGCAACACCACCTCCCGGGTGGACTTCGGCTGCGACCCCGGCGAATGGACGGACGCCTGGAGCGCGAGCGGCGTCGGCCACCACTGGGCCCTCGCCACCGGCCGCCTCCTGCCCGACCTGCGGGCACTCGCCGGCCTTACGGGCCTCGACCTCGTGGAGGTCGTCGTCTGATGGGCCGGGCCCGGCCGGCGGGGATCAAGGATGTGGCGGACGCGGCCGGAGTCTCGGTGGGCACCGTGTCCAACGTGATCAACCGCCCGGAATCCGTCACCGACGCCACCCGCCGCCGGGTGCTGAACGCCATCACCCGCCTCGGCTACGTCCGCAGCGAGTCGGCGCGCCAGCTGCGCGCGGGCAGCAGCCGCATGCTGGGCCTGCTCGTGCTCGACATGGCCAACCCGTTCTTCGTCGCGGTCGCCGCGGGCGCGGAGCGCTCGGCGCGCGACGCCGGGCTCGGCGTGATGGTCTGCGACAGCGCCGAGAGCACCGAGGAGGAGGCCGCCTACCTCACCATCTTCTCCGAGCAGCGGGTGCGCGGCGTGCTCGTCTCGCCCGCCGACACCACCGGGAAGACCCTCGACGTCCTGCGCCGCCACGAAATCCCGTTCGTCTCCGTCGACCGGGTCGTGCCGAGCGAGAACGGCTGCTCCGTGGCGGTGGACGACGTGACGGGCGGCGAGCTCGCCGTGCGCCACCTGCTCCAGGCCGGCCACCGCCGCCTCGCGTACGTCAGCGGACCGATGCACCTGGCCCAGTGCCAGGAGCGCCGCGACGGCGCGCTCGCCGCGCTCGCGGCCGCCGGGCTGCCCCCCACCGCCCTGCGCCACATCGAGGCCGCGCGCCTCGACGTCGCCTCCGGCAGGGACGCCGGCGCCCGGCTGCTCGGCGCCCAGCCGCGGCCCACCGCGGTCTTCTGCGCCAACGACCTGCTGGCACTCGGTGTGCTCCAGGCGCTGTACGACGCCGGCGTGCGCGTCCCCGAGGACACGGCGCTCGTCGGCTACGACGACATAGAGTTCGCGGCGGCCGCCGCCGTGCCCCTGACCTCCGTGCGCCAGCCCGCCACCCGGCTCGGCGCCCTCGCGGCCGGCCTGCTCATCGAGGAGACCGGGGCGCGGGCGTCGGCCCACCGCCACCGGCGCATCGTGCTGGAACCCGAACTCGTGGTCCGCGCCTCCTCGCTGCCCCACCGCCGCCGGGCCTGACACCGGAGAACCCACCGCGTCCGGATATCCGTCGCGCATAACCGTTGCGCCGTCACCTCGTTGTGCGAGGTGGGACGGTGACCCCTCGTCCCGTCCCGTACGACGAGCGGAGGAGCCCATGACGGGTGCCACGACGGGTGTCACGGCAGGCGGCGGACGGACCAGGCGCGCACTCCTGCGCACCCTGTTCGGCCTCGGGGCGCTGGGCGGCACGGCCGCGGCCCTCGCTCCCCTCGTGCGCGCCGACCGCGCGGCGCGCACCCGCACCGTGGACCCGCCGGCCCCAGGAGCCCGGCCGTACCGGGAGGCGGTCGAGGAGACCTACCGGGGCCGCCACATCAGCATCAGGCCTTCCGCGGGAGTGGCCACGACCGGGCCCGCCGCGTACCGGCCGGGTGTGCACCCCGGCGTCCCGGCGGACGACGTCCTCGTCGACGGCAGGCCCCTGAAGCTCATGCGGCGGGCCGACGGCGGCTGGATGAGCGTCGTCAACCACTTCGAGTCGTTCCCGACGCCGCTGGCCGCCGCCCGCGCCGCCGTCGACGACCTGCACGGCGCCCGGCTGTCACTCGACGGCCCGATGCTCCACCACGCCTGACCGAACCGGGGAGGACCACAACCGCCATGTACACGAGGAAGAACCAGCGGGACCTCACGGGCGCGGAGAAGAAGAGCTTCGTCAACGCGGTGCTCGAACTGAAGAGGCGCGGCCACTACGACGAGTTCGTCCGCACCCACGTCGAGTTCTACACGCCGGACGGCGAGAGCGGTCTGCGCTCGGGGCACATGGCCCCCACCTTCTTCCCCTGGCACCGCAGGTTCCTGCTGGAGTTCGAGGGAGCTCTGCGCTCCGTCGACCCGGGGGTCAGCCTGCCGTACTGGGACTGGACGAAGGACAACACACCGGCCGCCGCGCTGTGGGGCGACGATTTCCTCGGCGGCACGGGCCGCTCCCGGGACCAGCAGGTCATGACGGGACCCTTCGCCTACCGGTCCGGCAACTGGACCGTACGCGACAACGTCACCGACGACCCCTTCCTCACCCGCGACCTCGGTCGGCCGGGCCGCGACCCCATCGTGCTGCCCACCGTGCGGGAGCTGGAGTCGGCGATGAAGCGGCCCGTCTACGACGTGGCGCCCTGGGACTCGACGCCCACGAAAGGGTTCCGCAACGGCCTGGAGGGGTGGGTGAAGCCCGGCGTCGACCAGCCGTGGCGCAACCACAACCGGGTGCACCGCTGGGTCGGTGGCGACATGCTGGGTGCAGCGTCCCCCAACGATCCGGTGTTCTGGCTGCACCACGCGTTCGTGGACCTGCTGTGGGACCGCTGGCAGGCCAGGCACCCGAAGGCGGGATACCTGCCGGCGAAGAAGCTGCCCGCGGGAGACCCGCAGAGCGGACGCGTCATCAGCCTGCACGAGCCGATGCCGCCGTGGAACGTGACGCCCTCGGCGATGCTCGGCCACGCGAAGACCTACCGGTACGCCTGAGGGGTTCGGGAGGTCGCAAACGCACCGAAACGGCCCCCGCGCGGAACGCGGAGGCCGTTTCGGGAAGGGGCAGGGCGACGGGCACCCGACAGGTCCCCGCCGCCCGGCGCGGGCGGGCGGCCCGCACAAAGGGATCAGCCGCCGTAGCCGCCCTGGCCGCCGTCGTCGTGGTGGCCGTGGTGGTGGTCGTGGCTGTCGACGTTGGCACAGGTGTTGCCGAAGGCCGGGTTCAGCAGGCCGATGACGTCGACCGTGTTGCCGCACAGGTTCACCGGCACGTGGACGGGCACCTGCAGGACGTTGCCGGACAGGACGCCCGGCGAGTTGACGGCGGCGGCACCCGCGCCGGCGTCGGCGGCGGCCATTCCGGCACCGCCGGCCAGCACGGCACCGGCGCCGGCCAGCACCGCGGTTGCCTTCGTGATACGCGACATCAGGAATCTCCTTGAACGTTTGCTGCACAGCCGCACGATGTGCGGCCTCACGCACGTTCAACGCCGGGACTCCGGCCGGGTAACGGCGATCGCCGCAGATCGCCGTCGAATGGGTGCACCCGGGGGTCATGCCAGCAGCCCGAGACCGCCCACCAGCCTGTCCACGGCGTTGCGCGGCCCGACGAGCGCCACACCCAGGTACACCATCTCGTCGCTCTTCGTGCCGCCCATCAGTTCGGTGAACTCCGTGTACACGCGGGAGGCCTGCGCGTGTCCCGGCATGTCGACGACGAGCATCCGGTCCTTGCCCGCCGCCTTGTCCCTGATGGCCCGCAGCCGCTCCGTCCCGGTGGCCAGCACGCTGCATCCGGCCCACGGCAGGCCCGTGTGCGCCACGCCCGAAGCGTCCTCGGTGTCAGGACCGAGCAGGCGCGGCAGAGCCCTGCCCACGGCGGCGGCCATGCAGGCGGCGGCGTTCGCCGCACGCCCGGGCGGCAGGGTCTCGTCGACGACGATCACCCACTTCAGCCGTGCTTTGCGGGTCGACTCGTGCAGGGTGATGTCGGCATCGGTGAGCTCGGGCAGGGACATCGGACTCCTTGGTACGTCATCGCGTCGGCATTCCGCGGCTAAGCTAGCCAGACATCCTGCGGCAGTCACTCAGCACCGAATTCAATGCGCCGATAGTGGGAATCCATGAAATTTGATGCGGTCGACCGGGCTCTGCTGCGCGAGTTGCAGAACGACGCACGGCAGACCAACCGCGACCTCGCCGCCAAGACCGGCGTCTCGCCGTCCACCTCCCTGGAGAGGGTGCGTCTGCTGCGCGAGCGCGGCGCCATCACCGGCTACCACGCGGCCGTCGACCTCGATGCCATGGGAAGGCCGGTGCAGGCCCTGATCTCCGTGCGGATCAGGCCGCCTGCCAGGCCCGTCATCGACGGGTTCAGGAACTGGTCCGCCCGGCTGCCCGAGGTCATCGGCCTCTTCGTCACCTCGGGCACCCACGACTTCCTGCTGCACGTGGCCGTCCCCGACGTGAACGGCGTCTACGCGTTCGTCATCGACCGGCTCACCGAGCGGCGCGAGGTCGCCGACGTCCAGACGGCGATGGTGTACGAGCACGTCACGCCCGGCCGGATCGACCCCGCCACCGGCCACGGCGCGGAGCCGCACGCCGGAGCCTGAGCCGGCCGGCGCCACCGGCGCGGGCCCGCGCCGAGCCCTCACTGCTCCGCCGGGGAGTGTTCGGGGCCGAACGGTGAGAAAGTGGCAGCATGGCCGATGGGGGACCATCCGGCGGTGCCGCGCCGGACATGCAGATCCCGCCCGTCCATCCGGTCCGGACGCGGGCGGGGGGAGGCATGGGCAGTTTCGACTGGGACCTGCGCGGTGGCCTGCTCGACCTCGACCCCTCGGCGCTCGCCGTGCTCGGCCTGAGGCCCGAGGAGTACGACGGCAGGGCCGTGAGCGCCACCCGCCTGATCCCGGCGGAGGAGGCGGCGCGGCTGCGCGCGCGGGCCCGGCAGGTCCTGAAGCAGGGACTGGACGGCTTCGGCGCCTACTACAGGACCAGGGGGCAGGACGGGGTGCTGCGCACCCTGCACTCCCAGGCGCAGATCCGTTTCGACGACAAGGGCAGGCCGGCCCGTATCGTCGGCGTCGTCCGCGCGGCGGACACGGTGGCCGAACGGGCGACCATAGGCCGCGACCGCGCGGGCGTCACCGAACGGCTGACCTCGCTGATGGAGCAGGCGGTCTCCGTCGACGACGTCACCGCCGCGCTCAACGACGCGGAAGTGCTGGGCAGCCTGGGTGCCATGGGCGTGATGCTCGGCATGGTGGGCGGCGGCAGGATGCACCTCCTCGTCCATCCCGGCCTCGACCTCGTCCTGCCGGTCCAGGAGCGCTCCCGCCTGGACGAGCCCCTGCCGATGGCGGCCACCGTCGTGACGGGCACGCCGCGGTTCGTGGGGGCGCCGAGCGAGTTCCGCAGGCGGTATCCCACCATGTGGCCAGGCGTCGACCCCTTCCCGCTGGGCGCGGGCGCCTACCTCCCGCTCGTCGTCGAGTCCCGCTGCATCGGCGTGCTCGGCGTGCTCTTCCCCGAGCCGCACGTCTTTCCGCAGGAGGAACGCGACCTGCTGGTCACGCTCGCCGGCGGCATCGCCCAGGGCCTGCAGCGCGCCATGCTGCACGGGCAGGAGCACGACCTGGCGGAGAGCCTCCAGCGGGCGATGCTGCCGCGTGTCATCCCGGCCGTGCCGGGCGCCACGATCGCCGTGCGCTACCGGTCGGCGCGGCTCGGCAGGAACGTCGGCGGCGACTGGTACGACGTGATAGAGCTGCCCGGCGCGGTGGGCGTGACGGTCGGCGACGTCCAGGGCCACGACACCGAGGCGGCGGCCGTCATGGGGCAGCTGCGCATGGCGCTGTCCGCGTACGTCGCGGAGGGGCACCCGCCGGCCACGGCGCTCGCCCGTACGTCGACGTTCCTGCGCGAGCTGGACACGGATCGCTTCGCGACCTGCACGTACGTCAAGTGCGACCTGGCGTCCGGCGAGTTGCGCATCGTCCGGGCAGGCCACCTGGACGTCCTCGTGCGGCGCCGCGACGGCGCGTGCCGGTGGATCGACTCGGCCGGGGGGCTGCCGCTCGGCCTCTCCGCCGAGTTCTCCGGCTCGGGCGCGATCTACCACCCCGTGACACGTGCCGTGCTCGCTCCGGGCGAGACCATGCTGCTGTGCACGGACGGCCTGGTGGAGCTGCCGGGCACCGACCTCGGCAGCAGGATGTGCGCGCTGAGCGACGCCATGGCCGCGGGACCCGCCGAGGTCGAGCCGCTCGCCGACCACCTCCTCGACATGGCGGCCGCCCAGAAGGGCGGGGACGACATGGCCCTGCTCCTGCTGCGACGCGACGCCTGAGCGGACGCGTCTCGCGCCGGGCCGTCAGCCGGCCCGTCCGCCGCTCGGCCCGCCCTCCTGACGCAGGGCGGGTGACGCGCCGTCACCACGGGGCGGCACGAGGCCGGTACGGTCGAGGCGCGGCACGGCCTGTTCTTCGCGATGTTCCCCCGCGTCCCTGGATCATTGGCGTGTGCACGGCGATGCTGGCGTCTTGACCCCGCCCGTCCACGGGCGACCCGCGATCCTCAGGAGAACGTGTGGGACCACGTATCGCCGGCCGGTCGGCCGTGCTGTTCGCCACCGTGACCGCGCTGACCGCGCTCACCGCAGGGGCCGCCGCGCCCGCACTCGCCGACGGGGGCGTCGACCCCCATCCCCGTACCGCCGCCGAGGTGCTGCGGCCCGTCGCGCCACCGCCCGCCACCGCGGGCGGACTCGACGCGGCGCCCGCCGGTGCGGCCGGACCCACGGCCGGACCCGACGGCATCGAGACCGCCCGCAGCTCGCGCCCCGTCGCACCGGGCGTGCGGCTCACCTCCTTCGACCGGCTGGAAGCCGACAAATGGCTGCGCGTCGACGCGCTGAACGTCGACCTCGGCGGAACAAATACGCACAGCGACTACCTCTCCTCCGGCACCGTCTCCGGACGTGACACGGTGTCGGACATGGCGGCGCGCCACGACCCGGGACCGGGGCGCCGCACCGTCGCCGCCATCAACGCCGACTTCT
Organism: Streptomyces montanisoli; assembly: GCF_017813245.1. Classification (GTDB taxonomy): domain Bacteria; phylum Actinomycetota; class Actinomycetes; order Streptomycetales; family Streptomycetaceae; genus Streptomyces; species Streptomyces montanisoli. Next base: position 16,906 of record NZ_JAGIQL010000033.1, read on the forward strand.
TCGACATCAACGAGACCGGCGCCCCCGAGGGCGAGGGCATCGAGAACGGCGCCGTGGTGCAGTCGCCCAGCGCCGGTCCCTCCGAGGCCCTCGGCTTCGGACCCGACAGCGCGGGCCGCGTCCTCCAGCTCTACTTCGACGGCACGCTGACACTCCCCTCGGGAAAGAGACCGCTCGCCACCTTCAACGCGGCCGACGTCCCCGCCGACTCCATCGGCGTCTACACGCCCGCCTGGGGCACGGCCGACCGCGCGCTGACCGTGAACGCCGCCAAGGACCCGGTGGCCGAGGTGACCGTGCGCGACGGCAGGGTCGTCTCCGTCGCGGACCGGCCGGGCAGCGGCCGCATCCCCGACGGCACGAAGGAGCTGGTCGGCCGCGGAACCGGCGCCACCGCCCTCGACACCCTCAGACCCGGGGACCCGGTGTCGCTCTCGTACCGGCCGCGCACCGACTCGGGACCCGTGCCACGCACCGCGGTCTCCGGACGCGAGCCTCTCGTCGTGGACGGCGTCGCCCAGAACCACGACGGCGAGGGCAACAACACCGCCGCACCCCGCACCGCGGTCGGGTTCTCCCGCGACGGCAGCCGCATGCAGGTCGTCACCGTCGACGGCCGCCAGGCCGACAGCGCGGGAATCACCCTCACCGAACTCGGCACGCTCATGAAGAAGGCCGGTTCGTACAGCGCGCTCAACCTGGACGGCGGCGGCTCCTCGACGCTCGTGACCCGCACGCCCGGCAGCGACGCCCTGCACGTCGACAACAGCCCGTCGGACGGCAGCGAGCGCGCGGTCGCCAACGGCCTCGCGCTGACCGCGCCCGACGGCAGCGGGCGCCTGAAGGGCTTCTGGGTCACCACCCGCACGCACGCCGCGGAGGCGCCGACCGCCGACCCGGTCGCAGGCGGTCACCCGGACCGCGTCTTCCCCGGCCTCACCAGGCAGCTCACCGCCGCCGGGTACGACGAGACCTACGGCCCCGCCGCAGGCAGCCCCCACTGGCGCACGGACGACCGGTCCGTCGGCCGCGTCGACCGGCACGGCCTGTTCACCGCCGTCTCCGGCGGTTCGACGCGCGTGCGGGCCACGCACGGGCGGGCGAGCGGCGCCACGACGCTCGAGGTACTCGACCGGCTCACCACGCTCGAACCGACGACACGCCGCGTCGGCCTCGCCGACGCCTCCGCCACCGGCACGTTCGGCCTCGTCGGCCTCGACGCCCACGGCGACAGCGCGCCGATCGCACCGCGGGACGTGACGCTCGGCTACGACCACGCGCGCTTCACCGTCACGGGCGACGGCAAGGGCTCCTTCACGGTCACGGCACGCCCGGGCGCCGTCGGCGGGCAGATCACCGCGAGCGTCGGCGGCGTACGCACGGTGCTCGCCGTCAGCGTCGGGCTCGAGCAGCGGCAGGTCGCGTCCTTCGACGACGCGGCGTCCTGGACGTTCAGCCAGGCGCGCGCGAGCGGTTCCGTCGCCGCCGCACCCGACGGGCACACCGGCACGGCACTCGCCATGAGCTACGACTTCACCGGATCCACGGCGACGCGCGCCGCGTACGCCAACCCGCCGGCGCCCATCCCTGCGCTGGGCGAGCCGCAGTCCTTCACCCTCTGGATCAAGGGCGACGGGCACGGAGCCTGGCCCACCCTCCACCTCAAGGACGCCGCGGGCACCGACCAGCTGCTGCGCGGACCGTTCGTCACCTGGACCGGCTGGAAACAGGTGACCTTCACCGTCCCCACGGGCGTGGCGATGCCCGTCAGCGTGTACCGCTTCTACCTCGCCGAGACGGACCCGGCGAAGTCGTACACCGGATCGGTGGAGATCGACGACCTCGCCGCGCAGGTGCCGCCGGCCGTCGCCCTGCCCGCGGCGCCGCCACGCACCGACCCGCTGATCAGCACCGCGGCGGACACGCGGGGAAGGGACTGGCGGTTCGCCGTGATGTCGGACGCCCAGTTCGTTGCGGCCGCGCCCGACAGCGACATCGTCACGCGGGCCCGGCGCACCCTGCGCGAGATCAGGGCCGCGAAACCCGACTTCGTCGTCATCGACGGCGACCTGGTGGACGAGGGGTCGCCCGCCGACCTGGCGTTCGCGCACCGGGTTCTCGACGAGGAGCTGGGCGACGCTGTCCCCTGGTACTACGTGCCGGGCAACCACGAGGTGATGGGCGGTTCGATCGCCGACTTCACGGCCGAGTTCGGCCCGGCGCACCGGGTGTTCGACCACAAGGGCACCCGCTTCATCACGCTGGACACGTCGAGCCTGACCCTGCGGGGCGGCGGCATCGACCAGATCGAGCAGCTGCGCGAGCAGCTGGACGAGGCCGCGACGGACGACCGTATCGGCTCGGTGGTGGTGATCGAGCACGTACCGCCGCGCGATCCGACGCCGCAGAAGGGCAGCCGACTCGGCGACCGCAAGGAGGCGGCGATGCTCGAGCAGTGGCTCGCGGACTTCCAGCACCGCACGGGCAAGGGCGCCGCCTTCGCCGGCGGGCACGTCGGGGTGTTCGACGCCTCGCACGTCGACGGCGTCCCCTACCTGATCAACGGCAACTCGGGCAAGGCCCCCTCCGCGCCGGCCGACCAGGGCGGGTTCACCGGCTGGTCGCTGGTGGGCGTCGACCACGTCGCGCCTTCCACGCAGCGCGCGGCGCGGCACGCGCCGTGGCGCGGTGGACCCGACTGGCTCTCGGTGGCGACCCGGCCCCGCACGGACGCGCTGACCCTCTCGGCGCCCTCGTCACTCCCGGTGGGCGGCGAGGCGCGGGTGACGGCCACCGTGTCGCAGGGGACCCGCACGGTGCCGGTGGCGTTCCCGGTGAGCGCGGACTGGCGGGTCACGGGGCCGGCCACGTACGACCCGGAGGACTCCACGCTGACGGCACGCGGCTGGCCCGGCACGGTCCGGCTCTCGGTGACCGTCGACGGTGTGACGCGCGAGGCGGTGATCCACGTGACGCGCCGGTAGGGCCACAGGACGGCCCGGCCGGGAGCGCGCCGTTCCCGGTAGGGCCGCATCCGCCCACCGGCTCTGGCCGCATGTCAGGCCGCGACGCCGGTGGACCGCCCCAGGTACGTCAGCGGGCCGGGGTCCGGCACGTCGAGGACCCGGAACCCCAGCCGGTCGTAGAAGGCGCGGGCGGCCGTGTTCGCGGTCACCATCGACAGGTGCACCGCCCCGACGCCCCGCGCGTGCAGCGCGGCGAGGAACGTGTGCATCAGCGCCCGCCCGTACCCCTTGCGCTGCCAGCCGGGCAGCAGGTCGATGTGCAGATGCGCCGGGTGGTCCGCGAGCCCGGGCACCACCATGCGCTCCGGCGTGTGGAGGAGGACGGCCATCTCCTCGCCGGGTGTGGCGGGCGGTGCGGACGGGGCCGGGTAGCGTTCCGCGACCCGCGGCAGCCACCGTTCGCGGAAGGCGTGGACGAACCCGGCCGTGTCGCCCGTGCCGAGTATGTAGCCGACGGCCCGGCCTGCCCCGTCGTCGAGGACGAAGGCCAGGCCGGGTTCCAGCACGGCGTACGGTTCGGCGAAGATCGCGGGCAGCACGCCGGGGTCCTGGTACAGGTGCCGGGCATCCCCGCCCTCATGGGCGGTGCGCACGCAGATGTCCGCGAGCGCTTCACGGTCCCCAAGGCGGTACGGGCGGACGGACACGGCGGCGGAGGCGGAAGACGGCATGGCCATATTCTGCCGCTTCTGAGAGCGCTCTCACAACCAATCGCCGCCGCGTTGCCCGCAGAGGGCGTCCCGCCCTTTCGCCGCCTAGCCGCGGGGCGGGATGGCCGCCGTGTCGAGGAAGAACGCGTCGATGTCCTGGACGGAGCGCATGAACTCGTCCAGGTTCATCGGCTTCGTCACATAGGCGTTCGCGTGCTGGCGGTAGGCGTCCTCGATGTCGTCGGGCGCCGACGACGTGGTCAGCACCACGACCGGGATGGAGCCCAGATCGCTGTCGTCCTTCAGCACGGCGAGCAGCTCGCGCCCGTTCATCCGGGGCATGTTGAGGTCGAGCACGATCAGGTCGGGGCGGTCCTTCGACGGGTCCCGCAGGTGCTCGAGAGCGGCGACGCCGTCCGTGACGTGCGCGATGTCGCGCGCCATGCTGCGTTCGACCAGCGCGTCCTCGATCAGCAGCGCGTCCGCGGGGTCGTCCTCCACCAGCAGGAGGCTGTACGCACGGTCGTCGGTGAGAGTGTTCACGGCGGTCTGCTCCTGCGCTGGAAGGTGGGGGAGGCACGAAGGCAGCCGTGCGGTCCTGAAGCTCCAGCTTATGCGGTGGCAACCCGCACGCCAACAGCCTCCGCCGCCCGCCCGGGTGACCCGGGACACGGCGTGTCCGCTCCGCGCCGCCCCGGCACTCCGGCGCGAGGATGGAACGAGGGCGGCGAGGCGGAGGAGACATGCCGATGGGGACGACCGGGGACATGCGGTGGCATCAGGGCGCGGTGAGTGTCGACCGCCTGGACGCCGGGGCCTATGCGGTCCCCACCGGCGGCCCCGGCGAGGAGGGGGCCGGGAAGGCGACGACGGTGGTCGTCGTCGAGGCGTCGGCCGGAGGGGCCACCGGGGTCGGCTGGACCTACGGGCCCGCGGCCGTGGCCCGCGTGGTCAACGACCTGCTGGCTCCCGCCGTGACCGGGCGGTGCGTCCACGACGTGCCCGCGGCGCACGTGGCCATGGGACGCGCCCTCCGGGAGGCCGGCGGCGACGGGCTCGCCGCCGGGGCGATCTCCGCCGCCGACATCGCCCTGTGGGACCTGAAGGCGCGCGTGGCCGGCCTGCCGCTCACCGCCCTGCTCGGCGCGGCGGCCCCCGGCGTTGCGGTCTACGGCAGCGGCGGCCGTGTGGACCAGGGCCAGGCCGGTATGGAACGGGAGCTGCGCGGCTGGGTCGAGGAGCAGTCCATCCCGCGGGTCAAGATCGAGATCGGCGAAGGGGCGGGCCGGGCGCCGCAGCGCGACCTCGACCGTGTCCATGTGGCACGCGAGATCATCGGACCCGTGCACGAGCTGTACGTCGACGCCGGCGGTGGCTACAGCGTCAAACAGGCCGTCAGGATCGCGGAGGCCTTCGCCGACGACGGTGTCAGCTGGTTCGAACAGCCGGTACCGGCGCGCCACCTGACGGCACTGCGGCAGGTCAGGGACGCCGTCACCGCCGAGGTCACCGCGGGCGGGGACGGCCACGACCTGGCCTGCCTCGCGCGCCTGGCAGGGGCCGGCGCCGTCGACTGCCTCCAGGCCGACGTGACCCGCTGCGGCGGCATCACGGTCTGGCTCCGGGCGGCAGCCGTCGCGGAGGCCCACGGCCTGGAGATCTCCGGACGCGGCGCGCCGCACGCCCACGCGCACGCCGCCGCGGCCGTGCCGAACCTGCGCCATGTCGAGTGGCGCCGCGACCACGTCCTCGCGGAGACGGCCCTGTTCGACGGCGTCCTCGACCCGCAGGGCGGCACCCTGCATCCCGGCGCCTCGGGCGAGCCGGGTCTCGGACTCGTCCTCAGACGCGAGCACGCACGGCGCCACCGCGTGGCATGACACACCCGCACGGAGTCCCGCCGGCAGCGCGAGGCGGATCGGGCGGCCGGACGCGCACGCGCCGGGTCGTGCGCTCCGCCGAACAGCCGCGGTCCAGGTGGGAGCGCGCGGGAAGGTGATCCGCGCCGATCGCAGCGGCTGCCGCGGGCGCTGACGCACGGTTGCCCGCGGTCCGGGGGGCGCCGCGCCGCCTGTCGCCTCTTCGAGTGCCCGCCGGACGGACGACACGGCGCGCTCGCGGCGACACGCCCGGGCGTCCCACTCATGGAATTCTCAGGTTGCGGGGTCCCGTGCCGCCGCCGAGGGTGGGCCGCAGTCGCTGCCCCGGTGGATCCGAACAAGGAGAGTGTCGTGCCGACCCTGTGCAAGCCTGCCGTCTCGGTACCCGAGCACGTCATCACGATGGAGGACACACTCGAGCTCGCCCGCACCCTCCATCCCGACCACCCCCAGCTACCGCTCGCGCTCAGGCTGATCGGCAACACCGGAGTGGCGAAGCGGCATCTCGTGCAGCCGATCGAGGAGACGCTCAAGCACCCGGGCTTCGAGAGCCGCAACGCGATGTACGAGACCGAGGCGAAGGCCCGCGTGCCGCGGGTGGTCACGGAGGCGCTAGGCAACGCGGAGCTGCGCCCCGAAGACATCGACATGATCGTCTACGTGTCGTGCACGGGCTTCATGATGCCCTCGCTGACCGCCTGGCTGATCAACACCATGGGCTTCCCCGGCCACACCAGGCAGCTGCCCATCGCGCAGCTCGGCTGCGCCGCCGGGGGAGCGGCCATCAACCGGGCCCACGACTTCTGCGAGGCCTACCCGGACGCCAACGTCCTCATCGTGGCCTGCGAGTTCTGCTCCCTGTGCTACCAGCCCACGGACCTGGGCGTCGGCTCCCTGCTGTCCAACGGCCTGTTCGGCGACGCCGTCGCGGCGAGTGTCGTGCGCGGCAAGGGCGGCACCGGCATCTCGCTGGAGCGCAACGGATCGCACCTCGTGCCCGACACCACCGGGTGGATCGCCTACAGCGTCCGGTCCACCGGCTTCCACTTCCTGCTCGACAAGCGGGTGCCCACCACCATGGAGCCGCTCGCGCCCGCGCTGCGAACCATGGCGGCACAGCACGGCTGGGACGCCGGCGAGCTCGACTTCTACATCATCCACGCGGGCGGCCCCCGCATCCTCGACGACCTGAGCCGCTTCCTCGAAGTACCCCCGGAGGCCTTCCGGTTCAGCCGCGCCACGCTCACCGAGTACGGCAACATCGCCAGCGCGGTCGTCCTCGACGCCATCCGCCGCCTCTTCGACGAGGGCGGCACGGCCGACGGCGCGCGCGGCATCGTCGCCGGTTTCGGACCCGGGATCACCGCCGAGATGTGCCTCGGCCGCTGGGCGAGCGAGCTCTCCGAGGCAGCCCTCACCACCGAGCGGCAGGTGCTGGGCTCCGCGCTGCGCGGCACGGCCGCGGGCCACGGCACCGACGCCCCGACGGAGACGGTGCTCTGACCGTGACGACACACGTTGCCGCCCCCGACGCGCCCGGTCACGGCGGCGTCAGGTTCTGGGACGTTCCCGATCTGCCGGGCCTGGAGTTCGACCCGTTCCTCGACGAGATGCTGCGCGAGGACCCCGTCTCCCGGATCAGGCTGCCCAACGGCGAGGGCTTCGCCTGGCTCGTGACGCGCTACGAGGACGTCAAACAGGTCACCAACGACGCACGCTTCAGCAGGCAGGCGGTCGTCGGACGCTCCGTCACCCGGCTGGCGCCGCACTTCATCCCGCTGGAGGGCGCCGTCGGGTTCGCCGACCCGCCCGACCACACCAGGCTGCGCCGCTCCGTCGCCAAGGCCTTCACCTCGCGCGCCGTGGCGCGGGTCGAGGAGAGCGCCCAGCGCGTCATGGACGGGCTCGTCGACGCGATGCTCGCCGAGGGCGCGCCCGCCGACCTGATGGCCCACGTCAACGGGCTCTTCCCGCTCGCCGTGGTGAGCGAGGTCGTCGGCGTGCCGAAGGAGGACGGCCCCCTGATGAAGGGCTGGACCGCCTCGATCCTCTCGTCCGCCCACGGCAAGGAGCACAGTGACCGCGCGAAGCAGGAGATCGGCGCCTACTTCACCGGCCTGCTGTGCCGCACGGCGCCCGGCGACGACACCCTCGCCTCGCTGCTGTCACACGCCGTCGCCGACGACGAGCTGACCCTGCCCGAGGCCGTCGCCCTCGCGGTCCTCATCCAGGTCAGCGGCGCGCACGCCGTCACCAACAACAGCGCCAACATGCTCTACGCGCTGCTCACTCACCCCGATCAGCTGCGGCGGCTGCGGGAGGACCCCGCGCTGATGCCCGCGGCGATCGAGGAACTGCTGCGGTTCATCCCGCACCGCAACGGCGTCGGCCTCTCCCGCATCGCCCTGGAGGACGTCACCGTCGGCGGCGCGACCATCAGGGCAGGTGACGCCGTCTACGCCTCCTATCTCACGGCCAACCGCGACCCCGGCGTCTTCGCCGACCCGGACACGCTCGACTTCGGCCGCGAGCAGACCGCGCACTTCTCCTTCGGCCACGGCCCGCACTACTGCGTCGGCCCTATGCTGGCGCGGCTGGAGTCGCGCATCACGCTCGCCACCCTCCTCGACCGCCTGCCGGGACTGCGGCTCGCCGTCCCGCCCGAAGACATCCGCTGGCGGCGTGGCGCGCTCATCCGCGGACCCGAGAACCTGCCGGTCACCTGGGACATCGCATGACCGCACGAGCGACAGGGAGCGCCGCATGACCGACCTGACCCTGACCGCGCGCGAGCAGGGTGCCGCAGCTTCCGAAGGGCTCGTCGTACCGCCGGGCGGCGGCAGGACCGTGCACACCGCGGCCCAGCACGTGACGTTCAAGGTCACCGGAGAGCACTCCAGGGTCTCGTCCAGCTTCGAGGTGGTCGTGCCGCCGGGCTTCGACGTAGGCGCGCACCGCCACACCCACAGCGAGGAACTGTTCTACGTCCTCGAGGGCGTACTCGACGTGATGGCCTTCGAGCCGCGTGTCCTGACGGGGGACTGGCGGCACTGGGAGTCGGAGTCCGGGCTCACCGCCGTACGGGCCGAGCCGGGCACCGTCATCGCGGTACCGCCCGGCTGCCCGCACGCCTTCGCCAACCGGGGCGATGCCCCGGCGAAGATGTTCTTCCAGTCGTCACCGCCCTCCGACCACGAGCGGTACTTCGACGAGCTGCTGGACATCCTGAAGCAGGGGGGACCGCCCGACCTCGCGGCCATCGACGCGCTCAGGGTGCGCTACGACATCGAGCAGCTCACCCCGCTGCGCCACGACGCCTGACGCCGGCGCCTGAGGCCGGCGCGAACACCCGCGACTATCGCTCCGCGTTGAGCAGGGCGTGAACCGTGCCGCGGGCGGAGGGCACCTTGTGGCCGGCCTCGAGCTCGATGAGGGCGGCCTCGGAGGCGAGCGCCATGATCAGGCGGGTGGAGATCCGCGCCGGAGTCATGCCGAGCGCGCGCACACTCGGCTCGGCGAGCTTCGTCAGGCGTGCCACGCGCTCGGCCATCGCCTCCGTCATCACGCCCCGCGCCGACATCTCGAAGACCAGTGCCTTCACGCCGTGATTGGCCAGGCACACGTCGAGGTAGGCGTCGACGGCGGCGACGAGCAGTTCGCGGCCGGGTTCGAAGCCGGCGACGGCCGTCGAGACGCGGTCGGCGACCTGGTCGTAGAAACGCTGGTGGAGGGCGTCGACGAACGCGTCACGGTCCGGGAAGTAGACGTAGAAGGTGCCCTTCGCAACCCCTGCCCGGGCGGCTACCGCCGAGACGCTCAGCCCTGCGAGGCCTTCGCGTTCGGCGACGGCCTCGCCGGCCTTGAGCAGGGACTCCTTGGTGCCCCTTCCCTTCGGGGTCACCGGCGTGGAGCCGGAGCGCGCGCTGTCGGCGGGAGATGGAGGCACGAGAGCCATTGTAGGAGCACACAGAAATGACCCTGCGGTCATAAAAAACTGACCGCTCGGTCATAAGTGCGCTACCGTCGAAGGGAACCGAACGCGGAGCGATGGGGAGTGAAACACCATGAGCGGTGAAACGGTGCTGGTCACCGGGGGCTCGGGGTTCGTGGGGGCACATGCCGTGCTGCGGCTGCTCGAGACAGGCCGCACGGTGCGCACGACCGTGCGCGCGCCGGGCCGCGAGCAGGTAGTCCGGGGGATGCTGCGCACGGGCGCCGCCGAGCCGGGCGAAGAGCTCGAGTTCGCGGTGGCCGACCTCACGTCGGACGAGGGGTGGGCCGCCGCGGTGAAGGGCTGCGCATACGTCCTGCACGTCGCGTCGCCCTTCCCCGCGACCGTGCCCCGGGACGAGGACGAACTGATCGTCCCCGCGCGCGACGGCACACTGCGCGTACTGCGCGCCGCACGCGACGCGGGGGTGCGCAGGGTCGTGCTCACCTCCTCCGTCGCGTCGATCAGCTACGGCCACGCCGACCTGGACAGGACGTTCACGGAGGAGGACTGGACCGACCTCGCCGGCGCGCACGTCGCCCCCTACGCGAAGTCCAAGACCCTCGCCGAGCGCGCCGCGTGGGACTTCGTGGAACGCGAGGGCGGGCCCCTCGAACTCGCGGTCGTCAACCCGGTCGGCGTGCTCGGGCCGGTGCTCGGCCCCGACTGCTCGACGTCCGTCACGCTGATCCAGCGCCTGCTCGGCCGCGACATGCCCGCGCTGCCGCGCCTGTCCTTCAGCTTCGTCGACGTCCGTGACGTCGTCGACCTCCACCTGCGGGCGATGACCGACCCCGCCGCCCGCGGCGAGCGCTTCCTCGCCGCGGCGGGCGCGCCGATGTGGGTCGCCGAGGTCGCGCGCGTGCTGCGCGACGGCCTCGGGCCGGCCGGCGCGCGCGTCCCCACACGCCGACTGCCGGACGTCCTGGTGCGCCTGGCCGCACGCGCGGACGCGTCCCTGCGCGGCTTCGTGCCGGAACTCGGCAAGGTCAAGAAGACGAGCGCGGACAAGGCGCGAAACGTCCTCGGCTGGCGGCCCAGGACGAACGAGGAGGCGATCATCGCCTGCGCCGAGAGCCTGATCGCGCTCGGACTCGTGAAGAACACGTGAAGCGGGCCGCGGCCCAACGGGGCACGGACGAAAAGCCCTAGGCTGGACGCGCGCGACGCGCCACGTCGTCGCCCGTACCGGAGGAAGGACCCCCGCATGGCGGCCACGACCGCGCAGCGTCCGCACCCCGACGGCCAGGGCCTGCGCGCCCTGCTGGCGTCCGGCCTGCCCTCGTTCTCCTTCGAGTTCTTCCCGCCGAAGACGGAGGCGGCGGAGCGGACACTGTGGAAGGCGATCCGCAGGATCGAGGCGCTCGCACCGTCCTTCGTCTCGGTGACGTACGGCGCGGGCGGCTCCTCGCGCGGCCGGACCATCGAGGTGACCAAGCGCATCGCGGCCGAGACCACCCTGCGGCCCGTCGCCCACCTCACCGCCGTCGGCCACTCCGTGGCGGAGCTGCGCCACATCATCGGCCAGTACGCCGACGCGGGCATCCGCGACGTGCTCGCCCTGCGCGGCGACCCGCCGGGCGACCCGAAGGGGCCCTGGGTGCCCCACCCGGAGGGCTTCACGCAGGCCGGTGAGCTCGTCTCCCTCATCAAGGAGCTCGGGGACTTCACGGTGGGCGTGGCCGCCTTCCCCGAACGCCACCCCCGCTCGGCGGACTGGGAGAGCGACGTGGCGCACTTCGCCGCCAAGTGCAGGGCGGGCGCCGACTACGCCATCACCCAGATGTTCTTCGACGTGGAGGACTACCTGCGGCTGCGCGACCGCCTCGCCGCGGCCCGCTGCGCCACCCCGATCATCCCGGAGATCATGCCCGCGACCGACGTGCGCCAGATCAGCCGGTTCGCCGAGCTGAGCGACGCACGCTTCCCCGACGCCCTCGCGCGGCGACTGGACGCGGCGCGCGAGGACCCCGCCGAGGGGCACAGGATCGGTGTCGAGTACGCGACCACCATGGCGGAACGGCTGCTCGCGGAGGGCGCGCCCGGACTGCACTACATCACCCTGAACCGCTCGACGGCGACGCTGGAGATCCACCAGAACCTCGGCGTGGGGCCCCGCCCCGCACCACCGCTCGCCACCCTCCCGCGCTGACCGCCCGCGGTCCTCGTCCGACCGGGGGACCGCGCGCCCGGCCGCCCGGGCGCCCCGTCGTACGATGCCCCCATGGAGCAGCGCGTATTGGGCAGGACCGGACGTGACGTGTCCGTGGTCGGACTCGGCACCTGGCAGCTGGGGGCCGACTGGGGCGACGTGGCGGAGGCGGACGCCGCCGCCGTGCTCGACGCGGCCGTCGAGTCGGGTGTGACCTTCTTCGACACCGCCGACGTCTACGGCGACGGGCGAAGCGAGCAGATCATCGGCGGCTACCTCAAGCGCCGCCCCGACGCCGGGGTCTTCGTGGCCACGAAGATGGGCCGCCGCGCCGAGCAGCTGCCCGAGAACTACGTCCTGGACAACTTCAGGGCCTGGAACGACAGGTCGCGCACCAACCTCGGCGTGGACACCCTCGACCTCGTCCAGCTGCACTGCCCGCCCACCGCCGTCTTCGCCTCGGACGAGGTCTTCGACGCGCTCGACACGCTCGTCGAGGAGCGGCGCATCGCCGCCTACGGTGTGAGCGTCGAGACCTGCGCCCAGGCGCTCACCGCCATCGCACGCCCCGGCGTCGCCAGTGTGCAGATCATCCTCAACCCCTTCCGCCTCAAGCCGCTCGACGAGGTGCTGCCCGCCGCGCGCGCGGCGGGCGTCGGCATCATCGCGCGCGTCCCGCTCGCCTCCGGCCTGCTGACCGGCAAGTACACCAAGGACACCGTCTTCGCCCCGGACGACCACCGGTCCTTCAACCGGCACGGCGAGGCGTTCGACCAGGGCGAGACCTTCTCCGGCGTCGACTACGAGACCGGCCTCGCCGCGGCCGCCGAGTTCGCCGCGCTCGCCCCCGACGGCGCAGCCCCGGCGGCGACCGCGCTGCGCTGGATCATCCAGCAGGACGGCGTGAGCAGCGTCATCCCGGGCGCCAGGTCGGTGGCACAGGCGCGGGCCAACGCGTCGGCCGCCGCGCTGCCCGCGCTGCCGGACCGGGTGCTCGACGGTGTGCGCGACCTCTACGACCGCAGGCTGCGGGCGTCCGTCCACGGCCGCTGGTAGGCCGCGGGGGTGAACCACGGGGCGCGCCAGGCGACACGGGGCGGACACGGGGGGCCGTCTTCTGTGGCTGGACCGCGCCCGGCGATGTAGCGTCGCCATCAGCTGTCGTGGTTCCGAAGTGCCGCTCGCCCGTGACGCTCCGTTACGGGCGTTCGTGTTGTTCAGCGCGTCCACGGACCAGGGCGATCACCTCCGGGCTCCCGTACGGTGCGGGGCCCTCGTGTCCCGGAAAACGGAGAATCGGCATGGCCAGTGGCATCGTCAAGTGGTTCAACTCGGAGAAGGGCTTCGGCTTCATCGCGCAGGACAGCGGCGGTCCCGACGTCTTCGCGCACTACTCCAACATCGCGATGACCGGCTTCCGCGAGCTGGCGGAGGGCCAGAAGGTCACCTTCGACGTCACTCAGGGCAACAAGGGCCCGCAGGCGGAGAACATCTCGCCCTCCTGACCCGTCACGGCCCGCCGCTTGGCGGGCGCGTGGTCGACGCGGGGCGTGGGTCCGGCGGCAGTCGCCACCGGGCCCACGCCCTTGTTCGCGGCGTTGCCGCGCCGCCCCGCGCGGGCGCCCGGGTCCCTCGTCTGCACGTCCCCCGATGGCGCACCCCCTCGCGAACAGCTCTGATGGGACACAAGCCAGCGCCCCCCGTGGCGCAGTGATCCACACGGTGTGTGCCCCACCCGTGGTTGTCCGTCAGAGGGAGCCGCGCCCATGTCACCCCATACGCAGACCGCACGACAGGACCATACGGGCCCGGGCGAGGACCAGGCCCACAACCACGAACCGATACGCACCCTGCTGTGGACGGCGGCGACGATCCGTCCGCTGGACGAGGTCGCCGCGCTCGTCGCCCTGCTGCGGCGCACCGGCGAGGTGCCGAGCCCGGCCGACGAGGCGCTCAGGGCAGCCGCTGTCGCCAGGCCGCTCGACGAGGTCAGGCAGCTCGTCCGCATGCTCAACGAGCCGCCGCAGCAGGCCGATGAGGCCGACACCACGCTCCGCGCCGTCGCGGTGGGCCGCCCCATCGAGGACGTCGTGCAACTCGTCAGCATCCTCGGCACCGAGGAGGAGGGCGGCCAGAGGCGCGTCTCCCGGCGGGTGAGCGCCGAGCGCGCCGCGCGCAGGACCGACGCCGCACCGGCGTCCGCCCCCGCGCCCGAACCGGTGCCCGTCATGCCCGAGAAGGCGGCGGCCCGGGCGACGGCGCCCGAGGACCGCGCCACGGCGCAGGCCGTACGGACCGAGACGCGCGAGCAGCGGGCCGCGGCGGCCGGGCCCACGGCGTCCAACACCGTGACGCCGGAAACCGCGGCGCCGGTCAGCGCGACGCCGGACACCGCGACGTCACGGGCCGCGGCGCAGGAGGCTGCCAGGCCGGCCGCGCCGCGGCCGGCGGACGCGGACACGTTCCGGTTCGTGCCGGCCGCCGCCGCCAGGCCCCAGCGCTCCGCCCAGGACGCGGCGGCGGACCCTGAGCCCTCCGCCGCCGGCACACTGCGGGCACTGCGGTCCGCGCTGCGCTGGCCCGCCGCGGTGGCGCTGCTGGCCATGGGCCTCGTCCACCTGCCGCGTGACCTGACCGAACTGCGCTCCGGCGGCACGGCCGACGCACTCGCCGTGGTCGTCACGGTGGTGTGCCTGGTGCTCGCCGTGTGGCTGACGGTCCAGGACATGGTGTGGATCTGGGCGGCGAGCGCGGTGGCGGGCGCCGCCGTCCTCGTCGTCCAGTTCATGGTCGGCTTCGGCAGTGTCGGCCTGCCGGCCAGCACCCTCGCCGGCGCGTACACCTGGGCAAGGAGCGTCGCGCTGGTGTGTGCGATCGTCGCACTGGCGCTGTCCGGCTCGGCGCTGATGCACCGCAGGACGGAGGCCACCGCGAGCGACGTCAGCTCGTAAGGCCGCCACCGTCACCGCACGTGAGGCGCCCCGGACCGACCGGCCCGGGGCGCCTCACGTGCGGCCGTCCGGCGAGGCCGCCGAGCGCGGCCGTCAGACGGCCGGCGCGCTCGGAGTGGGCCGTGTACCGCCGTCCTTGCCACCACGCGCCGACAGGGGAGTGGCGATGTCCTCCAGTGACCTGCCCTCCGCGGACACGGCGAGGAACACCGCGACGAGCCCCGCGGCCGTCATCAGACCCGCGCCGATGCAGAACGCGAGCACCGCGTCGCCGACGTTCCCACTGCTCGTCAGGGACGAGAAGACCAGCGGCCCCGAGATGCCGCCCGCCGCGGTGCCGACCGCGTAGAACAGGGCGATCGCGAGCGCCCTCGTCTCCATCGGGAAGACCTCGCTGACCGTCAGGTAGGCGGAACTCGCGCCCGCGGAGGCGAAGAACAGCACGACGCCCCAGCACACCGTCATCGTGGTGGCGTTCAGCAAGCCCGCGTCGAAGACCCAGGCCGTGGCGAACAGGAGGATGCCGGAGAGGATGTACGTACCGGAGATCATCTTCCGCCGGCCCACGGTGTCGAACAGCTTGCCCAGCAGAAGCGGGCCCAGGAAGTTGCCGACGGCGATGGCGGCGAAGAAGTAACCGGTCGAACCGCTCGACACGTCGAAGAAGTTCACCAGGATCGAACCGAAGCCGAAGGTGATGGCGTTGTACAGGAACGCCTGGCCGACGAAGAGCGAGAAACCGAGCACGGCGCGCTTCGGATAACCGGTCGTCAGTGTCTTCGCGATGGTCCACAGACTGATCGTGCGGTGCTGCTCGACGGTGATGGAGCCCTCCGCCTCGGGCAGCCGGCCCCCCTTCTCGTCCTCCACCTGCCGCTCGACGTCGGACACCAGGTCCTCCGCCTGGCGCTCGTACCCGTGGATGAACATCCACCGGGGGCTCTCCGGCACGTGGCGGCGCACCAGCAGGATCACCAGGCCGAGCACCACACCGAGCGCGAACGTGAGCCGCCAGCCCAGGTCCTTGGGGAAGATGTTCGTGTTCAGGGCCAGCACCGAGAGCAACGCGCCGCCGACGGCCCCCAGCCAGTAGCTGCCGTTGATGATCAGGTCGACCCGGCCGCGGTACTTGCTGGGGATGAGCTCGTCGATGGCGGAGTTGATCGCCGCGTACTCGCCCCCGATCCCGAAGCCGGTGAGGAACCGGAACAGGAAGAACCACCAGGCGGCGAAGGAGAGAGCCGTGGCCGCGGTGGCGGCGAGGTACACCGCCAGCGTGACCATGAACAGCTTCTTGCGGCCGAAGCGGTCGGTGAGCCAGCCGAATACCAGCGCACCCGCGCACGCCCCCGCCACGTAGAGCGCGGCGCCGACCCCCGTCACCTGGCCGTCGGTGATGGCGAGACCGCTGCCCTTCTCGGAGAGCCGGCTCGCGATGTTGCCGACGACGGTCACTTCCAGGCCGTCCAGAATCCAGACGGTGCCGAGGCCGATCACGATCATCCAGTGCCACCGGGACCAGGGCAGCCGGTCCAGTCTCGACGGCACGCGCGTGGTGACCGTTCCGATCTCGGGCTGCGAGGATTCAGTCATCGTCTGCACTCCTGGCCGGCGGCGCGTTCTGTCGGGCCACGGCGCGGCGGCGCCGAGGACGGTTGGCTGCGGTTACCCGATGATCAAAGTGGATAAACCGTCACAGCCCGCGTCGCGTTGGGGCGAGTCGGTGACAGAGCGGGGGAGACAGCCCGATCGGGTGACACCGGCGGGCCGACCGTTGACGGCACGTGCGTCACACGGTGCCGGACCCCTCCTTGGCACGCAGTTCCGCGCGGAGCACGCTCTCGGGGACCTGAAGGTTCCACGCCGTCATCACCGGGCGGTCGTGCTCGGTGCCCAGCCGGGACACCGTGCCGGTCTCCAGCTTGAACAGGCTCCCCGCTGAGGCGTCGAGCCCCAGGTAACGGGCCGTCAGCACGCGCAGGAAGTGCCCGTGGGACACCAGCGCCACGTCGTCGTCGCTCTCCGCCAGGGCCTTGCGCGCCAGGTCCAGCACCCGGTCGGCGCGCGCGCCCACCTGCTCGGGCGTCTCTCCGGGGTGGTCGGCGTCGCCGGGCGTCACGCCGTCCGTCCACAGGTCCCAGCCGGGGCGCGTGCGGTGGATCTCGTCGGTGGTGATCCCCTCATAGCCGCCGTAGTCCCACTCGTGCAGGTCGGTCGTCACCCGGTACTCCGTCAGCCCCGCGAGCTCGGCGGTCCGCTCCGTGCGGCCCAGCGGGCTGACCAGGACGAGTCCGACGGTGCGGTCGGCGAGCAAGGGTGCGACCGCGCGCGCCTGGTCCTCGCCGTGCTCCGTGAGCGGGATGTCCGTGTTGCCGGTGTGCTGTCCTGACAGCGTCCACTCGGTCTCGCCGTGCCGTACCAGGATCAACTCGCCCATGGGGGTTGCCACCCGCTTTCCCGCTCGCGTCGTTCGTACGGCCCTCGGCCGTCTCCGGGGGGAACAACCCGGCCGTGACGTGGCGCATTCCGGCGCCGGCCGGCCGCCGTGGCCGCAGGTGCGCCTCCCGGACTTTCTCCCAGTGTCTCCTGTACCGGCTTCCCGGACACGGCGGGAATGCGACCGGCCAGGGGCGCGTTACACCGTGCGGAACCGCTTGATGAACACGACACCCGTGTTCGGCAGGTGTCCCGGAGCACCGGGATCCGCCGGGACGGTGTCGCGGAGAACGTCTGGAGCACGCATGGCACGCAGTGAGATACGCCCCGTCGTCACCCTGCGGTCGACGGCCGGCACCGGCCACACGTACGTGACGCGCAAGAACCGGCGCAACCACCCCGACCGCCTCGAACTGCGCAAGTTCGACCCGGCCGCCGGGGCGCACGTGCTGTACCGCGAATCGCGCTGACCAGCGGGGGTACCCGCACAGCGTCCGCCACCGAGGAAGGAAGAGTACGCAATGAAGCCTGGAATCCACCCCGAGTCCCGTGCGGTCGTCTTCCGCGACACCGCCACCGGTGACGCCTTCCTCACACGCTCGACGCTCGACTCCGACAAGAGCGTCGAGTGGGAGGACGGCAACACCTACCCTGTCGTCGACGTCGAGATCTCGTCCGCGAGCCACCCGTTCTACACCGGCAAGGGCCGGGTCGTGGACACGGCCGGCCGCGTGGAGAGGTTCGAGCGCAAGTACGGCTCGTACCGCGGGAAGTCCAACGGCTGACCAACGTCTGACCCGCTCCCGTTCCCGTCCCCGCCCGCGTGGCGCGGTTCACAGGCGCCGGGGGCGGCGGGCCGGAACAAGCGGGTGCGGTACGGCGTTGACGAAGACGTGGCCGCGAAGGGGACAGTGTCCCCGGGCCCACTCATAGCCCATGGGGAAGATCGTTCGGCTGAAGCCCCATGGAGCCTTTCGCCGAGAGGCGACCGCCCTTCGCGACCACCCTCGAACGGCCCCGGCTGGTATCCCCCGAACCAGCCGGGGCTTTTTCCTGTCCAGTGCGCCAGTGCGCCAGTGCGCCAGTGCTCCGGGCATCCTGCTCTCCGGGCCGCCGCGCAGGCCTCCTCCCACCCCCGGGCGCCGACCCGGCATACTGCCCGGCATGACGCAGCAGCCGGCAGCCCCCCGTGTGTCCCCGCTCTTCCCGTCCCTCGCCGACCCCGACGGGCGGTCCGCCCTGCGCTTCGGCCCGCGAACGGTCGGATACGCGGAGCTGACGGCCACGGCGACCGCGCTCGCGGCCAGGATCAAGGGCGCCGGCCGTGTCGCCGTCTGGGCCACACCGAGCGCGGACACCGCCGTCGCGGTCGTCGCCGCGCTGCTCGCCGGAGTGGCGGCCGTGCCGCTGAACCCACGCAGCGGGGAGCGCGAGCTGCGCCACGTCGTCACGGATTCCACGCCCACGCTCGTCGTCGCGGAGCCGGACGCCGTCCTGCCTGCTGCCCTCGACGGGATCGAACGCGTCGCCGTGCCCGCCGCGCCGGCGGCCGGTGGCCCTGCCGTACCACTGCCCGACGAGCCGGGCCCCGAGACACCGGCCCTGATCATCTACACGTCCGGCACCACCGGCCCGCCGAAGGGCGCGGTCCTGCCGCGGCGCGCCATCGCCGCCACCCTCGACGCGCTGGCCGACGCCTGGGGGTGGGGCGGCGACGATGTGGTCGTCCACGCGCTGCCGCTGTTCCACGTCCACGGCCTGGTGCTCGGGGTGCTCGGCCCGCTGCGGCGAGGCGGCTCGATGCGCCACCTCGGCAGGTTCGAGACGTCCGCGGTCACGCGCGAGCTGACCGCGGGCGGCACCGTGCTCTTCGGCGTCCCGACGATGTACCACCGCATCGCGAAGGCGCTGCCGGACGACGCGGAACTCGCGGCCGCGCTGTCCGGCGCCCGCCTGCTGGTCTCGGGATCGGCGCCGCTGCCCGCGCCCGACCACCGAAGGATCACCGAGGCCACGGGCAGGCAGGTGGTCGAGCGGTACGGTCTGACCGAGACCCTCATGAACACCAGCGTCCGCCCGGGCTCTCCGCGCGCCGGAACCGTCGGCGTGCCGCTGCCCGGCGTGGAACTGCGGCTCGTCGACGACGCGGGCGACGTGCTCGGCACGTACGACGGCGAGACCATCGGAGAGATCCAGGTGCGCGGGGAGAACCTGTTCACCGGCTACCTGAACCGGCCGGACGCCACCGAGGCAGCGTTCAGCTCCGGTTGGTTCCGCACCGGGGACATGGCCACGCGCGACGGCGACGGGTACGTCCGCATCGTCGGACGCAGGGCCACCGACCTCATCAAGAGCGGCGGCTACAAGATCGGCGCGGGAGAGGTCGAGAACGTCCTGCTCGACCACCCCGCCGTCGCCGAGGCCGCCGTCACGGGAGAGCCGGACGAGGACCTCGGCGAGCACGTCGTCGCCTGGATCGTGCCCGCCGACCCGGCCTCCCCGCCCACGGCAGGCGAACTGACCGCGCACGTCGCGGCCCAGCTCGCCGCGCACAAGCGTCCCCGTGAGGTGCGGTTCCTCGACGCCCTGCCGCGCAACGAGATGGGCAAGATCACCAAGCGTGCGCTCGCGCGCTGATTCTCATCCCCCTCTCACCAGTAAGTACGACAAGCTGAATAGAGTGGTCGAGTGACCAACTCGACTCCTCCCGGCTGGTACCCCGACCCCGGGCAGCCGGACGACCGCCCTCTCCAGCAGCGGTGGTGGGACGGATCCGCCTGGACCGACCACCTGCGCCCCGCGACCGCCGAAACGTGGAACGCGGCGACCGCGTTTCCCGCCCACCCCGGGTATGCGCCGGCGCAGCCGCCGCGAGGGCGCCGGGGCCGCAGGATCGCGGTGTCGGTCGTCGCGGGTGTCGTGGTCGTCGCGCTCGCGGGCGGCTTCTACCTGCTCGGCAAGGACAGCGGCGGCGGTGGAGCGAAGGCCGCGGGCCCCGCGCCCTCCGCCTCCTCGCAGCCGGGGCAGGGCGGCGGGGGACAGGGCGGCGCGAACGGCGGGTCCGGCGGCCTCGGCGGTGACAGTGGCGGTCTCGGCGGCGGTGACACCGGCGGCGGCTCTTCGCAGGGCGGCGAGGGCCAGGGTCAACTCCCGCAGACGGAGCCCGGGTTCGCGACGGACGCGGCCAGCGGCATCGACCTCCCCGTGCCCAGCGGCTGGAAGGGCCAGTCGGGCCTCGAGGGCGCGGGCGTCACGACGGGGAGCTACGCCTGCCCCGGCGCCGCGAAGCAGACCTGCGTGCGCGGCGGGGTCTTCTCCGCCCCCGCGGCCGCACTCAAGAACACCGGGTCCACGGCCAAGGAGGCGGCGGAGCAGGACATCGCGGGCAACGCCAAGGAGTCGTACGGCGCCGGAGGGATCTACGGCACGATCACCTCGCACAAGGAGCTCAAGTCCGGAGCCGTGAAAGTGGCGGGGAAGGAGGGCTACTTCGTGCGGTGGAAGGTCGTCACGAGCAAGGGTGACGACGGCTACGTCGAGTCGCTCGCCTTCCCCTCGCCCACGGTGGACGGGCAACTCGTGCTGGTGCGTGCCGGATTCGACATCAACAGCAAGGCGCCCTCGCTCAGCGTGCTCGACAAGATGGTCAGCGGCATCAAGGCGGCTCCGGCGAGCGGCGGTGGCAGCGGCCAGGGCGTGTGACCCGGCGCCGGGCGGCTCCCGGCGCGCCGGTGCCCGGGCGGTCTTGACCTGGAGTGCACTCGAATCCGTAGCGTGCACCGCATGACCACGCCACAGCAGAGCATCGGATCAGGATTCGGGCCTCGGACCACGGCCGCTGAGGTCCTGCGAGGAATCGACCTCACGGGCAGGCTCGCCCTCGTCACCGGAGGCTATTCGGGCCTCGGCATCGAGGCGACGCGCGCCCTCGCGGGCGCGGGCGCGCACGTCGTCGTCCCCGCGAGGCGGCCCGGGGCGGCCGAAGAGGCGCTCGCCGGGATCAAGGGCGTCGAGGTCGACCGGCTGGACCTCGGCGACCTCGACAGCGTCCGCTCCTTCGCGGAGCGCTTCCTCGCGTCCGGGCGCCCGATCGACGTGCTCATCAACAACGCGGGCATCATGGCCTGCCCCGAGACCCGGGTGGGACCGGGCTGGGAGGCGCAGTTCGCCACCAACCATCTCGGGCACTTCGCGCTGGTCAACCGGGTATGGCCGGCGGTGTCCGACGGCGCACGCGTGGTCTCGGTGTCGTCCGCGGGCCATCGGCGCTCGGCCATCCGCTGGGACGACGTGCAGTTCGAGCACGGTTACGACAAGTGGGAGGCGTACGGCCAGGCGAAGACGGCCAACGTCCTCTTCGCCGTCGAACTCGACCGGCTCGCCCGTACCTCGGGCATCCGGGCCTTCGCGATCCATCCCGGTGGCATCCTCACGCCGCTCCAGCGACACCTGCCCAAGGAGGAGATGGTCGCGTTCGGCTGGATCGACGAGGAGGGGAACGCGATCGGAGACTCCTTCAAGACGCCGGAGCAGGGCGCGGCGACGGAGGTGTGGGCGGCGACCTCCCCCCAGCTCGACGGGGCGGGCGGCGTCTACTGCGAGGATTGCGACATCGCGCCCCTCGCCGAGGGTGCGGGAGCCTCCGGCGGCGTGCAGGCGTACGCGGTCGACGCGGCCCAGGCGACGAGGCTCTGGCGCCTGTCCGCGGACCTGACGGGTGTCAACGCGTTCGCGTCGGTGTCCTGATCCCTCCGCACGCCGGGGCGGCTCGACCCGGCCGGCCGCGTCCTTTGGCTGTGGGTGCGCACGTGACGCACGCCTTGGGACGTACTTGACGCGGTCGGGTGGGTACGGGGACGCTGGGACCGTCCTGAGAGCGCTCCCAGGAGCGGGAGACTTCTGAGAGCGCTCTCGGGATCGGCTGCCGCCGTCGACCCGTACGCAGAACCTCCTGGAAGGACCCCCGTGGCCACGTCAGCACCCACCACAGACCAGGCCCCCGACCCCGCCCGGTCGATCACGTTCCCGCCGGACTTCCTCTGGGGCACGGCCACCGCCTCGTACCAGATCGAGGGCGCCGTGCGGGAGGACGGCCGCACGCCGTCCATCTGGGACGTCTACGCGCACACCCCGGGCAGGGTGCTCGGCGGCGACACGGGCGACGTGGCCGATGACCACTACCACCGCTGGGCCGAGGACCTCGGCATACTCGGGGACCTCGGCGTCGGCGCCTACCGATTCTCCGTCGCCTGGCCGAGGATCCAGCCCACCGGCAGCGGTCCCGCGAACGCGAAGGGCATCGACTTCTACAGCAGGCTCGTCGACGGCCTTCTGGAGAAGGGCATCCAGCCCGTCGCCACGCTCTACCACTGGGACCTCCCGCAGGAGCTCGAGGAGGCCGGTGGCTGGCCGGCGCGCGAGACGGCGTACCGGTTCGCCGAGTACGCGGGCATCGTCGCGGACGCCCTCGGCGACCGTGTCCGCACCTGGACGACGCTCAACGAGCCGTGGTGCAGCGCCTTCCTGGGCTACGGGTCAGGTGTGCACGCCCCCGGCAGGACCGACCACGCCGACGCGCTGCGCGCCGCCCATCACCTCAACCTGGCGCACGGGCTCGCCGTACGGCAACTGCGCGACCGCCTTCCGGCCGGCTCCCAGGTGTCCGTGACGCTCAACCTCCACCAGATCAGGCCGATGACACGGTCGCCGCAGGACCTGGACGCGGCCCGCCGCATCGACGGCACCGCCAACCGCGTCTTCACGGGCCCCATGCTCGCGGGGATCTACCCGGAGGACGTGCGGGCCGACACCGCCCATCTGACCGACTGGTCCTTCGTACGCGAGGGCGACACCGACATCATCCAGCAGCCCCTCGACTTCCTCGGCGTGAACTACTACTCGCCGACGCTGGTCGCGCACGACGAGGGTGGCGGCGCGCACAACTCCGACGGGCACGGAGTCAGCGTGCACAGCCCCTGGCCGGCAGGCGAAGGTGTCGCCTTCCAGCAGGCGGAAGGCCGCAAGACGGCCATGGGCTGGGGGATCGACCCCACCGGCCTGTACGACCTGCTGCAGCGCGTCGCACGCGAACACCCCGGCCTGCCGATCGTCATCACCGAGAACGGCGCCGCCTTCGACGACGAGGTGGCCGGGGACGGCCGGGTGGACGATCCCGAGCGCATCGACTACCTGCACGGGCACCTCTCCGAGGTGCACCGCGCGATCGCGTCGGGGGTCGACGTGCGCGGCTACTTCCTCTGGTCGCTCCTCGACAACTTCGAGTGGGGGTACGGGTACAGCAAGCGCTTCGGTGCCGTGTACGTGGACTACGAGACGCAAGCGCGCATCCCCAAGTCCAGCGCGCGCTGGTACGCGCAGGTCGCGCGGACGGGCGCACTGCCCACCCGGGACGCCCTCTCGCGGTAGCCGCGACTAGAGCGGCCATGCACCGGCCGGCCGCCGCCCGCGCCGCACGGCGTGTGCGGCGGCCGGCCGATGTGCGCGCGGGTGGGGCCCGGCTCGGGGCCGTCCCCGCTTTACGCCGTCTGCCCGGCCTTTGGTGTCTGCCGCGGCTCTCGCCCCCACCTCTACCGGCTTGTCCGGCTTCTGCCGTGTGCTGCGCAATGTCGTGGTGTCGCCGCCTTCGTCTCCCAAGTAAGCCCGGATCAAGGGCATCTGAATCCATGGCACCTACACGTGCCTGACCTGCGGTTTGACCTGAACATGCGGTTCCTTTGGTATTCCTTTGGGCAACTCATGTTCCCCACAGGAACACTTGATCGCAGAGTGAGGGTCTGCGTGTGGCCAGTAGTCACAGCACGCCACACGCGTTCACTCGCACTGCAGGGGGTTCTATGAGATCCAGCCGACCGCGCCTGCGCACCGGTATGGCCGTGGCAGCGACACTGTCCATGGTCACCGGCGCTCTCGCACTCGGCGTCCAGGCCGCCGGAGCCGACACCGGCCCGGCCGGACGCTCCATGCTGCACGGGACGAAGCCGATGTGGGCCACCGCGAAGGCCGACAAGGGCACCACGGCGTCGTCCAAGGAGGTGTCCGCCCGCGTCTACCTGGCGGGACGGGACGCCGCGGGCCTTGCCGCGTACGCGAAGGGGGTCTCCGACCCCTCATCCGCCCAGTACGGCAAGTACCTCACCCCGAAGCAGGCCAAGGTGCGCTTCGGGGCGACGAAGCAGCAGATATCCGACGTCACCACGTGGCTCGAGTCCACCGGCCTCAAGGTCACCGGCACCACGAGCCACTACGTCTCCGTCTCCGGTGACGCCAAGGCCGTGGAGAAGGCGTTCTCCACGCGGCTGCACAACTACGCCAAGGGCGGCAAGACCTACCACGCGCCCGACTCGACGGCGTCCGTGCCCGAGTCGCTGCGCGGTGCGGTGCTGACCGTCACCGGGCTCGACAACGCGCCGAGGGTGTCGCACCACGCCGACACGCTGCCGCCGCCCGACCCGGCCTTCCACAACGCCGGGCCGTTCTCGACGTACTACGGCTCGAGGACCAACAAGAGCCTGCCGAACGCCTATGGTTCGAAGGCTCCTTACACGATCAAGGGCTACACCGGTAAGCAGCTTCGTGCCGCCTACGGCGCGAAGAACTTCACCGGCAAGGGCGTGACGGTGGCCATCACGGACGCCTTCGCCTCGCCGACGATCGCCAAGGACGCGGCCGAGTACGCCAAGCGCAACGGCGGCAAGCGCTACAAGAGGGGCCAGTTCTCCCAGGTCCTCCCGGACGACTTCAACGTCGCGTCGTCGGGCTGCCCCGACCCGGCGGGCTGGTACGGCGAGGAGTCGCTCGACGTCGAGTCGGTGCACGCGGTCGCGCCCGACGCGAACATCACCTACGTCGCCGGAAAGTCCTGCCAGGACGACGACCTGCTCGACGCCCTCAGCAAGGTCGTCGACAGCCACCTGGCCGACATCGTCTCCAACTCGTGGGGAGACGTCGAGGCCAACCAGACGCCGGCGTCGCAGGCCGCCTACGACCAGGTGTTCCAGATGGGCGCCGTCGAGGGCATCGGCTTCTACTTCTCCACCGGTGACAACGGCGACTTCCAGGCGGCGACCGGCACCAAGCAGGTCGACACCCCGGCCAACTCGTCGTGGGTCACCGCCGTCGGCGGCACCTCGCTCGCGGTCGGCAAGGGGAACAAGTACAAGTGGGAGACCGGCTGGGGCACTCTCCAGGCGTCCCTGTCGAAGAACGGCAAGAACTGGACCGGATTCCCCGGCCCGTTCACCTCAGGCGCCGGCGGCGGCACCAGCACCACCGTGCCGCAGCCCTTCTACCAGAAGGGTGTCGTGCCGGGCTCGCTGTCGAAGGCGAACGGCACCTCGCCGATGCGCACCCTGCCGGACATCTCCGCGGTCGCCGATCCCAACACCGGCTTCCTCATCGGCATGACGCAGGAGCAGAAGAACGGCAAGGACCGGTACAGCGAGTACCGCCTCGGCGGCACCTCGCTCGCATCCCCGGTCATCGCCGGGATCCAGGCGCTGGCGCAGCAGGCGCGGCACGGTGTGCCGATCGGCTTCGCCAACCCGGGGATCTACCAGCGCTACGGCACGTCGGCGTACCACGACGTCACGGACCACCCGCTGGGTGCCGGCCAGGACATCGCGGTCGTGCGCAACGACTACACCGACACGCAGGACCCCTCCTCGCCGACCAGGACGACGATCCGCACCCTCGGCCACGACAGCTCGCTGTCCGCCACCGTGGGCTACGACGACGTGACCGGTGTGGGCAGCCCGGGGTCGAACTACGTGACGTCCTACAAGACGCGCTGACCCGCGGCGCCACCACGGCACCGTCACACGCGGGTACGGCCCTCGTGCGGTCCGGAGCAGGTCATCTGCCCCGGGCCCGCGGGGGCCGTTGCGTTGCCGTCGTCCGCGAGGTGTGCCGACCGCGAGTTCGGCGGTGAGGACGGTGGCGAGGGCGGGGCGGGACGGCCGGGCGGGGCCCGGCGGTCCGCCACCCCCAAGACGGGCGGTCCCGTGAAGGGCCCGCCCGATGGTTCAGGCGCGCTCGCGGTACAGGCCGCGGCCCGCGCGGTCGGCGCGGGACGTCGCGACCAGGCGGTCGAGCGTGCTGCGCACGGCGTTGATCTCGCCGGGGCTGCCGTCGCGGCCGAGGACCTTCGCCACGTCGCGCGCCCTGACCGTGCCGCCCTTCGCGTCGGCGAGGATGTCGAGCACCTGGCGGGTGAGGCCGCTCGGCGACTCGCTCTCGTCACCCTTCTTCGCGGCCGCCTTCTTCGCTGCCGCCGGCTTCGAGGAGCGCTCGGGGGCGGCCTTCTTCGCGGCACCCCGCTTCTTGGCCGCCTTCTTCTCGCCCTTCGCGCCGGAGCGGCGCGGTGCGGGCACCGAGGCGACGGGCGCGGCGGCCTTGCCGGCCGCCGGCTCCGCGGCGTCGGCGGCCGGCGCCTCGGCCTGCTCCGCCCCCTCGAGCACGTGCGGCACACCGGAGAGCGCCGTCAGCGCCGCGAGCGCCGAACGCACCGACTCCAGACGCTCGGTGACCGCGGCGAGCTCCTTCTCCAGCGACTGCTGGTGTGCCTCCAGGCGCGGAAGTTCAGCCTGGAGAAGCGTGGTTGTCGCCTCGACACTGTTCGGTGAGGCGGGTGCGGATGTCATTGGTGTCCCTTTCCGTCAGGAGCCACCGGCCGTGTTCCCTCGGTGGCCTGTGCCGACAGAGCCTAAGCGCTGTTGGGGCCTTCGCGGGCGGCAAGTGATCGTTCGGCGTCACACGCATGCACAACGACTCGGAGCCGGCACCGGTTCCTGCACACGGTGCGCGCGACGACGCCCACCGTACACACCCTCTCTGACGTGCTCGAACGCGCCCGCCCCCGAAGACCGTCGGGCACCTGGGCCGGCCGTGGCCGGGTCCGCGGCGGTGCCTGCCACCCGGGTGTGACGGAAAGCGCGCGACGCGCACGGCAGTTGACGCCGGTGTTCGCCGCCACCCGCACACCTGCGCACGCCGGGTGGATCACGCCCGGCGTGCCACCACCGTCACGCAGCGGGCCGCGCCGTCAGCCCGCCTGCCGAGCGCCTCGACGGGCAGCAGTTCCACCGTGAACCCCGCGTCCGCCAACTCGTCGACCACGCCGGACAACCCGAACGTCCGGTAGTACATGACGAACCGGGGCCGCCACACGGCGTTGCGTACGCGCATCGCCGTGTCGAACCCCCACAGCGCCCAGTAGGGGAGCGAACCCACGCGCGGTGGGGCAGGGAGCGGAAACACGAACAGGCCCCCGGGACGCAACGCGCGGCGCACCCCCGCGAACACGGCGGGCCGCTCGCCGGGGAGGAAGTGGCCGAACGCCCCGAAGCTCACCGCGAGATCGAACGCACCGTCGAACGGCAGGGCGCGCGCGTCCCCGCGCACCCACTCCACCGAAGGCCCACCGGGGACGTCCGCGAACGCCGCGGCGGCCCGCGCCAGCATGCCCGCGCTGAAGTCGAAGCCGGTCACACGCTCCGCGCACACCTCCCGCAGGACACCCACACCCGCGCCGGTGCCGCAGCACACGTCGAGCCCGGTGGCGAACGGCCCGAGCGGCCGCACCGCCGACACCACCGCGTCCAGGAAGGGCTCCGGTGTACGAAACGGTGTCGCGTCGAACTTCGGGGCCAGCAGGTCGTACCCGTGCTCCACGGATGACAGCGCCTGCACGGCCAGTTCGGTGAGGGAGGGCCCGCGGTCGGAGAACATCACACCCAGCGTAGGCGAGAGCGGGGCCGAGAGAGGGGGCGCGCGCCGCGCGCTCCCACCACACCCCGCGCCCTGGGCGTGGCGCCGTACGGGTGGCCCCGTCACCCGTCACCGCCGGCCGGCGGCTATCGTTGGTGGACATGTCCGCCCCTGAGATCGTCCGCATCGTCTCCCGCGACTCGCCGATGGCCCTCGCCCAGGTCGAGCGCGTACGCGCCGAGCTGGCCGCCCTGCACCCCGGCATCGCCACCGAGGTCGTCCCGGTGAAGACCACGGGCGACAAGTGGCTCGGAGACCTCGCCAAGGTCGAGGGCAAGGGCGCCTTCACGAAGGAGGTCGACGCGGCACTGCTCGCCGGGGAGGCCGACCTGGCCGTGCACTGCGTCAAGGACATCCCGGCCGACCGGCCGCTGCCCGCCGGAACCACCTTCGCCGCCTTCCTCAGGCGCGACGACGTGCGCGACGCGCTCATCCACCCCGCAGGACTGACGCTCGACGAGCTGCCCGACGGCGCCAGGATCGGCACGTCCTCCGTGCGCAGGGTCGCCCAGCTCGCCGCCTCCCACCCGCACCTGGAGTGCGTCCCGCTGCGCGGCAACGCCAACCGCCGGCTCGACAAGCTCGCCGCGGGCGAGTGCGACGCGCTGCTGCTGGCCGCCGCCGGCCTCGCCCGCATCGGCCGCGAGGACGTCATCACGGAGATCCTCTCCACGGACGCCATGTGCCCGCCGATCGGCGCCGGGGTGCTGGCACTCCAGTGCCGCGAGGACGACACCGCCGTCATCGACGCCATCAGCGACCTCGGCGACCCGGACACCCACCGCGAGACCACGGCGGAGCGCATGTTCCTGCACGTCCTGCAGGGGCACTGCAACTCGCCCATCGCGGGCTTCGCCAAGGCGCACAGGGGCGGCGACCTCTCGCTGCGCGCCTGCGTGTTCTCGCCCGACGGCAAGACCGTGCTCAACGCCCACGAGTGGGCGGGCCCGCTCGACCCCGCGACGCTCGGCACCTCCGTCGCCGTCAGCCTGCTGCGCCAGGGCGCCCGCGAGCTGATCGACGGCATCGCGCACTGACGGACGCGCCCGGACGCGCGCGCCGGACGGCTGCCGCGTGCCGGGCGGATTCCCGCCGCGTGGTCTAGAGTTGGCGCTCGCGATCCGCGGCGGCACCCAACGGCCTGGTGGACGTTCCTGCCCGTCCCCGTCACGGCATTCGTGACGGCGTCACATGCGAGGGCCGCACGGTGAACGACAGCGCACGCGTCGCAGGACCGCCACGCGCGGGCACCACGCCGAAACCGGCCGGCCGGGTCTTCGCCGCGCGCGCCGCGCTGCTCGCCACGCCGGCGCGCCGGGCCTCCACCGCGGCCGTGCTGATCGCGGCCACCGCCGCGTTCGTCACACTCGTGCCCGTCTTCAGGCACTTCTTCGACGCCGGCGTCTACTACGGAACCGTCGACCAGTGGATCCACCACGGCGGCCACATCTACGACTACGTGCGGCCCGGCTCGCACTACGGGTTCACCTACCCGCCGTTCGCCGCCCTCGCGATGGCGCCCATGGCGCTGGTGTCCTGGCCGGTCGTCGTGGCCCTCGCGTGCGCCCTGTCCGTACTCGCCTCGTGCCTGCTGCTGTACTGGCTGCTCGGTGACGCCGTCCGCCGCGTGGCCGGGCGGCCCTGGCTCGCCTGGACCGTGATCGGGTGCCTCTTCGCGGTCCTCGAACCCGTCACCGACACGTTCAGCTTCGGCCAGGTCAACCTGGTGCTCGTCGCCCTCGTGTTCGCCGACGCGCGGCTGCTGGCCACCGGGCGCGGCAGGTACGCGGGGATCGGCACCGGCCTCGCCGCCGCCGTCAAACTGACGCCCGCCCTCTTCATCGGCTACCTGCTCGTCACCGGACGGCGCCGGCAGGCCGCGATCGCCACTGCCACGGCGGCCGCCGCCACACTCCTGGCCGCCGCCGTCGACCCGGGCGCCTCGCGGACGTACTGGACCGGTGCCCTCTTCGACACCGGCAGGGTGGGGCGGCTCGCCTTCGTCTCGAACCAGTCCGTGCAGGGCGTTCTGGCGCGGCTCGGTCCCGGCTTCGCGGGTCACGCCGCGTGGCTGCTGTGCGTGGCGGCCGTGCTGGCCGTGTGGCTGCGCCGCTCCCGCGTCGCCGCGGCCGCCGGCGACGACCGGGCGGGCTTCGCGCTGACGGGCCTCGCGGCCTGCCTCGTCTCGCCGGTCACCTGGGTGCACCACCTCGTCTGGGCGGTGCCCGCGCTCGCCGTACTCGCCGACACCGGACTGCGCCGCGGCAGCCGCAGGACGCTGGTGGTGTGCGGGGCGCTCCAGGTGCTGCTGTCGAGCTACGTCATCTGGCTCTGGGGAGCGGCCGGCGCCACCGGGGCCCTCGCGTTCGCCGGCGGCAACACGTACGTCTGGATCACGCTCGGGCTGCTGATCGCGCTGCCGCTTGCGGACCCCGCACCCGTCGCGGGCACCGCGCGGGCCCCGGGCGCCCACGGCCCGGCCGAGGGGTCCTTGTCCGCCGGCGAGGCGTCTCGTTAGGGTTGAAGCAGTGATCAACAGCGTCCGCGGTGCCACCGGCACCCACCGGACGACTGCCGGCCGGCGGCCGCCGTGACGGCGACCGCCGAGGAGAGGAGCGGCCCGTGCGCTACACACGACTGGGCAACACCGGTCTCGAGGTCTCCGGCATCACGCTGGGCTGCATGAGCTTCGGCGCACCCGACCGCGGCACGCACTCCTGGAGCCTCGGCGAGGAGGCGAGCCGGGAGATCATCAAGCAGGCACTCGACGCCGGCATCACCACGTTCGACACCGCGAACGTGTACTCGGCCGGTTCGAGCGAGGAGATCACCGGCCGGGCGCTCAAGGACTTCGCCCGCCGTGACGACGTCGTCATCGCCACCAAGGTCTTCAACCGCATGCGGCCGGGACCCAACGGCGCGGGCCTGTCACGCAAGGCCATCCTCACGGAGATCGACAACAGTCTGCGCCGCCTCGGCACGGACTACGTCGACCTCTACCAGATCCACCGCTGGGACCCCGCCACACCCATCGAGGAGACCCTCGAAGCGCTGCACGACGTCGTGAAGGCGGGCAAGGCCCGCTACATCGGCGCGTCCTCCATGTACACCTGGCAGTTCGCCAAGGCTCTGTACACCGCCGACCTGCACGGCTGGACGCGCTTCGTGTCCATGCAGAACCACTACAACCTGATCTACCGCGAGGAGGAGCGCGACATGCTCCCCTTCTGCGCCGACCAGGGCATCGGCGTGGTGCCGTGGAGCCCGCTCGCCCGCGGCAGGCTCACGAGGCCGTGGGACGCGCGTACCGCACGTTCCGACACCGACGAGTTCGGCAAGACGCTCTACCACCCCGAGGACCGCACCGTGGTGGAACGCGTCGCCGACGTGGCGGGCAAGCACGGCGTGAACCAGGCGCAGGTGGCGCTGGCCTGGCTGTCCCACCAACCCGTCGTGACGTCCCCGATCGTCGGTGTCACCAAGGCGGCCCAGCTGGCCGACGCGGTCGCCTCCCTCGACGTCGTCCTCGGCCAGGACGAGATCGCCCTGCTCCAGGAGCCCTACCGGCCGCACGAGGTCGCGGGCCACTGACGGCTCCCGCCGACGACAGGAGACGATCTGCCGCACGTCCCTGGCTGATCGCCGCGGCAGCTGACAGACTCGGCCGGGTGAAAGGGTGTCAGGCGGTGATCGTGCCATGAGCGAGGTACGGGCGGGGGGTTCCGCGGGCAGCGCGCCCACGGTCCTGCGCATGGTGATCGGCAAGCGGCTCCTGGCGCTGCGCGAGCGGGCCGGCGTCACGCGGGAGAGCGCGGCCGAGGCGCTCGACGTGACGCCGCTGACCGTCCGCCGTATGGAGAACTCCGAGGTCAGCTTCAAACTGCCGTACGTGCGCGTGCTGTTGCAGATGTACGGCGTCGCGGACGCGGAGGCCGGCCAGTTCGTCGAACTCGTCAAGGCGGCCAACAAGCCGGGCTGGTGGCACCGTTACCGTGACGCGGTTCCCGGCTGGTTCAGCGCGTACGTCAGCCTTGAGGACGAGGCGAGCCTGATCAGGACGTACGAACCCCACTACGTCCCCGGCCTGCTGCAGACCGAGGAGTACGCGCGCGCCGTCCTCGGGGCGGGCGCGCCCAAGGACCCCGAGGCACTCGACCGCCGGGTCGCGCTGCGCGTCAAACGCCAGCAGCTGCTGACCAAGGCGGACGCCCCCATGCTCTGGATCCTGATGGAGGAGGCGGTCCTGCGCCGCCCGGCCGGCGGGTCCGCGGTGATGGCGGCCCAGGTGGACCGGCTCATCGAGGCGACCACACTGCCCAACGTGACCCTGCAGATCCTGCCGTTCGCGATAGGCCCCCACCTCGGCGCGTTCGGTCCCTTCCACCTCTTCAGGTTCGACGTCGTCGAACTCCCCGACATCGTCTACACGGAGAACCTGACCGGCGCGGTCTACCTCGACCGCCGCCCCGACAGCTCGGCCTACCTCGAGGTGCTCGACGGCCTCTCGGCACGCGCCGCCTCCGTCCGCGAGACACGCGCCCTGCTGCACACCCTGCGCGAGGACTACGCCTGAGCCGAGGCCCGGCCGGCGAGCCGGAGCGGAGCCGGATCGTCCGCCCGTCGGGACGGCCTGCCGCACCGGGCGGTGCGTCTGGTTGTCTTGTGGGGTTCAGCCTGCCCCGCGGGCCGCCCGGCGGCCCCGCACCCACGAATCGAGGCCGCGTACGGTGTCCTCCCGCCCTGTGACCCTGCTCAGCCTGGTACCCGCGGTCTTCCTCCCCGCACTCACCTTCGAGACGGGCATGGGGGCGGTGGCGCCGATCCTCGCCCTCAGCGGCAGGGCGCTCGGCGCGTCCGTCGGCGCGGCCGGGCTCGTCCTCGCGCTGCTCGGCGTGGGCCAGATCATCGGCGATGTGCCGGCCGGCGCGCTCGCCGCACGGCTGGGCGACCGCAGGGCGATGCTGGTGGCGGCGGGCGTGGCGGCGCTCACCCTCTGCGGGTGCGCCTTCGCCAGGACCGTGTGGGAACTGGCGCTCGCGGTCACCGCGACCGGTGCGACCAACGCCGTGTTCGTCCTGGCGCGGCAGGCCTACCTCACCGAGGTCATCCCCCTCGGACTGCGCGCCAGAGCCATGTCGACGCTCGGCGGGATGTCCCGGGTCGGTGCCTTCGTCGGGCCCTTCATCGGCGCGGCCGTGCTCCGCGACCGGCCCGTGCACGACATCTTCTGGCTGGCGCTCGCCTTCACGGCGGTGACCGCCTGCGTCCTGCTGTGCGTGCCGGACGTCTCCGACCCGTCGTCCGCCCATGCGAAGGGCGCGAGGAACCCCGTGCCCGTGCGCGCGGTGGTGCGCGACCACCGCGCGGTGTTCCTGACGCTCGGCATGGCCATCCTGCTCGTCGGCTCCGTGCGCGCCACACGGCAGACGGTGCTGCCGTTGTGGGCGGAGCACCTGGGGCAGAGCGCCTCCACGACGAGTGTCGTCTTCGGCATCGCCGGTCTCGTCGACATGCTCACGTTCTACCCCTCGGGGCGGGTCATGGACCGGCACGGGCGGCTGTGGATCGCGGTCCCGTCCATGCTGGTGCTCGGCCTGACGCAGGCCGCGCTGCCACTGACCCACGGGCTGGTGTCGCTCACCGTCGTGGCGATGCTCATGGGGTTCGGCAACGGCATCGGCAGCGGGATCCTCATGACACTGGGGGCCGACGTGGCCCCGGCGGCGACGCGCACGCAGTTCCTCGGCGTGTGGCGGCTGTGCGCGGACTCCGGCAGCGCGGGCGGCCCGCTGGTCGTGTCCGCCGCCGCATCGCTCGGCAGCCTCGCCGCCGGGATCGTCGCCATGGGCGCCATGGGCATCGTCGCGGCGGGCGCGCTGCTGCGCTGGGTGCCGCGCTACTCGGAGTTCGCCACCACCGGCACGCGCCGGCGCGGCACCGTCGCGGCCTCGTCCCCGGCGCACCGCCTGCCGGCGCCGCATCGGCCGCCCGCCCGCGGTGCGCGGCCGACGGGCGAGCAGGAGCGTGAGGACCGCGTCGAGGAGACGTGAGGCAACCTGGCTCGCGCCGGGGGGGGCGGCGCGCCCCGCGTCGTCGGGAGCCGGGGGTGACGACGTTTCGGCGGGTATGTTGACGGTTCGTCGGTCGCGTTCCGCGCCCGGCGGCCCGACGCACGGTAGGCACAGCACATGTCACCTGACGGCACGTCACCCGGTCGGCTCCAGGGCCGCTGCCCGCGCCCGGGGCGTGGGTCCTGTGACGGTGCCGCCTGCTCCCTGCCAAGGTGTGCCCGCATCCGCCTGATATGACCCGTTGCCGGGTCGCCCGCCATTCCGATGTCATGGCCCTGCCCGCTGAATTTCGGGCTCCCGTGCCTGTCAGCCCGTCATCCTGCCTGCGGCCCAGCCGCCACCAGAAGGGACCACGCCATGCCCGAAATCACCCGCCGCCGGCTGATCACCGCCGGTGCCGCCGCGTCCGGAGCCCTCGTCGCGGGACAGCTGACCACCGCCACGACCGCCGCCGCCGCGCCCAGACGCGCCGCGGCGGCCGACCCGTTCACCCTGGGCATCGCGTCCGGTGACCCGCTCACGACCGCCGTGGTCATCTGGACCAGGCTCGCGACCGACCCGCTGCACGGCGGCGGCATGCCGGACCGCACCGTCGCGGTCAGCTGGCAGGTCGCGGAGGACCAGCGCTTCCGCCGCGTCGTCAGGCGGGGCACCGCCTACGCCCAGCCGCGGTTCGGGCACAGCGTCCACGTCGACGTCCGCGGCCTGCGGCCCGGGCGCGAGTACTGGTACCGCTTCCGCACGGGCGCCCACTTGTCGACCGTCGGCAGGACCCGCACGATGGACGCCGCCCCGTCCAAGCTGCGTGTCGCGCTGGCCTCCTGCCAGAACTGGCAGCACGGCTACTTCAACTCCTACGCCGACATGCGCGACCAGGAGCCGGACTTCGTGCTGTTCGTCGGCGACTACATCTACGAGTCCGCGCCCAGCACCTCCTCCGTACGCGTCCACGAAGGCAGCGGCGAACCGGTCACCCTCGACCAGTACCGCAACCGGTACGCCCAGTACCGCACCGACCCGGACCTGAACGCCGTGCACGCCGCCGTCCCGTGGATCGTCACCTTCGACGACCACGAGGTCGACAACGACTGGGCGGGCGAGGTGCCGCAGGACCCGGACAAGCAGCCGCACGACGCCTTCGTGAACCGGCTGACCGCGGCCTTCCAGGCCTACTACGAGCACATGCCCGTCCGGGCGGCCGCCGTCCCGAACGGCCCGCACATCCAGATGTACCGCCGCTTCGACTTCGGCGACCTCGCCAGGCTCAACGTGCTCGACACCCGGCAGTTCCGCAGCAACCAGGTCACCTCCGACGCCGCAGCCAAGGACCCCAAGCTCACGATGCTCGGCGCCACGCAGAAGCAGTGGCTGATCAACGGCCTCGAACGGTCGCCGGCCCGGTGGAACCTGATCGCCTCGCAGATCATGATGGCGGAGACCGACAATGTGGCGGGGCCGGGCAAGAACTGGTTCTACGACGCGTGGGACGGCTACCAGGTCGAGCGCAACGACCTCATGGCCCGCTTCCAGAACATCCGCAACCCCGTCGTCCTCAGCGGCGACCGCCACCTGACCATGATCAGCGACCTGAAGAAGGACTTCTCCGACCCCAAGTCCGCCGTTGTCGGCGCCGAGTTCGTGGGTACGTCGATCAGCTCCAACGGCGACCAGGACGTCGACGCGTTCAACGCGCAGTGGGACCCGCTGCGCCCGGACAACCCCCATTGGAAGCTGATCGACTGCCACCGCGGCTACCACCTGTTCGACATCGACCGCGACGGCATCGACGCCAAGGTGCGGGTCGTCGGCACCGTGCGCAAGCCCGTGTCGGCGGCCACCACGCTCGCCGGCCTCCGTGTCGACGAGGGCAAGCCCGGCGTGCACACCGTCTGACCGGGCTGTCAGGGCGCGTGGGTGCGTGACTCCAGGTCCTCGCGGGTCGCGGCCCCGTACACGCCCGAGGGGTCGCTCGTGATGCCGTGCCCCCGCTGGTAGCGCGCCACCGCGTTCCTGACGCCCGTGTCGTACGTGCCGTCCGGTGCGCCCAGGTAGGCGAGGAGCAGCTGGCCGAGGCGCCTTTGCAACTCGACCACCTCGGGCCCCTTGTCACCTTCCCGCAGCACTGGCGGCCCGGCCGGCGCGCTCGCCGACGTCGCGGGCGACCCGCCCGCCGCCGGCGTGGTCCCGCGATCGGTCGCCGAAGGTGTCGCGGCCCCCCGGCCCGCTACGGCCACCGCGCCCTGCGGTGAGGCGGACGGACCGCCGCTCCGCGGCGTACGCGCCACACCCTCGCGCCCGCTTCCGGAGGCGGACGGCGGCGGGCCCGTGCGGCCCGAGGCCGCCGGACTGGTCGCCGCGCCCGTGGTCACACCGTCTCTGCGGCCGCCCGGCAGGGCGGCGCCGGACCGCGAGGACGGCGCCGCGGCC
>NZ_JAGIQL010000329.1 GCF_017813245.1 Streptomyces montanisoli
ACGGCGCTCAACTCGCCGTGCGCGGCGGGGCGGTGCGCGGCGCGCTCGGCGGCCCGCCGTGGCGCTCCGCGCACGGGCGCCCACGCCGTGGAGTGACCATCCGACCAATCGCTCGTTCTTCTCCACGTGCGTTCCCACGATGCCGTCACCTCCCCCGCAGGCCCCGCCGCGCCCGGTTCCCCCACCGACTCCGCCGATCCGCTCTCCGCGATCGGCGTGGACCGGGCGGAGGCCGCGCTCGTCGAGCACTACCCGCGCCTGGTACGCCTCGCGTACCTGATCCTCTCGCCCTCGCTCGGCCGCAACCGCCGTGTACTGACGGCACACGCGATCGTCCAGCGGTCGCTGCCTCGCGGGCGTGACAAGGACGCGCAGGCGCTGCTGCCCGCGCCGCGCCGCACGGCTGCGGGCGAGGCGAACGAGGCCGGCGTCCAGGACCCGGCGTACGCGCTGCTGCGCGTCCGTGTCGTGCGCCAGGCGCTCGACACGGAGCTGCCGCTGCTGCGGTTCGCCCTGCCCAAGCGGGCCCAGCTTCCGCCGGCGCTCCCCCGCGTGTGGGGTCTGCGGCTCTTCCCCCGGCAGGGCGGCGCGGGCGAACTCGCCCTGGACCAGCGGCTCGCGAAGATGACGGCGCCCGTACGCGCCGCGGTCGTGCTGCGCGGCCTCGATCGGCTGCCCGACCCTGAGGTGCGGCGCGTCCTGTCCGCCGCCGGCGCCGGGGACCCCGCCGCCGCGATCTGGGAGGCGGACCGCACGACCGGGCAGGAGCGGGGCGCGGGAACGGGAACGGGAGCGGGCGCCGGTGCGCGCGGCACCGCGGGCGCCGGCGCGGTCCCGCTCGACCTGTCGCTGCTGCGCTCCCCCGAGTTCGACCCGTGCGCGCTCCAGGTGCGCCCCACCGACCTGGTGCGCCGTCGCCAGCACGGCAAGGCGGCGCTCGCCGCGGTCGCCGCGCTGGCCGTGTGCGGCGCGCTCTTCGGCCTCCCGGGCAGCGGCTGGGGCCCGGACGGGCCCGCGGCGCCCTCGTACGCGCTCAACCCCGCGTCGCAGGCGGCCCTGGACCCGGCGAAGGTGGTCAAGGTCGCCCCCACCGTGTGGCACCACGCGAGCCGCACGGACTACTCGGTGTGGCCCGCCCGTGGCCCACTCGTCAAGGACAAGGAACTGCTGCGCAGGGCGCTCGCGGTGTGGGCGCGACCGGGTTCCTCGGTCCAGGTGTCGACCACGCCGGGCACCCCGTCGGGCCCGCCGATGGGCCCGCCGCAACTGCTCTACGCGGGCACGGTGGACCGGGCGCGTGTGGTGCTGTTCTACGACGGCCTGCGGGTGGTGCGCTACGCCGAGCCCGTCCAGGGCACGTCGGCGGCGGCGATCGACTTCGCGCGTGTGGACGCGGCGGACGGCGCCACGTCGGACGCGGTCGTCGTGGACCGCTCCGACGGCAACGTCCGCTATCTGACGGCCCCGTGGGTTACCTCGACTAGGGTGCGCGACCTGCTGACGCCCGACGCGTCCGCGCTGCCGCTGCACCGCGACGCGGACGGCGTGACGGGCTCGCTGCGCAGCCCGGCCCTGGCCAGCACGTGCACATCGTGGGACACCCTGGACGTACGGGACGGCGCCGGCGATCAGCGGCTGCTGACGGACCTCGGCGAACTGGTCCCGGCGCGACTCACTTCGGGGTCGCCGAAGTCGCCGAAGGACGTCACCTCGGAGTCGGACCGGGCGTCCTGGGCGCGCACGGCGTGCCTGCTGCCGACCATGCGCGGGCACGGTGTGAAGTCGGTCAACTCCTGGAAGTACGCGCAGCAGGCGCTGCCGGAGGGCGAGGGCACGGCGGCGTGGGTGTGCACGCGCGGCGAGACCTGGCGCGGCGCGGACAGCAGGGTGATGGCGCAGTTCCAGCCGCCGGTGGCCACGGGCAAGGACGGCAGCCCCGACGGCAACCCCGGCGCCATCGCGGCAAGCGCCACGAACACACCCGCGTGCGGGGCCAAGTCGCCCGACGTGCTGGCGGGCGCGCTGTGGAAGTCGAAGTCCGGCGACTGGTTCCTGCTGGGCGCCGGCAGCGACCGGGTGGCGTCGCTCAAGGCGACGGGCGACGTGAAGGCATCGGTGCGGGGCCGCCTGATGGCCCTGCCCGCGAAGCAGACGACAAAGGCGGGCCTGAAGGGCACGCTGAACGACGGCCACACACTGACGCCCCTGCACTGACGCCGCGCCACCGGGTCGCGCGCGGCCGGGTGGCGCCGTCCGGGCTCGCACTTGCGGGCGCCGGGACAGGTGGTGGCGCGGCCGCAGGCGCAGGCCCCCGGCCGCGCCGGCGTCTTGGCGAACGCCCGCGTCCGGGCCCGCCGGGGCCGCGTGGGGGTGGGCCGCCCCGGTGAGCGCCTGCACCGCGCCGAGCAGCGGAGCGCGGGCGAGGTCGGCGAAGACCAGGCAGAGGG
>NZ_JAGIQL010000330.1 GCF_017813245.1 Streptomyces montanisoli
CGGCCGCGCCCGCGCCGGGCACGCCCGGGAGCGGGGGCACCGCCGCGGCGTCCCCGGGCGAGGGCACGGTGAGCGCGGCGCGGCTGCTGGCGCGCACCGCCCAGTGCGACCAGGTGTCCGACGGGCGGTACCGGAACGACGACAGCGACGACGAGCCGACCGTCGCGGTGTGCGCCACCGCAGGCGCCGTGTATTGGAAGTCGGACATGGACATCGACTGCGACGGCAAGGTCA
The DNA here is from genome assembly GCF_017813245.1 of Streptomyces montanisoli. Taxonomy (GTDB): domain Bacteria; phylum Actinomycetota; class Actinomycetes; order Streptomycetales; family Streptomycetaceae; genus Streptomyces; species Streptomyces montanisoli. The sequence goes on from NZ_JAGIQL010000330.1 coordinate 235, forward strand.
CCAGGCACTGCAACGAGGACACCGACGGGTCCTTCCAGGACATGACGGCCTTCACCCGGTCGGACGGCGCCCCGCTGGACGCGGCGAAGCTGCCGTACCTGGTGGTCCCCGACCCGAGCGACACGTGGGACTACCGGAGTTCGGGCATCAGGGGCGGCGGTCTCGCCGCTGTCGTCTACCACGGGCGTGTGGAGTACGCGGTGGTCGGCGACACGGGCCCGGCCGGGCTCATCGGCGAGGCGTCCTACGCGACCGCCCAGGCGCTGGGCATCCCGGCGGACCCGGCGGGCGGCGGCGCGTCGAAGGACGTGACGTACATCTTCTTCAAGAACACGAAGGCCCGGCCCGTGGAGAGCCACGCGGCCGCGGTGCGGGCGGGCGACCGGCTGGCGCGGCGGTTCGTCGCGAGCACCAAGTAGCCGGGCGGGGAAAAGAGTCGGCCCCACCGGTCGGGGGGGGGATGACCGGTGGGGCCCACGAGCTCCGGCGGCCGGGGGGATGGCCGCGGGCCCGGCTCGTCAGTGCGTTTGCCCCCTCCCGGCCCTCCCATGCACGCCGTCGCGCAGATCTTTCCCGGCCGTCGCGTCTTTCCCGGCCGTCGCGTCTTTCCCGGCCGTCGCGACCGGGGCCCTGCGGGCGGTCGCCGCACGCGGACCGGGCAGACTGTGGGTGGGACACCGGCGTCCCGCGACCCCACCCGACGCTGCCAGGACGACCCGCGGGAGGCGCGATGGCGCTGCAGATCAGCGCGACCAATCCGGAGCACCCTGCACGGCTGCTCGACCTGCCGTGGAACACGCTGCTCGAACAGTGGCCGGAGAAGTGCCTTGTGCCGCTCCCCCGCGGCATCTCGCGCCACGTCGTGCGGTTCGCCTCGGCGGGGCCCGAGGTCGTGGCCGTCAAGGAGATCACCGAGCGTGCGGCCGTGCGGGAGTTCGGGCTGCTGCGGGACCTGCACCGGCTGCGCATACCGGCGGTGGAGGCACTCGCCGTGGTCACGGGCCGTACCGCGACGGACGGCGAGGACATCGAGTCCGCGCTGGTGACCCGCCATTTGAAGGGCTCGCTTCCGTACCGCTCGATGTTCGAGTCGACGATGCGCCCCTCCACGGTCAAGCGGCTGATGGACGCGCTCGCCGTACTGCTGGTGCGGCTGCACCTCGCGGGGTTCGCGTGGGGCGACTGCTCGCTGTCGAACGCGCTGTTCCGCCGCGACGCGGGCGCCTACGCGGCGTACCTGGTGGACGCGGAGACCGGCGAGCTCCACGAGGACCTCAGCCGCGGCCAGCGTGAGTACGACATCGAGCTGGCGCGGATGAACATCGCGGGCGAGCTGATGGACCTCGAGGCGTCGGGCGCGCTGCACCCGTCGATCGACCCGGTGCCGTTCGGCGCGGCGATCGTGGGGCGCTACGAGGAGCTGTGGCACGAGCTGACGCGCGAGTCGGTCTACCCGCTCGACAAGCGCCACTACATCGACCGCCGGGTGCGCAACCTCAACGACCTCGGCTTCGACGTGGCGGAGATGCGCATCGAGAGCTCGCCGCAGGGTGACACCGTCCGCTTCCTGCCGAAGGTGGTCGACGCGGGGCACCACCAGCGCCAGCTGCTCAGGCTGACGGGGCTCGACGCGGAGGAGAACCAGGCGCGCAGGCTGCTGGGCGACCTGGAGTCCTGGATGGCGACGCAGGACGACTACGCGCCGGGCGACCCACTGGGCGCACGCCCCGAGGTGCTGGCGCACCGCTGGGTGCGTGACGTCTTCCGTCCGACGGTGCGCGCGGTGCCGCGCGAACTGCGCGGCGACACGGACACGGCGCAGATCTACCACGAGGTGCTGGAGCACCGCTGGTACCTCTCGGAGCAGGCGGGCGAGGACGTCGGCCTCGACGCGACGGTCAAGGACTACGTGACGCACGTCCTGCCGCGAAGCCAGGCGGCGACGGGAGCGGCCTCCCGGCGGGACGAGGACGACGACGAGGTCTGACGCGCCTTCGCGGCACGAGGCGCCCGACGGGCGGGGCGGGGTGCGCGCCCCCGGCGGCCCCGGCGGCCCCGGGCCAGGGGAAACGACGCGCACCGGGGCGGTGACGTCCCAGCCGGGTCGGCAGCACACGTGTCGTGCCCGCACGCGCCGCGGGCGCCGCCGGGCGCACGGTACGCGTCGTCCGGCGC
>NZ_JAGIQL010000331.1 GCF_017813245.1 Streptomyces montanisoli
GTCGCCGCGCGCGGCGCCGGCGGCCAGGGCGAGCGTGCGGGACAGCGCCACGGGCAGGGGGCGGCGCAGCCAGGCGGTCAGCAGGGCGTTGCGCAGCAGCAGCGGTGAGCGCCCCGCACGCGCGCCGGGCGACGGATGGTGGTGCGCGGTCACGGACGGCTCGTGGACGACGCCCCACCCGGCGGCCGCGAGGTCGTAGGCGAGCAGCGTCTCCTCGGCGCCGAAGAACAGCACCGGGTGGTAGCCGCCGACCCCGAGGAACGCGCGGCGCCGCACGACCGCCGCGCAGCCCAGGAAGCCGAGCACCTGGCGCCCCGGCAGGTCGCCTGCGGCGGGCAGCGGCGAGGCGGCGAGCACCGCGTTGAGCGGGTCCTCGTCGTCGGCGTCGCCCACCAGGGTCCGCCCGGCGAGCAGGCCGAGGCGCTGGTGGCGGTCGAACAGCGCCGCCGCCGTGGCGAGCGCGCCCGGCGCCCACCACGAGTCGTCATCGCTGAACGCCACGTACGGCGTGGTGGCGTGACGGGCCGCCAGGTTCCGGCCGAGCGCACCCAGGTTACGGCCCGGCGTCAGGAGCGTGGCGCCGACCGGATGGGCGCGCACGGCCTCCGCCGTGCCGTCCGCCGACGCGTTGTCGACCACGATGACCGGCGGGCGCTCAGGCAGCGCGGCGAGCCGGTCGAGCGTCCGCACCACCTCCGCGCGGCGGTCGCGCGTGATCATCGCGACGGTGACGTCAGACTGCCGCATGGTGGCGACGCTCCCCTCGTCCCGCCAACGCGTCCGCCGCCGCCAGCACTTCCGCCGTGGTGATGCGCAGCAGGAGCGGGTCGGGGACGGTGCCGTGCGGGTCGCCGGGCGGCCCCGCGTGCCACAGCGCACGGTGCGGGCCGCCGGCCGGCGGGCCCCACAGCGAGGGGGCCACCGGCCCGAACAGCGTCACCGACGGGGTGCCGTACGCGACGGCGACGTGGGCCGGGCCCGTGTCGCCACTGATCAGCAGGGACGCGCCGGCGATGAGGGCCGCGAGACGCGGATACGGCAGGCCGCCGGAGAAGACGTCCCGTGGCGGCAGGCCGGTCCGCGCGGCGAGGTGGCCCAGTAGTTCGTCCTCCGCCGGGCCCCCGGTGACGACGACGCGGTGCCCGCGCGCCCTGAGCCCGCCGATGACGTCGGCGTACCGGTCGGCGGGCCAGCGGCGCGCCGCCGACTCGGCGCCCGGGTGCACGACGACCGCGCCCGGCGCGGGGGAGCGGTCCCGTGGCGGCGGCAGCCGGACGTCCGCCGGGTCGGCGGCGATGCCGTAGGCACGCAGGAACCGGCACCAGCGGTCGCGCTCGTGCTCGTCCGCGCGCCAGCGCGGGGTGACGGGCGACGGCTCGGCGAACGCGAGCAGCCGCCGCGGCGCCAGCGCGGCGAGCGCGTCGCGGCTCGCGGGGCCGTTGCCGTGCAGGTCCACCGCGAGGTCGGGCCTTGGCCCCGTCCAGTGGGTGAGGCCCGGCACGCCCCGGCCCGGCGCCGAGGCGGGAAAGAGCGTGTCCACCGCGCCGACGGTGCGCACCGCGTCGCGCAGCGCTTCCGGCGCGGCCAGCACGATCTCGTATTCGGGACGGGCACGGCGGAGCGCCTTGAGCGCGGGCACGCCCGCGAGCAGGTCGCCGAGCCCGAGCGCCCGCAACACGAGCAACCGAGGCCGCGCCCCGCCGTTCGGATGCCCGCGCCCCTCGTCCCGGTCGGGCGCCCGCCCGCCCCCGCCGGGCGGCGCCTGCCGGTCTGCGTCGGCGTGCGTGTCTCGGCGGGCCGGCACCTGCCGGTCCTGATCGGCGCGCGTGTCCGCGCGGGCCGGCGCTGACCGGTCTCCGGCGGTCTGCCCGTCCCGGCGGTCGCGTACCCGCCCGCCCTGGCGGTCGTGTGTGTCCGCGCCGAGCGGGGCGCTCCCGTCCGCGTCGGTCTGCGTGTCCCGGCGGGCCGGTACCTGCCGGTCCAGGTCGGAGTGCGTGCCCGCGCGGGACGGCGCCCGCCCGGCTCCGGCGGTCTGCTTGCCGTGGCGGTCGCGCGCCCGGCCGCCGGTGCCTGTGCCCTCGCCGGGCGGGGCAAGCCGGTCTGCGTCGGCGTGCGTGCCCCAGCGGGACGGTACCCGCCTGCCTTGGCCGGCGGGTGTGCCCTCGCCGGGCGTGGCCTGCCGGCCTGCGTCGGCGTGCGTGCCCGCGCGGGACAGCGCCCGCTCGCCTTGGCCGATGCCTGCGTCCTCTCCGAGCGGGACCCGCCGGTCCCTACCGGCGTGCGTACGCCCGTCGGACGGCCGCCGCCCGGGCGGCATGCCCGGCCCGGGCGTACGCACGCCGGAAGGGACCGGCGGGT
>NZ_JAGIQL010000332.1 GCF_017813245.1 Streptomyces montanisoli
CCCCAGGGCCCTGCTCGTGCCGGTCGACGAGCCGCAGGCGCGGCCGGAGCGCGAGCAGCCCGTCGCCCCGGTCCTGCCGGGACGCCCCGAGCCCGTGCGGCCCGGCGTGCGAGCCCCGGGCGAGCAGCAGATCCAGGGCGGCATCCCGTGCCCGTGGTGCGGCACGACCAACCGGCCCGACCGGCACTTCTGCACCCGGTGCGCCATGCGGATGTCCGAGTCGCCCGACGGCGGGGCGCGCGCGCCCTGGTGGCGCCGGCTGTTCGACCGCGACAACCGGGAGCAGCCGTGGGCCGGCGAGCGGCCGCGGCTGCGCTGGCAGTTCGGCCGCATCGTGAAGTACGTCGTCTGGGCAGCCGTGCTCGGCCTCGCCGTGTGGGGTGTGACGAACATCGGCACGGGCGTCTCCGCGGTGCGCGACCACTTCGCCAACCGGGCGTCGATCGCGCCCGACACCTTCAAGGCGTCACACTCGTACTCCCACCACTCGCCGAAGCTCGCGTTCGACAAGTACAGCAACACCTGGTGGGGCCCGGGCTACGCGGAGTCCGGGCAGGGCGAGTGGATCGAGGCGCACTTCCAGCAGCCGGTGAACCTCCTCGACGTCGGCATCACCTCGGGCGAGTCCGCGCACGCCGACTCGCTGTCCAAGTCGGCGCGTCCGCACCGCATGCAGGCCCTCGTCACGACGGACGACGGCAAGACCCACACCATGGACCTCATCCTCGACCAGACCAGCGGCTTCCAGTCGCGCGCCTTCAGGTACCACAACGTCACGTCGGTGCGCTTCACGCTGGGGACCGCCTACGGCACGGGCCCGAAGAAGCAGGTGGCCATCGCCGAGATCGAGTTCTTCGGCCCCTCGCAGGGCGGCAGCGCCTGAGAGACCGAGAGCCGCCGCGTCCCGCCCCGCCCATGCGGCAGGGCGGGACGCGCCATTCCCGGCCCCACCAACAACCGCTCACATTCGAGCTGTTGACATGACGAGTTCCGCTCGCTTTACTCCACTCAACGCCAGGATCGAGCATCCTGCGCCAGAGGTACGCCCAGCCGGTATGCGGCCCGCTGTGCCGCGAGTCCGGACAAAGTCGCCAGGGCACTCCAGAGCCCGAGGCGGGGACGTATCCCCCATCTTCTGGAGCTCCACGATGCGTGCTCACCGTGTCCTGTCCCGCAGATCCCTCACCATGTCGGCCGCTGCCGCGCTGGCCGTCGTCACGCCGCTGGTCGCCTGCTCCACCGCGGGAGCCTCGACCACCGCGGGCGCCGCCGCCCCCACCTCGGCGTCCACTGCCGCCGCGTCCACCTCGGCCGCGTCCACCTCGGCCGCGTCCACCGGAGTCACACTCCCGCCGGTGCACGCCGGGTTCGACTACCAGATCGGCGGCGCCTACAAGCCGCCCGCCGGTGTGAAGGTCGTCAGCCGCGACCACTCGGCCTCCCCGGCCGCGGGCCTGTACAACATCTGCTACGTCAACGCCTTCCAGGCGCAGGAAGGGGCGGAGGGCGACTGGGACTCCGACCTGCTGCTGCGGGACGCGAACGGCAAGGTCGTCTACGACGACGGCTGGGACGAGGCGGTCCTCGACATCCGGACGGCCGCCAAGCGCAAGCGGATCGCCGCCAAGGTGGACGGCTGGATCGACAGCTGCGCGAGCAAGGGCTTCCAGGCCGTCGAGCCCGACAACTTCGACACCTTCACCCGCTTCCCCAAGCTCCTCACCTCGAACGAGGCAGAGGCCTTCATCAAGCTGCTGTCGGACCACGCGCACGCCAAGGGCCTGGCCATCGCGCAGAAGAACACCTCGGAACTCGCGGGCGACCACGCGAGCAACGGGCTCGACTTCGCGGTCGCTGAGGAGTGCGGCCGCTACGACGAGTGCGGCGTCTACACCTCGGCCTACGGCGACCACGTGATCGCGATCGAGTACACGGCCTCGGGCCTGAAGAAGACCTGCTCCGGCTACGGCGACCGCATCAGCGTCGTCCGTCGCGACGTCGACGTCTCGCCCATCGGCAGCGACGGCTACCTGCGCCAGACCTGCTGACCCGCACCGACCCGGCCGGGCCGGCGCGCCCGCGGCGCCACGCGGGGGCGCCGGGCCGCCGCCGCCTCCTGGCCCGGGTGGGCGGGATCGGGAGAGGGCGCGGCCGAAGCCCTGGCGCCGGTGGTACCCGGAAGGCGGCTCTCGCCTGGAAGAAGGGGGGGGGGGGGGGGGGGGGGGGGGGGGGGG
>NZ_JAGIQL010000333.1 GCF_017813245.1 Streptomyces montanisoli
CCGCGCCCGCGCCCGGGCTCGCCGGTGACCCGCGCGTGCGGGCGGCGCTCGACGCGCGGCGCGCGGACCTGGCGCCGTTCTGGCTGAGGATGCGGGAGTCGTGCGCGTGCCCGCCGGCCGCGGGGCACGCGCTCGTGGTCGACGGTGAGGACACGTTCACGGCGATGCTCGCGCACCTGCTGCGCTCGTCCGGGCTCGCGGTGACGGTGCGGCGCCACGACGAGCCGGGGCTCGGCGCGGCGCTGCTGGCCCACGAGGGACCGGTGGTGCTCGGCCCGGGGCCCGGCGACCCGACGAACGCGTCGGACCCCCGGATCCGGACGATGCGGTCGCTCGCGGCCGGCCTGATCGCGGCACGCAAGCGCGGCGTGCTCGGCGTGTGCCTGGGCCACGAGATGCTGATGGCGGAGCTGGGACTCGACGTGGTGCGCAAGCGTGAGCCGCACCAGGGCGCGCAGGTGGCGATCGACCTCTTCGGCGAGAGGGAGACGGTCGGCTTCTACAACAGCTTCACGGCGCGGTGCGACGACGAGACGGCGGCGGAGCTCACGGAACACGGCATCGAGGTGGCGCGCGACGCGGCGACGCACGAGGTGCACGCGGTACGCGGCCCGGGGTTCGCGTCATGGCAGTTCCACGCGGAGTCCGTCCTCACGCTGGACGGGGTGGGCATCGTCACGCGTCTCCTGACCCACGCACGCGAGGCGGACGCACCGCGTCCGGTGTGACCGGCCGCCGCGGCCCGCGCGGGGCACGCAGAACACCGCTCAAGGGCGGGCGCCACCGGCTGTCGCTGCGGCCCGGGGCCGATGGACAACCCCGGCCGCCGCGCGAGGGCACGCGCCGGCCGTCCACGGGTCGCGGCGACCGGCGGGGCAGCAGCCGCACCCGCGCCCGGCGGCGCGGCGCCCGGCCCCACAGGGACCGCCCACGCCTGGCCCTGAACGGCCCGCAATCGCGTTCCGGCCCCGGCCTGGCGGCCGTCCGCCCCCGGCGGGGCGACCCGCGACCAGGCTGCGGCCCGCACAACGGGCCGGAACCCGCCGTCCGCCACACGGTCCGCCCGTCCAGACCGGCCCGAGCCCCGTACGTCCACGGCCTGTACGGCGCGACGTGTCTTTCTTGGCGGGGTCGCGACCCGTGGGCGCGCCCACGGGTCGCGGACACCGGCGGCAGGGCAGGCGCGCCCGCGACGGACACGCCCGCCCTGCCGAACGCGGTCAGGCGTCGTCGAGGCCTCGTTCGATCGCGTACCTGACCAGCTCCACCCGGTTGTGCAGTTGCAGCTTGCCGAGGGTGTTCTGGACGTGGTTCTGCACCGTGCGGTGCGAGATCACCAGGCGCTCCGCGATCTGTTTGTACGACAGGCCCTTGGCGACGAGGCGCAGCACCTCGGTCTCGCGGTCGGTGAGCTGCGGCGCCTTCGGCTCGTCGGGTGTGCGCGGGCCAGGTTCCGCGGCCAGTCTGCGGTACTCGCCGAGTACCAGGCCCGCGAGACCGGGCGTGAAGACGGCGTCCCCGACGGCCGTCCTGCGCACCGCCTCGATCAGCTCGGCCGTGGACGCCGACTTCACCAGGTAGCCCGTGGCGCCCGACTTGACCGCCTCCAGCACGTCCGCATGCTCGCCGCTCGCCGAGAGCACCAGGACGCGCAGGCCCGCGAGCGTGCCGACGAGTTCCTTGCACACCTGGACGCCGGGCAGGCCCGGCAGGTTCAGGTCGAGGACGAGCACCTGCGGCGAGGTGGCCCGCGCCCTGCGGACGGCCTGGGCCCCCTCCCCCGCCGTCGCGACGACGTCGAAGCCCGCCTCGGCGAGGTCGCGGGCGACCGCGTCGCGCCACATCGGATGGTCGTCCACGACCATCACCGAGACCGGTGCGCCGCCGTCCGCCGCATCAGCCGTGTCCACCGCGTCCTGACCCGTCATGCCGTTCTCCCCCGTGTCCTCGTGTCCCCGGCCTTCGCGCGCGGGACCTTCATCTCCACTTCCGTGCCCTGCCCGGGCACGGAGACAAGCTCGGCGCTTCCGCCCAGGTCACGCAGCCGTCCGCGGATGGACTGCGCGACCCCCAGCCTGCCCTCGCCCTCCGCCTGCGCGAGGCGGCCCTCGGGGATGCCGGGCCCGTCGTCCCTGACGGTGACGATCACCTCGGCCGGGTCGTCGCCGGCGGGGGGGGCGGGACGGGAGAGCACGGGGCCGGAGTCCGGGGGCCGGAGGAGTGGGGAGGGCGGCCTCCGGCTGGAGGAGGGGGGGGGGGGGGGGGGGGGGGGGGGGGGGGGGGGGGGGGGGGGGGGGGGGGGGGGGGGGGGGGGGGGGGGGGGG
>NZ_JAGIQL010000334.1 GCF_017813245.1 Streptomyces montanisoli
CAAGCCCGCGCCGCACGCCGGCGCGGCCGCCAGGTCCGCCGCGCCGCGCGCGCCGCTGACGGACGTCGTGCCCCGCAAGACGCTCGTGATCATCGCCGTCCTCGTGGCGCTCGCCGTGCTCGGCGTCGTCCTCGCCCTCTCGCTGGGCGGCGGGGGCGGCGACACCTCGGCCAAGGGTCAGGGCGGGGCGAAGCCCGCCCCTTCCACCAGCGCTTCCGCCACAGCGGGTTCGACGGGCGCGGCCCCGCAGGGCCATCGCACGGGGTCCTCCGCGTCGTCGGGATCGTCGTCGTCCTCCGGCACGTCCGACGACGCGTCCCACGACGCTTCCACCGGCCCTTCCGACCGGTCCGGCGGCGGCTCGGCGCTGCCCGCCGGGTACGCCACCGTGTCGGACGAGCAGTTCAAGTTCTCGATGGCCATGCCCAAGGGCTTCCACAGGACGGGCACGGCAGGACAGAGCTCAGGCGGGATATTCAGCGCGAGCGGCGGGTTCCCGCGCATACAGGTCGACTTCACCGACAGCCCCACGAAGGACGCGGTGCTCGCCTGGACGCAGTTGGAGCCCGCGGTGAGCGGCAGCAGCAGCGGCTACAAGCTCATCGGCATCAAGAAGGCCGACTACAAGGGATATCCGACCGTCGCCGACTGGCAGTTCGAACGCAAGCAGGGCGGACAGCGCGTCAAGGTGCTCGACCGCGGTTTCCGCATCGACTCCCATCACGGCTACTCGATCATGATCAGCTGCAAGGCGAGCGCATGGGACGGCAAGGATTGCTCGACGCTGCGTCAGACGGCCTTCGACACGTTCAAGCCGTCGAAGTAGACGGTTTCGGCCATACGATCTTCGCCGGATGTGACGGAAGGTAATCCTCCATATCCCGTTGCCGTGACGGGCCGCGCGTACGGGCGCGGACACGTATGGTGAGAAGTCGCGGACCGTACGCAGTCGAACAGGACTGTAGAACGACCGGATTTGACGGGCGGGCGTCGCTACCCGGCCCGACGACTGGGCGTGACGAACCGAATCGGCGGCTTCCCGGGTCGGGCGGCCGTTCGACGGGTAGTCAGGTCGCGTCGGGTAGTCGGTACTCGGGCAGCCGGGTTCCGGGGTCGCGCGGTCCGGGGCGGCCGGGTGTGCGGCCGACAGGGTGTGGGGAGGCACGGTGGAGGACTACGCGGGGCGGGTGCTGGCCGACCGTTATCGCCTGCCCATGCCGCCCGCCGACGCGTACGACGTCACCGAGACGCGCGCGTTCGACACGTACAGCGGCCAGGAGGTCCTGGTACGGCAGGTGCCGCTGCCCGAGGTGGTGGAGGCCGAGGTGGTCGGCCCCGACGGCACCGCGGTGCAGCAGGCTGGCGCCGGCGGCAGGACGCGCGCGGGCGCCCTCGCCGACCCGGGCGTCCGCAGGGCCGTCGAGGCCGCGCAGAGCGCCGCCCAGGTGCCCGACCACCCGCGCCTCGACCAGGTCTTCGACGTGTTCGCCGAGGCCGGCTCGCTCTGGATAGTCAGCGAGCTCGTGGCCGCGAGGCCGCTCGCCGAGCTGATCGCGGAGCGCCCGCTGACCCCCTACCGCGCCGCCGAGATCGCCTCCGACCTGCTGACCGCGGTGCGCGTGCTGCACGGGCACGGCTGGGTGCACCGCAACATCACCGTCCGCACGGTGCTCGTGTGCGACGACGGCCGCGTCGTCCTCACGGGGCTCGCCGCGGGCGCGGCCGAAGAGGCGCTGTGCGGCTACGCGCCCGTGCCGCGGCAGCACGGCGCCCCGGAGCCGGCGGGCTCCGTGGACGACGCGTCCCCGAGCCTCCCGGCGGGGCAGGAGCCCGCTGAGATCGCCCCACCGGCCGCACCCGGGTTCGCGCTCCCGCAGGCCGCGCGGCCGTACGGGTACGAGCAGTACGCGCGCCCCCCGGAGCCCGTGCCCGCCGAAGGCCCGTACACGGCGGGAGTGCCCGCGCCGGGGACGCACGCCGCGTTCGGCGGCCCGAGCGGAGAAGGCGCAGGAAGCGGCGCAGGAAGCGGCAGCGACGCGGGCGGGGAGAGCCCCTACGGCGTCTCCACGGGCACGTCGGGCGCGCTGCCGAGGGCGCCGCGCCAGCAGAGCACGCCGGGCGTCCCCGCGCCCTACGGCGGCCCCAATGCGCAGATCGGTAGAGCACACGTCCTGTACTTCTGTCACCGATGTTTCCCGTATGGTGACTTCCGCTTCAAAAAGGCGGGGGGCGGGACGGGAGGGGGGGAGCGGGGGGGGGGGGGGGGTGGGGGGCGAGGGGAGGGGGGGGGACAGGGCGG
>NZ_JAGIQL010000335.1 GCF_017813245.1 Streptomyces montanisoli
CGGGCCCGGCGCCCTTGCCGCCGTTCAGCGGCGGCGCGGCGGGCACCTTCAGGGCGGTGGTCGGCTGGTCGACGGGCGGCTCCGCGGCCGGGCGTGCGGCGCGCATGGTGGTCGTGGGCTGATCGACACCCTTGGCCCACCGGGGCCCGCGGGGCGCGGCGGGCGCGGCGGAGCCGCGAGGCTCGGGCGTACGGCCCCCGCCGGCCTTGGCGGGACCGGGAACGGAGGGCCCGTCCGAGCCCACGGCGGGGCGCCCGGCGGAGCCGGGCCCGGAGCCGGCGTCCGTGTCTGTGCCGCGCCGGGACGAGCCGTCACCCGCCGCGGTCGAGTCGGCGGCGGGTGCTACGGACTCGGACTCGGGCTCCGCGCCCGGCGCGTCCTCGTCCGTCGCCCCATGTGCGTCGGCCGCCTCGGCCTCGGCATCGAGGCTGTCCGCACCGGTGGCACCACTCGGGCTGTCGTGCCGGGCGCCACCGTCCGCCGCGTCCGCGTCGGCATCGGCCGTTGCGGGCTCGGCCTCGGGCTGAGCACCAGGCTCGGAGACGCGCGGCGAGTCCGCGTCGGAGGCACGGTCCTGCCCGGCGGCACTGTCCGGCGCGCCCGCATCGTCCTCGTCCGACGAACGTCGCGTCGCCGAGGCCGCGCCGGCCGCCACCTCGTGCACGTCGTCCGTACCGGCGGCACCGACCGAGGCGCCCCCGTCCGCGCCATCCGGCGAGTGTCGCGTCCTCGTGTGCCCGTCGGCCTCCTCGGCCTCGTCGTCGAGACCGGCGGCACCGGCCGGGGCGTCCTGCCCGGCCGCACCGTCCGAGGCGTCCCCGTCCACGCCGTCCGACGCACGTCGCGTCATCGCGTGCCCGTCGGCCATCTCGCCCTCGTCGTCGAGACCGGCCGCACCGGCGGCACCACTCGGGCCGTCCTGCCCGGCCGCACCGTCCGCCGCGTCCGCATCACCCTCGCCCGACGCACGTCGCGTCGGCGCGTGCCCGTCGGCCTCCTCGGCCTCGTCGTCGAGGCCATCCGCACGGGTGGCGCCGCTCGGCGCGTCTGCCGTTACGGGCTCGGCCTCGGGCTGAGCCGCGGGGGCGGAGCCGCCACGCGCGTCCTCGTCGGCGGCGGCGTCGCGGTCGGCCGCACGGCCCGGCGCGGCCGGTTCGGCCGGAGCCGAATCCGCGGTCGCGGGGGCGGCCGGGGATTCCGGGGCCTCGGGGGCCCCGGTTATCGCCGCGTCCGCCTCGGCCTCACCGTTCGCACCTGCAACCGTCGCGCCGTCCGCCTCCGCTTCGCGCGGTGCCGCGGCGGGCCGCTCTCGTGCCTCCGGAGCCGTCTCCCCCGATGACTTCTGCTGTTCCGACTTGCCGGGGGACTCGCCCGCCACCGTGTCTCCTTCGTATCGCTCCGCCGTCGGCGCCTCTGGGCGCCGGACCGCGCCGTCCGGACCGTCTTCCAGTTTCCCGTTCAGGACCGCCGCCCGTGTCCTAGACGAGAACGACATACATAACGGTTCCCGCACAAAGCACCCAGGCGCTCTCGACAGACCAATGTGAGAGGGGTCACCCTGTCATTCATCCACGCGGGGAGGCATGGATGGGCAGGAGCCGCAGAACAATTCCGGAGGAGCTTCTGCTGCTCGCTCTGGACCCGGCCACGGGTACCACAGCGCAGCCGCAGTCGCTCGACCTAGGCCTGGCCGGAGCACAGCTAGTGGAGCTGGCTCTGGCGGGGCGGATAGCCCCTGACGGGGATCGTATCGCCGTGGTGATGCCGCGGCCGACCGGAGATCCGACTCTGGACTCCGCACTGGAGCTGCTGCGCAGACGCGGCAGCCCGGTACGGGCTGTCCACTGGATCGGCGGGCCCCGGCTGGGGCTGCGCCAGACCTACCTCTGCCATCTGGAGCGGTGCGGCATGGTGCATGCCGTGGCGGGCCAGATGTGCGGAGTGCTGCCGACGACGCGCTACCAAGCGACGGACACGGCGGTCAGCCGGGAGATCAGGGCCCGGCTGGACAGTGCGATCCGCACCGGCGTACCGCCGGACCCGCGGACCGCGGCGCTCGCCGCGCTGGCCCACGCGGTCGGTCTCGGCAAGCACCTCTACCCGGGCAACGAGGGGCGCTCGTCGCGCTCCCGGCTCAGGGACCTCATCAGGCACGACCCGATGGGCGGGCTCGTCGCGCACGCCGTGATGGACGTGCAGAACGGCGTCGCCGCCCAGCCGCGGCGCGCGCCCGCGCAGGGCGCGAGCACCGCGGGCGCCGCGGGCACGCCG
>NZ_JAGIQL010000336.1 GCF_017813245.1 Streptomyces montanisoli
AGTCCGGGCGTGTGCTCTTCCGATCTCGCAGGACGCCGAGCCCCGGGACGGCGCGGACGACGAGGTCCGCCCGTCGCGCCGCCGCCGCAGGGGCGGGCGCAGGCGCCGCCGCGGCGAGTCCGCCGACGACAACGGCTCCGAGCAGGACGAGACGTCGTCACATGAGGACCGCGACGACCGCGACGACCGCGAGAACAGCGCCGCCCGCGAGAACCGCGACGACCGCCGCGAGCGCACACAGCGCGCCGACCGCGCCGACCGCGGCGCCCAGGACGACCACGGTGCCCACGCCGACCAGGCCGACAAGGCCGACGACGAGGCCCACCACGACGCCGACGCGTCCCACGACGACGAGCAGCACGACGACGCGGGCCGCGCCGGCTCGGGCTCGGCCGGCAGCCGCCGCCGTCGCAGGCGCCGCCGCCGCGGCGGCGACCTCGGCGCGGAGGGCGAGTCGGGCGACGACCCGGAGCGCACGGTCGTCAAGGTGCGCGAGCCGCGCAAGAAGGAGGAGCGCACCGGCTCGGACGAGGTCCAGTCGATCAAGGGCTCCACGCGCCTCGAAGCCAAGAAGCAGCGCCGCCGCGAGGGCCGCGAGCAGGGCCGCCGCCGCGTGCCGATCATCACGGAGGCGGAGTTCCTCGCGCGCCGCGAGGCCGTCGAGCGCGTGATGGTCGTGCGGCAGAACGGTGAGCGCACACAGATCGGCGTGCTCGAGGACGACGTGCTCGTGGAGCACTACGTCAACAAGGAGCAGGCCACCTCGTACGTCGGCAACGTGTACCTGGGCAAGGTGCAGAACGTGCTGCCGTCCATGGAGGCCGCGTTCGTCGACATCGGCAAGGGGCGCAACGCCGTCCTGTACGCGGGCGAGGTGAACTTCGAGGCGCTCGGCATGTCCGGCGGCCCGCGCCGTATCGAGACCGCGCTCAAGTCCGGCCAGTCCGTGCTCGTCCAGGTGACGAAGGACCCGATCGGCCACAAGGGCGCGCGTCTGACCAGCCAGGTCTCGCTGCCCGGCCGCTACCTCGTGTACGTGCCCGAGGGCTCGATGACGGGCATCAGCCGCAAGCTGCCCGACACCGAGCGCGCCCGGCTCAAGACGATCCTCAAGAAGGTCGTCCCCGAGGACGCGGGCGTCATCGTGCGCACGGCCGCCGAGGGCGCCAGCGAGGACGAGCTGCGCCGCGACGTCGAGCGGCTCCAGGCGCAGTGGGACGAGATCAAGAAGAAGTCGAAGTCCGGCGGGGCGTCGAACGCGCCGACGCTGCTGTACGGCGAGCCCGACATGACGGTCCGCGTCGTCCGCGACATCTTCAACGAGGACTTCTCGAAGGTCATCGTCAGCGGTGACGAGGCGTGGAACACCATCAACGACTACGTCTCGTACGTGGCGCCCGACCTGTCCGAGCGGCTGCAGCGGTGGACGAGCGAGGTGGACGTCTTCGCGACGTACCGCATCGACGAGCAGCTGATGAAGGCCCTCGACCGCAAGGTCTGGCTGCCCAGCGGCGGCTCCCTGGTCATCGACAAGACCGAGGCCATGGTCGTCGTCGACGTCAACACCGGGAAGTTCACCGGCCAGGGCGGAAACCTGGAGGAGACCGTCACCAGGAACAACCTGGAGGCGGCCGAGGAGATCGTGCGCCAGCTGCGCCTGCGCGACCTCGGTGGCATCGTCGTCATCGACTTCATCGACATGGTGCTTGAGTCCAACCGCGACCTGGTGCTGCGGCGGCTGCTCGAGTGCCTGGGCCGCGACCGCACGAAGCACCAGGTCGCCGAGGTGACCTCGCTCGGCCTTGTGCAGATGACGCGCAAGCGCGTCGGCCAGGGCCTGCTGGAGTCGTTCTCCGAGACCTGCGTGCACTGCAACGGGCGCGGCGTGATCGTCCACATGGAGCAGGCGTCGACCCCTGCGGGCGGCGGCAGCACCGGTGGCGGCAAGCGCGGCAGGAAGCGCCGCGGCGGTTCCGGCGGCGCGGACCACGACCACGAGGCCGAGAGGGCCACGGCGGCCGAGGCACCGGCAGAGGCGACGGCCGAGGCCGGGCCCGCACAGGATGCCGAGCCCGCGAGGACCGAGACGGCCGCCGAGGTCGCGGCCGAGGTGGCGCCCCCCGCGGCGCTGCCCTCGCCGGCCTTCATGCCTGACGAGGAGCTGTACAACAGCGTCGCCGAGGCGGAGGCGGCCGCGAGCAGGGGCGGCCGCTCCCGCCGCAGGGCCACCCGCAAGGCCTCCGCGCCGGCCGGGTCCCCGCGTACGG
>NZ_JAGIQL010000337.1 GCF_017813245.1 Streptomyces montanisoli
GGCGCGGCCGTCGCGGGGACGGTGTCCACGCGGGCGGCGGCCGCTGCGGTGGCCGTGGTGACGCTCGCCGCGGCCGCGCTCGGGCTCGCCTTCTCCGCCGCCGACGCCGTACGGGACGGCGCGGCGGTGCTGCTGGCCTGCGCCGCCGCCCAGTTGCTCCTTCGCCACTGTGTACGCCGGTTCGGCGGCATCACGGGCGACGTGCTCGGCGCGCTGTGCGAGACGGCCGCCACGCTCGCCCTCGTCGTACTCGCGCTCTCGCCCCGCTGACCGGCGGCCCTCGGGTGTCCAGGGGACGAGACAGCTGACGTCAGCGGCGCGCGTAGGCTCACCCACGGCGTTGTCAGGGCCGGTTCCGCGACGCGCCGGGCAGGTCGGCCCACCACTCGACCGACAAGGAACTCAACGGAAGCGAGAATTCACCACCGTGACTGCTCTCACTCTCACCACGTCGGGCGCCGCCACACTGCGCGCCGACGTCATCGTCGTGGGCGTCGCCAAGGGCGCCGCAGGACCGGTCGTCGCCACGGGCGCCGAGGCCGTGGACAAGGGGTTCGACGGCAGGCTCGCCGCCGTGCTCGAGACCCTCGGGGCCACCGGCGCCGAGGGTGAGGTGACCAAGCTGCCCGCGCCGTCGGGGTTCAAGTCCCCCGTCGTACTGGCCGTGGGCCTCGGCCGGGTGCCCGAGAAGGACGAGGCGTACGGCACCGAGTCGCTGCGCCGCGCCGCCGGTGTCGCCGCGCGCGCCCTGACGGGCACCAAGAAGGCCGGCATCGCGCTGCCCGTGGAGGCCGCCGAGGACGTCGCGGCGATCGGCGAGGGGCTCCTGCTCGGCTCGTACGCCTTCACCACGTACCGCGACGGTGAGCGCAAGAAGGCGAACGGCGCGAAGGCCGCCGCCAAGGACGACGCGCGCAAGCAGCCGCTCGGCGAGGCCGCGCTGCTCGGCGCGAAGCCGCGCGACAAGGCCCACAAGGCCGCCGCGGACCGGGCGATCGCGCTGACGGAGGAGATCAACCGCGCCCGCGACCTGATCAACATCCCGTCGAACGACCTCACCCCCGCCGACTTCGCCGCGATCGCCGTGGCTGCCGGCAAGGAACACGGCATCAAGGTGGAGGTGCTCGACGAGAAGGCGCTCGCCAGGGGCGGCTACGGCGGCCTGATCGGCGTCGGGCAGGGTTCCGTCAACCCGCCCAGGCTGGTCCGCCTCTCCTACACCCCGCGCGGCGCGCGGCAGAACCTCGCGTTCGTCGGCAAGGGCATCACGTACGACTCGGGCGGCATCTCGCTCAAGCCGGCCGGCCACAACGAGACCATGAAGTGCGACATGAGCGGCGCCGCCGCCGTCTTCGCCGCCGTGGTCACGGCCGCCAGGCTCGGCCTGAAGGTCGGCGTCACGGGCTGGCTCGCGCTCGCCGAGAACATGCCGTCGGGGTCGGCCACCCGCCCCGGCGACGTGCTGCGCATGTACAGCGGCAAGACCGTCGAGGTGCTGAACACGGACGCCGAGGGCCGCCTGGTGCTGGCCGACGCCATCACCCGCGCCGCCGAGGAGAAGCCGGACGCGATCGTCGACGTGGCGACGCTGACCGGCGCGATGGTGCTCGCGCTCGGCACCCGCACGTTCGGCGTCATGGCCAACGACGACGCGTTCCGCACGGCGGTGTACGAGATCGCCGACGAGGCCGGCGAGGCCGCCTGGCCGATGCCGCTCCCCGTAGACCTGCGCAAGGGCCTGGACTCGCCGATCGCCGACCTCGCCAACATGGGTGAGCGCATGGGCGGCGGCCTGGTCGCCGGCATCTTCCTGCGCGAGTTCGTGCCGGAGGGCACCACCTGGGCGCACCTGGACATCGCGGGCCCCGCGTTCAACGAGGGCGCGCCGTTCGGCTACACGCCGAAGGGCGGCACCGGCTCCGCCGTCCGCACGCTCGTCGCGCTGGCCGAGCACGCCGCGGCCGGCGACCTCGGCTGACCCGCCGGGCGGTCCGGTGGGCCCCACCCACCGGACCGCCCGGCCTCCGTCACCACCCGCCCCGGAAACGGCCGGACCGCCGCCCCACCGGCACCACCGGGCCGCCCGGGGCGCCGGGCCCCCGGGGCGCCGGGGCGCGATGCCGTCGGGGCCCTCCCAGTGTGCCGTGCTCGTCAGCCACGACCAGGATCCGGTGAGGACGTTCACGGGCGCTGCCTCCTCGCCCA
>NZ_JAGIQL010000338.1 GCF_017813245.1 Streptomyces montanisoli
CGGCGCGCTCGCCGCGTTCGCGACGACCAGGGCCGCGCGGCTCGCGGCGTTCCTCACGGCCGTGCGCGACGTGTGCGAGGGCAGGCACGCGCGGCCGGGCGCCCCCGCTCGGCTGTTCGTCGTGGAGCGTGACAGCACGGACGTGGCCCGCTGGCTGGCGCTGGCCTGCGCGACGCTGCCACGCGGGTACGCGCGGAGGCTGACGTTCACGACGTACACCCGCAGGCCGGGCCGGGCGCCGCAGCAGATCGTCGGGGTGCTTCCCGCCGACGCGGCCTCGCTGACGGGCCGCAAGGGGCTGGACGGCGCGTCGCGCGTGTTCGACGGCACGGTGCACGGCGACGCCGGCGAGCTGCCGGACGCCGGGGCCCGTCTCGCCGCTGATCCCACCGACACGACGGCCACCTGGGCCGCCACCGCGGCCCGCGTCTGGCTGGCGGGGGCGCCCGAGGTGTTCGAGGCCGCGGGGGCGCTGCCGGACGGCAGGCTGTCCGCCGGCGCGCTCGCCTGCGCGGCGCTCGGAGCGGGCGTCGCTCTCGACGCGGAGGCGCGCGCGGAGGCGGCTGCGTGGGCGCGGCTGCACGCGCGGGTCCTGGACGCCGACGTGGTGGACCGGGTCGTGACGGCGCTGTGCGAGCCCGCCGGGGAGCGCTCGCCCGCCGAGGCGGCGGCGCTGGCCAGGCTGCTCGGCGCGCTCGGCATGACGGCCTCCCCCGCGACGACGGCGCGGCTGGGGGCGCTCGTGCTGGCCCTGGCCGTGCGCATGCCGTCGGCGGTTCCCGAACTGCCGGTGGCGCGCCTCGCCGCCCTTCCCGCGTCCGTGAAGGACCGGCTCGCAGGCGACCTGGCGGAGGAGCTGCGCGCCGGGGTCGCGGGCGGCTCGGCCGGCGTCGCGGACCCGCCGACGCTCCTGCGGGTGGCCGGCGTCCTCGGGGTGGAGTGCGCGGATCTGCTGCCCGGCGTGGCGGGCAGGCTCGCGGCCGCGCTCGCGGCCGACCCGGAGGGGGCGTGGAGCCCGGCCGTGGAAGCGGTGCTCGACGAGCAGTTCGAGCTGCGCACGGAGCTGCTGAGCGCCCTCGACGCCCGGGCGGCCGAGGATCCGGCCGCCGCGGTCCGGCTGATGGCCGTCACCGCTCTTGAGCTGACCGGCGTCCAGGCGCTGCCCCACCTGCGGATGTGCGCGGGCGCCCCGCGCGGGGGCGGGCCCGCCCGGGAGCGGGTGGGCGCACTGCACGACGCACTGCGCAGGGCCGGTGTCTCGCCGCTCGCCGAGCCGCTGGTGCTGCGGACCGCCGTGCGCCTGGTGTGGGACGAGGCGCTGCCGACTGCGGCCGAGGCCCGTCAGATGCTCGACGAGACGGGCTCCGACGCGCACCGCGTCGCGGGCACCTGGCACGTCCTGGTGCGCTCGGCGCTGGAGGCGCCCGCGGACGATCCCGCCGCGCCCGCGCTCGCCCCCGGCCTGCTGCGCTGTTTTCCCGACACGATCGGGCCGGGCCCGCGCGACGCCCTGCGGCTGCTGGAGTTCGCGGGCGCGCTGGAGGGCGGCCGGGTGGCCGCACCGTGGGTGGAGCCCGCCCTGGCCGCGCGGGAGGCCGCCAGGGTGCACGGCCCCGTCGCGCCCGCCGTGCTCGACCGGCTCGCCGCGGCGCTCGCGGGCCGCCTGCTGTCGCGGGAGCGCCCCGACGGCGAGCTGTACGCGCTGATACACCGCGGTGACGCCGCGCTCCTCGCCGCGTACACGGCCGCGGCTCGTAGCGACCAGGTCGCGGCGAGGCTGCGCACGGTGCCCGTGTACGCGGCGGACTGCTTCGCCGCGTGGACGTCGCTGCCCGGCGCGACGGGCGACTGGGACCAGGCGCGGACGGCGCTGCTCGACAAGGTGCTGCGGCCCGCGGTGCGCGCGCTGCCCGCGCCCGACCTGGCCGAGGTGGAGCGTCACCTCGAAGCGGCCGGCGCCCACCGCGCCGAGGAGTTCCGCGCCTCGCTGCGCTTG
>NZ_JAGIQL010000034.1 GCF_017813245.1 Streptomyces montanisoli
CGCCGGCCCCGGCGGGCGCGTGCAGCGGGGCGAGGCGTGCTCGCCCCGGCGGTCCCGGGCCCGGAGCCTGGGGCCGTGCCGGAAGCCGCTGTGGGCTGCGCCGCGGAGGCCGCTGGCGGAGCCGGGCGCCGGCGGGCGTGCGCGACGAAACTGCCTGCCCCAGGGGGCGCCGGCCGCGGGGCGCCTTCTTCGGGTCGTGCCCGACTGTGCCGGCGGTTGGGCGCGCCCCGCGCCGGCGCCTGCGGGCAGCGGGCGGTGTTCGACGCGGGAAGGCTTCCTCGCTGGGCCGGGCCTGCGGGGCCCGGGTGCGCCTGTCCTGAGGCATCGGGCCGGACGCGCCCGGCGGGGCCGCCCCGCCGGGCATGCTGAAGGCATGACCGACTCCATCGCCGTCCTGTCCGACATCCACGGTGTGCTGCCCGCCCTGCGCGCCGTCCTCGACGAGCCCGACGTACGGGCCGCCGATCGCCTCGTCGTCACCGGCGACATCGCCGCGGGGCCGCAGCCCCGCGAGGTGCTCGACCTGCTCGAAGGGCTCGGCGAGCGCGTGGTGTGGGTGCGCGGGAACGCCGACCGCGAGCTGGTCGAGTTCCGCCGCGGGCCACGGGCGGGCGTGGACCCCGGCGACCCCGTCTCGCCGTGGGCCGCACGGCAGCTGGACGACGCCCACCTCGACCGCCTCCAGGCGCTCCCCACCTCCGTCACGCTCGGCGACGTCCTCTTCTGCCACGCCACACCGCGCGACGACGAGGAGGTCGTCCTCGTCGACTCGTCACTCGACCGCTGGTCCGAGGTACTCGACGGGGTGCCGCCCGCCGTGCGCACCATCGTCTGCGGCCACAGCCACATGCCGTTCGTGCGGCTCGCGCACGGCCGCCTCGTCGTCAACCCCGGCAGCGTCGGCATGCCGTACGGGCGCACCGGCGCGCACTGGGCGCTGCTCGGCCGGGGCGTCGAGCTGCGCGTCACCGGATACGACGTCGAGGCCGCGATCGCGGAGATCGCCGACATCACTGACGGCTCGTCCTACCCGGACGCGGCCGAGTGGGCCGACTACTTCCTGAACGCGCGCGCCTCCGACACCGAGGCGCTCACGACGTTCGCGCCGCGCGACGGGCGGTGAACCAGACTGCCGGCTCATTCGAGGCGCGCGAGGTGGCCTGCTTCGCCGCCGCGCCATTCGATGAGGAAGACGGTCGCGTCGTCACTGGTGACGCCGCCCCGTTCGCGCTTGAGGGTGTGGGAGAGCTTCCTGGCCACCGCGCGCAACGGGGTGTGTTCTCGCAGGATCTGGTTGGTCCACTCGATGAGCTGCTCCTCGCCGAACTCCTCTCCACCGGGCTGGTGCTCCTCGATCAGGCCGTCGGTGAAGCACAGGAGCCGGTCTCCGCGCCGCAGCGTCCGTTCGCTGACATGGGGCTGTTCACCGCCGAAGCCGACGGGCAGGGTGGTGGGGCTCTCCAGCCGGTCGAGCACGGCGCGGTCGCGGATCAGCAGCGGCGCGGGGTGCC
Organism: Streptomyces montanisoli; assembly: GCF_017813245.1. Lineage (GTDB taxonomy): Bacteria > Actinomycetota > Actinomycetes > Streptomycetales > Streptomycetaceae > Streptomyces > Streptomyces montanisoli. Next base: position 1,512 of record NZ_JAGIQL010000034.1, read on the forward strand.
CGGCGTTGACCCATTGCAGTTGGCCTGTGGTGATGTCCAGGCACATCATCTGCGCGGTGACGAAGTGGTCGGGGCCGAACTGCTCGCCGATGGCCTGGTCCATGAAGGCGTAGATCTGGGCCAGTTCGGTGTCCGCGCGGCGGGCGTGGCGGTAGGCGCCGATGGCCACCGTCGCCATGGTCGCGGCATCCAGGCCGTGGCCCATGGCGTCGATCATGGCCACGTGCAGGACGTCGTCGTTGAGCGCGTAGTCGAAGCTGTCCCCTGCCACGTTGTAGGCGGGCTCCAGAATCCCGGCGACCTCGACCTGCGGGACGATCATCGACAGCGGAGGCAACAGCGACCACTGGATCTCGGCGGCCACATCCATGGGGGCGCGGCGGCGGGCCACGAAGAACTGGTCGGTGTAGGCGTCCTTGGTGACGATCATGTCGGCGACCAGGCCCGCGAGGCGGCGCAGCAGCCGCCGCTCGTCGTCGTCGATGTCGTCGAGGGTGACGATCATGACCCCGACCTGGTCGCTGCCGTCCAGCAGGGGCAGGTACACGCGGACAGCGCCGTCCAGGGGGACCTCCACGGTCCTGCGGTGCAGGAACGCCTCGCCCGCCGGGGAGTCGTCGACCGGTTCGGGGTCGCCGACGACCAGCCGCTTGCCGGGCAGGGGCACCAGGAGCAGCTGCTCGTAGTCCTGCAGAAGGATGGAGACGTCACGTCCGCCGATGCTGGCGATCTCTTCCGCGATCAGCGGGGCGATCAGCTGCGGGGCCATCTCGTGGGCGCGGTCGAGCAGCACACCCAGCAGGCGCTCCCCGAAACCCTCCGACCGGTCCTCCTCGACCCGGTGCGGCTTTCGTTCATCATCGGTCATCGGCCCGGCCTCCTGTCGCTTCGTAGTTCTGGCAGGCCCTGTGAGGCGGGGCACCGGTAGCCGGTGGTGGGCCATGGGGCGAGGTCACCTCCGCTCCGCCGCCATGGTGTCTCACCTCTCCGGCAGTGCCACGGCACCGAATCGCCGCGGTCGCTCCATGAGGCGCGAGCCGCACGGCACTCCCGGTCCTCCTGTGTGGGGTGATCGCGGCTGCCCATGGCGCTCATGACATCCGCTCCGGCGGGTCTGACCTGCGTCTACGCCTCGGCTGCCCGCTTCGGGAACCATCGGCGGGCAGGCCGGCACACGGCCGACGGGTCATCACTTCGTTAGAGGGCGTAGCAAACGCGGTTGACCCTCACTGGGGGAAGAGGCTATGACCACCAAGGGGCGCATATGGTTCTCGCCCACCGTGCGGGACACCGAGTCCGCCCGCTCAGGGAACCTCGTGCGCATGTCACGGCGTCTTGCCTGCCAGTCACCATTGTCATCACCGTCACCACATCACACCGCCGCACGGAGGAAACGCCAGGGCATGGCACAGGACGCGAACGGCAGCAGTGTCAGGAGAGCCGCACTCGGAGTCGCCAGGTGCTACCGCGGTTGCCCTCGCGGCGGGCTGTACGGTTTCACCCTCCTCGTGTCCGCCGCGACGGCCGTGCTGAGCTGCGCGATCCTGGCCGGCGGGTTCGCGGCGACGTGGGGCGACTTCGAGCACGTCCGGCGGTACGCCGACGAGAACATCGCCAACGAGGACTCCTACGAGGCCTACGCCGACGGCGACTGGTGGCCGTTGGTGAGGGTCGGGCTCGTCGTGTTCGCGCTGGCGCTCGTCCTCGCGCTCCTCACCCTCACCGTCCTGCACACCGGGTACGCCGCCGCGCGCTCCACGCACGACGGGCAGCCGCCGGCCCGCCGTGAGTTGTGGCGGTGCATACGCCGGCGCTTTCCGGCAGCCCTCGTGGTCAACGCGCTGACGGGACTGATCGTCGGGGCCGTGGAGGTGGCGGCCTACGCCTGGTGGGTCTTCGTCGAGAGCGACGACGTGCCCGGCATCCACCCCACACCCCTGCACGAGACCGCGACCCCGCAGTACGCGCTGGTGGGCTGGGCGCTGCCGGTCGCCGTCTGGTGTCTCGCGCCAGTGCTGTACTTCCGGCTCTCGGCGGCCACCGCGGAGACGGTGCTGGAGCGCCGCAACCCGTTCGTGGCGCTGTACCGCTCCTGGGTGCTGACGCGCCGCGCACGATGGCGCGCCTTCTACCTGGGCGCGCTGGTCACCACCGCTGCCGTGCTCGTCTTCCTGGCGGGCAGGCTCGCGGCGGCGCCTCTTGCCCACTTCGCCGGACTCGGCATGCTGTGGCTCAGCGACGGCAACGTGTGGATCACGGGCGTGCTGGTCAAGGTCCTGCCCACGGTCGTGGCCTTTCTCCTGCTGACCCCGATCGTCATGCCGCCGGCGTGCACGGTGGCCGTCCGTCTCCACGGAGACCTGCGCGCGCGAGAGGGCTGACCGCCGCCTCGTTCGCCTCGTCAGGGCGGCACTCACCGCACAGCCCAGGTTCGGGCGAGCGGAACGCGCGGTCGCACGCGTCGCACGTCTGGAACGGCGGCGGCCCGCCGCCGCGCACCGCCTCCGGCGTGGGCACGGGGAGCGGCGGCGGTACGAGCTCCGCGAGCCGGTAGCGCAGGACGGCCACGGGGCTGTGCAGCTCGGACGGGAGCCCGGCGGTCAGCGCGATACGCACGGCCTCGGGCGACGCGTCCCGCGCGAGCCACTCCGCGACGGCGGGCGCGAGGCGGCGGATGTCGCGCTCGGAGAGCATGAGCCGGGGATCGTGCGTGCGCAGGCCCGCGAGGAGCGCGGCGGCGGGGGCGTGTTCCGGCAGCTGGGTCGGCACCGCTGCCGGGGGCCCGGCCGCCTCTGCGGGCGGCTCTGTGGGCGCCTCTGGTGGCGCTGACGGTGTGTCCGTCGTGTCCGTCGTGTCCGTCGTGACCGGGGCGGCCGGGGTGGCCGGGGTGGCCGGGGTGGCCGGGGCGGCCGAGTTGCCCGGGTCGACCGGCGGACCGGCGGGCCTCCGAACGGGCGGACGTCTACGACGCGTTGAGGCCGCCGTGGGATCACACTTCGAGCGCGTCGCGGTCGGGTTGTCGTAGACGTAGATGCGTGTGATGACGCGCCCGTCCGCCGTGCGTTCGCGCGGCCGCGCCAGATAGCCGTACTGCTCCAACTCCCGGAGCGCGGCGGCCACTCGGACACGGCCCTCGCGCAGGCGCGTGGACAGTGTGCGGATGTCCACGCGGGCGCCGTCCGGCAGCGACTGAAGGTGTGTGGCGAGCCCGATCGCGAGGCCCGAGAGGTGCGGGTGCTGGGCGAGGTGGTTGCCCACGACGGTGAAGCCCCGCGAGTGGGGCTCGCTGATCTTCACCAATCCGGATGGGGATCGGCGATCCGCGGAACGTGCGCGCCGTGGCGCGTTAAGCTGCTTCAAAGCCATGGGGAAGCCTCATTCTTCCTGAGTGGTCAGGCCCTCGTCCGGGATGACAGCCCGGCGGGGGCCGTTTTTGGTTGTTGGGGTCGTGCGCCTCGGAACGCTGATCCGAGGTGCTCGGCAGGTGCCGTTGCGGCCGAGCTTGCCTGCCGAGTCGCGCCGGAAGCGAGTATTCCGGGAATGATCACTCTCCCGGGTGACCTGGAGGGCCGGGGCCGCCGGGAGGTCGGGTGGGTGGGTCGGTGGGTTCTTTCTCCCGGGTTCTTTGGTCTTCTTACGGCCCGGCCGCCCGGCGTCCGGTTCACCGGAAGCCAGAAAACCGGACGCCGGTGCTGAGCGGTACGGCGGCGGGCTCTCGAAGATCGATTTCCGCCCACACCGTCTTGTGGGGCGGGCGCCCTTGCTCGACGCCCCACCGGTCGGCCAGGGCCGTCACGAGCAACAGCCCACGCCCGCCGGTCCTGTCCTCCTGCGGAGCGCACGCGGCGGGTAGGGCGTCGTGCCGCGTGTCCGTCACGCCGATGCGCAGGGTGACGTTGCCGGGCTCGCCGGCGAGCCGGAGCGCCAGCCTGAAGTCGCGTCCGGGCACCAGCCCGTGACTGACCGCGTTGGCGGCGAGCTCGGCCACGATGTGCGCGGCCGGCTCCAGGCAGAGCGCCAGCCCCCAGGCCCGCAGCTGCTCGACGGCGAGCAACCGGGCAAGACGCGCGCCGCGCCGGGTCGATGAGAGCTGCACGCTGAACTGGCGGCCCGCGAGCCGGGGAGCGCTGATTTCGTCATTCACGTCACTCAGCGTGGTGGGGTGTGCGTACGCTGTGAAGGGTGCACGGGGGTACGGACAGTGGCAGTCCTCGGGGCAGGACTGCCTGTCCACGGGGTACACGAAAGGCGCGTGCGTAGGCGATGCGTGACGATCTGGACGAGCGGGGCGGCGGGTCCGTCGACCCGGACGACGACGAGTCGAACGCGGTGATCGCGGCGGTGGGGCGGCAGTTGAAGCTTTGGCGCGAGGGCGCCGGGCTCAAACCGCAGGAGCTGGCGAACGCCCTCGGGTACAGCGACAACCTCGTGTACAAGGTGGAGGCGGGCACGCGGATCCCGCAGCCCGAGTACCTGACGAAGGCGGACGAGGTCCTGGGCGCGGGCGGAAAGATCGCGGGTATGCAGCGGGACTTGGCGCAGGCGAAGTACCCGAAGAAGGTGCGGCAACTGGCGAAGGTCGAGGCGGAGGCCGTCGAGCTGGGGGAGTACAGCAACCACAACGTGCCCGGGTTGCTGGAGACGGCTGCGCACGCGCGGGCACTGTACGAGATGCGGCTGCCCGCGTACTCGCCCGATGAGGTCGACCGGTTGGTCGAGGCGCGGCTGTCCCGGCAGGTCATCTTTGAACGCAAGCCCTTGCCGATGCTGTCGTTCATCATTGAGGAGGTCGTGCTGAGGCGGCCTCTCGGCGGTCGACAGGTGATGAAGGAGCAGCTCGAACATCTGCTGGACGCGGGTAGATTGAGGAACGTAACTATCCAGGTGATGCCGACAGATGTCGAGGTGCATGCTGGCATGAGCGGCGACTTGCGACTGCTCACCCTCGATGACGGCGCCACCGTCGGCTACTGCGAGGGGCAGCTGCCTACGCCGGTGAGTTCGGTGCCGAAGCGAGTGCGCGTGCTCGAACTGCGCTATGGAATGCTCCGGGCGCAGGCGCTCACCCCACGCGAATCACTGGCGTTCATCGAGAAAGTGGTGGGAGAAGAATGACTGAGCCGATCTGGTTCAAGAGCAGCTACAGCGGCAACGACAACGCCAACTGCGTTGAAGTGGCCTCGGCCACGGCGGCGGTGCTGGTGCGTGACTCCAAGGATGTCGAGGGCGCGCGCCTCGGCTTCGCGCCGCGCGCGTGGGCCGAGTTCGTGTCGTACGCGTCCGAGCGCTGACGGAGGGGGTCCTTGTGGCGACAGCGAATGGGCCGATCTGGTTCAAGAGCAGCTACAGCGGCAACGAGAACGCCAACTGCGTTGAGGTGGCCTCGGCCACGGCGGCGGTGCTGGTGCGTGACTCGAAGGATGTCGAGGGCGCGCGCCTCGGCTTCGCGCCGCGCGCGTGGGCCGAGTTCGTGTCGTACGCGTCCAGGCGCTGACCGTACTGCGGGTAAGCCCGCGCCTCGCGCCCGCCGCCCGGACCGTTTCGGGCGGTGGGCGCTGGTACGTCGACCAGCAGGAGTCCGAACGAGACGGACTACCTTCTCCGTTCCCCGGCCAACGCCCGATGGCTGGCCGAGAGCATCGCCCAGGACCGTGGAGGGGACGTCACCCTCCACGAGCTCGATGAAGACGGCGACGGCGACAGGGAGAGCCACCCTGTGTGAAGGCCCCGTTGACCACAAGCCTGGACGGAGTGATCCAGAGGCGTCGGAGGGCGAAGTGCGGATCGGCGGCTGCCGGTATCACTACGGCAAGTAGACGGTGCACCCGTGGGGCCGCGCCCTGCGCGGGCTCGGCCTCGGCGGGCGTGATCCAGGCGGGTTCCGGGGCATCAGCGTTGTACGTCGTGGTGGTCCACGTCGGCCAGGACGCGGGCGGCGGTGGCGAAATCGTTGTCACGGTGCAGGACGGTCAGGCCGTGGTGCGCGGCGGTCGAGCAGAGTACGACGACGACCCCGGCTGCCCGGTGCCGGCCGGTCTGTGCCAGCGGCTTCAGGCGGGCGGCTACGCCCCGCCGGCGCCGGCGTCCGCGTCGAGCGCGTCCAGGACCGCTTCGCCGTTCGCCCTCGCCCATTCCGTCAGCGTGTGGATCGGATCGATCAGCGTCACCCCGAGCGGCGTGAGCTCGTACTCGACGCGGGGCGGCGCCTCGGCGTAGGCGTGGCGGTGGATGAGTCCGTGCGCCTGGAGACGCCGGAGCGTCTGGGTGAGCATCTTGCGGGAGATGCCGCCGCCGATCAGCTCGATCAGATCCCCGTGGCGCACGGGGCCCTCGCTGAGGCCGTAGAGCACGACCACCGTCCACTTGTCGGCGATCAACTCGACCGCCATACGCCCCGGACAGTCGGCGAGAAAGAGATCACCGGGACCGTAACCGCTCATGGCGCCAACGGTACCTGCCGGTTCCTATCGAAAATCTAGCCTGGGTTCTCTCCCCCTCCGCTTGTGCAAGGAGAGTCATGCGAGTCATCACCCAGCACACGCTCGGCGGTCCCGAGGTGCTCACCATCGTGGACGCGCCCGAGCCCCGGCCCCTGCCGACCGAGGTCCTCGTCCGCGTCAAGGCGATCGGGCTGAACCCGATAGAGGCGCTCCTGCGCGCCGGCGAGATCCCCCCGCTGATGGGCCCGCCGCCGTTCGTCCTCGGCTGGGACATCAGCGGCGTGGTCGAGGAGGCGCAGACGTGGCGGTTCAGGCCCGGCGACGAGGTGTTCGGGATGCCGCTGTTCCCGCGGATGGCGAGCGCGTACGCCGAGGCCGTGGCGGCGCCCGCGCTGCACCTGGTGCGCAAGCCGGCGTCGCTCTCGCACGTCGAGGCGTCGGCGCTGCCGGTCGTCGGGCTGACGGCGTGGCAGGGCCTCGTCGATCTGGGCGGCGTGAAAGAGGGCGACCGGGTCCTGGTGCACGGCGGTGGTGGCGGGGTAGGGCATGTCGCCATCCAGATCGCGAAGGCGCTCGGGGCGCACGTGATCACCACCGCGGGCGCGAGCAAGCGGGAGTTCGTCGAGGGCTGCGGCGCCGACGAGGTGATCGACTACGCGGCCGTCGACTTCGCCGAGTCGGTGCGTGACATCGACCTCGTACTCGACACGATCGGCGGCGACACCGTCGAGCGCTCGCTCGGCGTGCTCAGGCCGGGCGGCCACCTGGTGACGGCGGTCGCCGAGGAGGACGTGGTGCTCGCCGCCAGGTACGCGGCGGCCGGCATGCGCTTCAGCGGCATCGCGGTCGACCCCGACCCGGTCGCCCTGCGAGGCCTCGTCGACCTCGTCGAACAGGGCAGGCTCCGGGTGCACGTGCAGGAGACGTTCCCGTTCGAGCGCGTCGCGGACGCGCACCGGCTGCTCGACGGCGGCCACCTGCGGGGCAAGCTCGTCCTCACCGTCTGAGCCACCACCGGTCGCCGCCCGCTACCGGGGCCCGCAGCCGAGGTCGCCGCCTGGGCGGCCGAGGTCGCCGAGGCCGGCCGGGGTCGCGGTGCCCGCGAGGTAACGGTCGAGCATCTCGCGGCGCTGGGCGATCTGCCGCTCCTGGCGGGCGAGTTCGTCGCGGACCTCCCGGACGCGGGCCAGGAGTCGCGTGCAGTCGCCCGCGGGCGGTTCCGGGGCGGTGCACGGGAGGATGTCCCGGATGATCCGGGACGGCAGCCCCGCGCGGTAGAGGTCCTGGATGAAGGCGACCTGGCGCACGGCCTCCTCGCCGTACTCCCGGTATCCGTTGGGACGGCGCTCGCTGGAGAGCAGCCCCCGGTCCTCGTAGTACCGGAGCGAGCGGGTGCTGGCCCCGGTGGCTCTGCTGAGTTCTCCGACGCGCACGCCGTACCTCCCTCGATGCCCTGAAACCAAGCTTGACATTGACGTTAATGTCAAAGTTTACCGTTCCTGGCATGACGACGAAAGAAGAGCCGAGGCGGCGGACCGCGGTCGTGACCGGCGCCGCGACGGGCATCGGGGCCGCGATCACCGAGCGGCTGGCCGGACAGGGCATGGACGTGGTCCTGGTGGCGCGGGACGGCGCGCGCCTGGAGGCGGCGGCCGAGCGGCTGCGCGCCGAGCACGGGGTCCAGGTGTCGACGCTTGCGCTTGACCTGTCGCACCCGGGTGCTCCCTCCCGGCTGGCCGAGTGGCTGGCGGGCGCGGGAACCGAGGTCGACATGCTGGTCAACAACGCCGGCGTCGCTTTCAGGGAGCCGGTCGTGGACAGCACGCCCGTGCGGATGCGGGGCCTGGTCGACCTCAATGCCGGAGCGGTGGCCGAGCTCACGGCGCTCCTGCTGCCCGCCATGGTCGCGCGGGGACGCGGGGCGATCGTCAACATCGCGAGCACCGGAGCGTACGCGCCCGCCGCTTACTTGGCCGCCTACGCGGCATCGAAGGCGTTCGTACTGTCCTTCACCCAGGGGGTGTGGGCGGAGACGAGGGGCACGGGGGTGCGGGTCGTGGCGGTCAGCCCCGGCCCGACCGACACCGCGATGGGCATGGGACGTATTCGGGGCAAGCGCGCACCCGGTTCCGTCGCGGACACCGTGATGTCCGCCTTGCGCGGCCGGGGCCCGGCCGTCGTCGACGGACGTCTCAACGCCCTCCAGACCTGGGTCTTCGGCCGCCTGCTGACCGCGTCGGCGGCTGCCCGGCTCACGGAGCGGTTCCTGCGCAGGTCGACGCACGGGGGCTGAGGCGCCGGGTTCGGCCGGTGGCCCCGGCGACCCGCCAGGCTCAGTCGACGATGGCGTCGATCTCGACCTCGACCAGCCAGTCGGGGTCGATGAAGCGCGAGACCTCGACGAAGGTGCAGGCAGGCCGGACGGACGCGAATCGTTCTCCGTGCGCGCGGGCGGCGTCGCGCCAGCGGGTCACGTCCGTCAGCATGATGCGGGTGCGTACGACATCCCGCAGCGAGGCCCCTGCTGCTTCCAACGCGGCCTCCGCGATGTCCAGGCACCTGACCGTCTGGGCATGGACATCGCCTTGTCCCACGGTCGTCCCGTCGTCCCCGATGGGAGCGGTGCCGGCGACCGCGACGTGCGCTCCCTTGCGGATTGCGCGAGAGAAGCCGATCTGCGGTTCGAGTGGTGAGCCGGAACCGACCACCTGCCGGGAGAGGTCCATCGCGCCAGCATCCCAAACGTGTGCCGCGCCAAGTGCCGCGCCCGGGGCTGTCAGCCCTTGACGGGGTCGGTCACCAGTCGCGCCACGGAGCGTTTGGCGCCTTCGACCGCCCGGTCGAACGCCCCGGCGTCCTGTTGGGCGCGGGCCAGGACGTAGCCGCCCTGCACGGCCGCGTCCGGCGCGGAACACCGTGGTCAGGCGCTCGCCGAGCCAGGTGAAGTAGTTCGCCGCCGCCGCGCGGAGGTCGTCGTCGGCGACGACCTCGTGGTCCTGCGCCAAGCGTCCCATTGCGGGTCATGGCGGCGACCGCGAGACCCGCCTTCCGGAGAAGTGGTGGCACATGCTGCCCTGGCCCGCGTGCGCGTGCTCCAGGACCATGGCCGGGCTCGTGCCCGTGTATCCGCGCTCCCACAGCAGCTCGGACATGGCCTGGGTCAGCGCGTCCTTCTTGCTCATGCGGACACCGCACCTACCGCTCGTCACAAGAGGCACGCGGGACGGGACGCGAGGCGGGACCGTAATACGCTCGTCCGATGGTCGACTCGCCCACCCTCGCCGATCTCGCGGCAGACCCCCATCCCCACCTCGCCCGGCTGCGTGCCGAGGGGCCCGTCGTGTGGCTGGACGCGCTCGGTGGGTGGGTCGTGACGCGGCGGGAGACCGCCGTCGACGTGATGCGGGACGCGGACACCTTCACCGTGGACGATCCGCGCTTCACCACCGCACGGGTCGTCGGCCCGAGCATGCTCTCCCTCGACGGGGCCGAACACGCCCGCCACCGCGAGCCGTTCGTCGAGCCGTTCAAGCCGCGGGCCGTCCGCGCCGCCTTCGCCGAGTCGACCGAGCGCGAGGCGGCGCGGCTGCTCGACGGGCTCGTCCCGCACGGCCGCGGCGAGCTGCGGCGCGGGTTCGCCGGGCCGCTCGCGGCCGTCGTCATGGCCGACGTGCTGGGGCTCGCCGACGTGCCCGTCGCCGACGTGCTCGGCTGGTACGACGAGATCGTGCGGGCCGTCGACCGGCTGACGCACGGCGCGGACGCCGGGGACGGGGGGCCCGCCGCGTACGCCGCGCTGCGGGACGCCGTCGCGGCCACCCTGCGCGCCGAGCGCGCCGAGTCGCTGCTGGTGAGCGCCGCCGGCCGGCTCGGCCTGCCGGAGATCGCGTCCAACGCGGCGGTGCTGCTGTTCGGCGGCATCGAGACGACCGAGGGCATGATCGCCAACGCGCTGTTCCACCTGCTGTCCGAGCCCGCGCTCGCCGACGAGGTGCAGGGCGACCCGGGCCTGCTGGACGGCGCCGTGGAGGAGTCGCTGAGGCTGGAGCCGGGCGCGGCCGTCGTGGACCGGTACGCGACACGCGACGTCGAACTCGCCGGGGCCAGGATCGGCGCCGGCGATCTCGTCACGGTGTCGCTGGCCGGGGCCAACCGCGACCCCGAGGTGTTCCCCGAGCCCGACCGGTTCGACCCGCGCCGCGCCAACGCGCGCCTGCACCTGGCGTTCGCGTACGGCCCGCACTACTGCCTCGGCGCCCACCTGGCCCGCCTGGAGGCCGTCGTCGCGCTGCGCGCCTGCTTCGAGCGGCTGCCGGGGCTGCGCCTCGACCCCGACCGGCCGCCGAGCGGCCCGCGCGGTCTGGTCTTCCGCAAGCCGCCCGCGCTCGACGTGTGCTGGAAGGCCTGAGCGGCCGCGCGCCGCAGGCCGCGCGCCGGCAGGCCGCGCGCCGGGCAGGCGAGTGTGCCCGAGAGGCCATCGGGGATTGCCCCGTCGTCTCTGTCGCCGCCGCCGGGTCGCGTGTAGACAGAAGAATTGGCGCTCGCTGCCCGGCAACTGGAGGACGACGCATGCGTGCACAAGAACGACCGGACAAGGACCAGGCACAGGCCGGTCCCCGGAAGCCCGCTCCGGCCATCGCGACCGGCGCCGTGCAGCGGCTTCTGGCGTCCGGTGGCCGCATGTCGCCGCACCAGGTGGGGGCCCTGCAGGGCATGGCGGGCAACGCGGCCGTCGTGCAGCGCCTGGCGCGGGACGGGGAGCAGGAGCAGCACGAGCACTCCGGTGACTGCGGCCACGCCCCGGCCGTGCAGCGGTCGACCACCGTGCCGCAGGTGCTGGGCATGCCGGGGCAGTCGTTCGCGGACCACCCCTTCCGCCCGGAGATGGAGACGCGCTTCGGCAGGCCTCTGTCCCACCTGCGCCACCACACGGACGCCGCGGCCCAGCGATCGGCGCACGAGATCGACGCCGAGGCGTACACGTCGGGGCACCACATGGTCTTCACCCCGGCTGCCATGCAGAACAAGGAGACCGTCGCCCACGAGATCGTGCACGCCCTCGATCAGGAGGAGGGCGAGGTACCCGGCACCGACCAGGGCAACGGGCTGAAGATGTCCAGCCCCAAGGACAGCGGGGAGACGTCGGCCGTGGCTCGCGCGCGCGATCTGATGAGCAAGCCCCTCACCGCTTTCGAGGCGCCTCGCGCGGACGACGACGAAGCGTAGGGCGAGCCGGCCACGCCCGCGCCGCGTCCGAAAGGGCACCCCGCGGGGCGCTGACGATTCGGACGTGTGCGCGTGGGGTAAGGTTCTCCGCCGCGATTGGCCAGGCCCCGGGGCGCTATGGCACACTGGTCCGGTTGCTCGGTTGAGTGCCGATGCTGCGCGCCTCCCGCCGGGGGGACCGGAAGCGAGTCCCACAGTACTCGTCGCCTCAACTGCCTCTCGGGCAGCGCTGGGGCGGACGTACGGGAATCTTCCGGGAAGCGTCGCGGGGTACCAGCCAGGCGCCGGTGGTGGTCGGTCTCCTCTGATCGACCGGGTTCCGTTTCCCCCGCTCGATGGGTTCCCGCAAGGGACTCAGCCGTAAGGGGAACGCGACACGCCCGACCGCGTGGGTCGGCCAGTGGCGGCAGAGCGGTAAGACAGAGACAGGAATTCGAAGAAGCATGCCGGGACAGAAGATCCGCATCCGGCTCAAGGCCTACGACCACGAGGTCATCGACTCCTCGGCGAAGAAGATCGTCGAGACGGTGACCCGCACTGGTGCGTCGGTCGCGGGCCCGGTGCCGCTGCCCACAGAGAAGAACGTGTACTGCGTCATCAAGTCGCCGCACAAGTACAAGGACGCGCGCGAGCACTTCGAGATGCGCACGCACAAGCGCCTGATCGACATCCTCGACCCGACGCCCAAGACCGTTGACTCGCTGATGCGCCTGGACCTTCCGGCCGGCGTCGACATCGAGATCAAGCTCTGAGAGGCGCGGAAGAGATGACCAAGCAGATCAAGGGCGTCCTGGGCGAGAAGCTCGGCATGACCCAGGTCTGGGACGAGAACAACCGTGTCGTCCCGGTGACCGTCGTCAAGGCCGGACCCTGTGTCGTGACCCAGGTCCGTACGAATGACTCCGACGGCTACGAGTCGGTCCAGATCGCCTTCGGCGAGATCGACCCGCGCAAGGTGAACAAGCCCCTCAAGGGCCACTTCGCCAAGGCCGACGTGACCCCCCGCCGCCACCTCGTGGAGCTCCGCACCTCGGACGCGTCCACGTACACGCTCGGCCAGGAGGTCAAGGCCGACGTGTTCGAGTCCGGGATCAAGGTCGACGTCACCGGCAAGAGCAAGGGCAAGGGCTTCGCCGGTGTCATGAAGCGTCACAACTTCAAGGGCCTCGGCGCCGGTCACGGTACCCAGCGCAAGCACCGCTCTCCCGGCTCCATCGGTGGCTGCGCCACCCCGGGCCGCGTGTTCAAGGGCCTCCGCATGGCGGGCCGCATGGGCAACGAGCGGGTCACCACCCAGAACCTGACCGTGCACGCCGTGGACGCGGAGAAGGGCCTGCTGCTCATCAAGGGCGCGGTCCCCGGTCCGAACGGCGGTCTCGTTCTGGTTCGTACCGCGGCCAAGGGGGCCTGAGGTAAACCATGAGCACCATTGACATCCTTTCGCCCGCGGGCGAGAAGTCGGGCAGCGTCGAGCTTCCCGCGGAGATCTTCGACGCCAAGGTCAGCATCCCGCTGATCCACCAGGTCGTCGTCGCGCAGCTGGCCGCCGCCCGCCAGGGCACGCACAAGGCCAAGACGCGTGGCGAGGTCCGCGGTGGCGGCAAGAAGCCGTACCGCCAGAAGGGCACGGGCCGCGCCCGCCAGGGTTCGACCCGCGCGCCGCAGTTCGCCGGCGGTGGCGTCGTCCACGGCCCCGTGCCGCGTGACTACTCGCAGCGGACCCCGAAGAAGATGAAGGCCGCCGCGCTGCGTGGCGCCCTCACCGACCGTGCCCGCAACGCACGCGTGCACGTCGTCTCCGGCGTCATCGAGGGCGACACCGCGTCCACCAAGGCCGCGAGGACCCTGTTCGGCAAGATCAGCGAGCGCAAGAACCTGCTCCTGGTCGTCGAGCGCGCCGACGAGGCCGCGTGGCTGTCCGCGCGCAACCTGCCCCAGGTCCACATCCTGGAGCCGGGCCAGCTCAACACGTACGACGTGCTCGTCTCGGACGACGTGGTCTTCACCAAGGCCGCCTTCGAGTCCTTCGTCGCCGGCCCGAACAAGGCCAACGAAACCGAAGGGAGCGAGGCCTGATGGCTACGCGTCACCCCAGCATCGCGCCCAAGGCGGCCAAGGCCGCCAAGGCGAAGCGCCTGGCCAAGGCCAGGAGCGGCGTCAAGGGCCCGGTCGTCGAGACCCCGCTGAGCAAGTCCCTCGCGGACCCGCGCGACATCCTCGTCAAGCCGGTCGTCTCGGAGAAGAGCTACGCCCTGCTCGACGAGAACAAGTACACGTTCGTCGTCGACCCGCGCGCCAACAAGACCCAGATCAAGCAGGCCGTCCAGGCGGTCTTCCAGGTCAAGGTCACCGGCGTCAACACGATCAACCGGCAGGGCAAGCGCAAGCGCACCCGCACCGGTTTCGGCAAGCGGGCTGACACCAAGCGCGCCATCGTGACCCTCGCCGAGGGCGACCGCATCGACATCTTCGGCGGCCCGACCTCCTGACGGAGGCCGGATCGTTTCGAAGTCCGGAATCTTCCGAGGACTTAAGAATGGGTATCCGCAAGTACAAGCCGACGACCCCGGGCCGTCGTGGCTCAAGCGTCGCCGACTTCGTCGAGATCACGCGGTCCACGCCGGAGAAGTCGCTGGTCCGCCCCCTGCACAGCAAGGGCGGCCGCAACAACGCCGGTCGTGTGACCGTCCGCCACCAGGGCGGCGGCCACAAGCGCGCCTACCGTGTCATCGACTTCCGTCGGCACGACAAGGACGGCGTCCCCGCCAAGGTCGCGCACATCGAGTACGACCCCAACCGCACCGCGCGCATCGCGCTGCTGCACTACGCGGACGGCGAGAAGCGCTACATCCTCGCCCCCGCGGGCCTGGAGCAGGGCGCCCGCATCGAGGCCGGCGCAGGCGCCGACATCAAGGCGGGCAACAACCTGCCGCTGCGCCACATCCCCGTCGGTACCACGGTGCACGCCATCGAGCTGCGCCCCGGCGGCGGCGCCAAGTTCGCCCGCTCCGCGGGCTCCTCGGTGCAGCTGCTCGCGAAGGAGGGCTCCATGGCCACCCTTCGCATGCCGTCGGGCGAGGTCCGCATGGTCGACGTGCGCTGCCGCGCCACCATCGGCTCCGTCGGCAACGCCGAGCAGTCGAACATCAACTGGGGCAAGGCCGGCCGCATGCGGTGGAAGGGCGTCCGCCCGACCGTCCGCGGTGTCGCCATGAACCCGGTCGACCACCCGCACGGTGGTGGTGAGGGCAAGACCTCCGGTGGCCGCCACCCGGTCTCCCCGTGGGGTCAGAAGGAAGGTCGTACTCGGGCTCCCAAGAAGGCGAGCAACAAGTACATCGTCCGCCGCCGCAAGACGAACAAGAAGCGCTAGGAGCGGGTTTCAAGATGCCGCGCAGTCTCAAGAAGGGGCCCTTCGTCGACGACCACCTGATCAAGAAGGTGGACGTGCAGAACGAGGCAGGCACCAAGAACGTCATCAAGACCTGGTCCCGTCGCTCGATGATCGTCCCGGCCATGCTGGGCCACACGATCGCGGTGCACAACGGCAAGATCCACGTCCCGGTGTTCATCACCGAGTCGATGGTCGGCCACAAGCTCGGCGAGTTCTCGCCGACTCGCACCTTCCGCGGCCACGTCAAGGACGACCGGAAGTCGAAGCGCCGCTAGCAGCGGGGTGGAACCGATCATGACAAACACCGAAGGGACAACCATGGAAGCCAGGGCCCAGGCGCGGTACATCCGCGTCACGCCCATGAAGGCCCGCCGTGTGGTGGACCTCATCCGTGGCATGGACGCCACGGAGGCTCAGGCGGTCCTGCGTTTCGCCCCGCAGGCCGCGAGCGAGCCCGTTGGCAAGGTGCTGAACAGCGCCATCGCCAACGCGGCCCACAACTACGACCACACCGACGCCACCTCGCTGTTCATCAGTGAGGCGTACGTCGACGAGGGCCCGACCCTGAAGCGGTTCCGGCCGCGCGCCCAGGGTCGCGCGTACCGGATCCGTAAGCGGACCAGCCACATCACCGTGGTCCTCAGCAGCAAGGAAGGAACCCGGTAATGGGCCAGAAGGTAAACCCGCATGGGTTCCGGCTCGGCATCACCACGGACTTCAAGTCCCGCTGGTACGCCGACAAGCTGTACAAGGACTACGTCAAGGAAGACGTCGCCATCCGCAGGATGATGACGAAGGGCATGGAGCGTGCCGGCATCTCCAAGGTGGAGATCGAGCGCACCCGCGACCGCGTCCGCGTCGACATCCACACCGCCAGGCCTGGCATCGTCATCGGCCGCCGCGGCGCGGAGGCCGACCGCATCCGCGGCGAGCTGGAGAAGCTCACCGGCAAGCAGGTCCAGCTGAACATCCTCGAGGTCAAGAACCCCGAGACGGATGCCCAGCTGGTCGCGCAGGCCGTCGCCGAGCAGCTGTCCTCCCGCGTCTCCTTCCGTCGCGCCATGCGCAAGAGCATGCAGTCGACGATGAAGGCCGGCGCCAAGGGCATCAAGATCCAGTGCGGTGGCCGCCTCGGCGGCGCCGAGATGTCCCGCTCGGAGTTCTACCGCGAGGGCCGCGTGCCCCTGCACACGCTCCGCGCCAACGTCGACTACGGCTTCTTCGAGGCCAAGACCAGCTTCGGCCGCATCGGCGTGAAGGTCTGGATCTACAAGGGCGACGTCAAGAACATCGCTGAGGTCCGCGCGGAGAACGCCGCGGCTCGCGCCGGCAACCGCCCGGCCCGTGGTGGCGGCGACCGCCCGGCCGGCCGTGGTGGCCGCGGTGGCGAGCGCGGCGGCCGTGGCCGCAGGCCGCAGCAGCAGGGTGACCGGCAGAGCCAGGCGACCGAGGCCCCCAAGGCCGAGGAAGCCACCGCTGCCGCGCCGGCCCCTGCCGAGAGCACCGGAACGGAGGCCTGACCGCCATGCTGATCCCGCGTAGGGTCAAGCACCGCAAGCAGCACCACCCGAAGCGCAGCGGTATGTCCAAGGGTGGTACGCAGGTCACGTTCGGCGAGTACGGCATCCAGGCGCTGACCCCGGCGTACGTGACGAACCGCCAGATCGAGGCCGCTCGTATCGCCATGACCCGCCACATCAAGCGTGGCGGCAAGGTCTGGATCAACATCTACCCGGACCGCCCGCTCACCAAGAAGCCCGCCGAGACCCGCATGGGTTCAGGTAAGGGTTCGCCCGAGTGGTGGATCGCGAACGTCAAGCCCGGTCGGGTGATGTTCGAGCTGTCGTACCCGAACGAGAAGACCGCTCGTGAGGCGCTCACCCGCGCTGCTCACAAGCTCCCGATGAAGTGCCGGATCGTGCGGCGCGAGGCAGGTGAAGCGTGATGTCGGTCGGCACCAAGGCCTCTGAGCTGCGCGAGCTGGGCAACGAGGAGCTTGTCGGCAAGCTCCGGGAGTCCAAGGAAGAGCTGTTCAACCTCCGCTTCCAGGCGGCGACGGGGCAGCTTGAGAACCACGGCCGCCTCAAGGCCGTGCGTAAGGACATCGCGCGGATCTACACCCTGATGCGTGAGCGCGAGCTGGGCATCGAGACAGTGGTGGAGAGCGCCTGATGAGCGAGAGCAACGTGACTGAGACGAACACCGCCGAGCGCGGTTTCCGCAAGAGCCGTGAAGGCCTGGTCGTCAGCGACAAGATGGACAAGACCGTCGTCGTCGCCGTCGAGGACCGCGTCAAGCACGCCCTGTACGGCAAGGTCATCCGCCGTACGAACAAGCTCAAGGCCCACGACGAGCAGAACGCCGCCGGCGTCGGCGACCGCGTACTCCTCATGGAGACCCGGCCGCTGTCGGCGACCAAGCGCTGGCGCGTCGTCGAGATCCTCGAGAAGGCCAAGTAACCCCCTCCGAGGGGGAGTTCGCCCCCTCGGAACAGTTCCGCCAGGCTCCGGGGGCCGCCGTTTGCGGCAGCCCCCGGGGAACCGGCAGACGATCAGGAGATAGACGTGATCCAGCAGGAGTCGCGACTGCGTGTCGCCGACAACACGGGTGCGAAGGAAATCCTCACCATCCGTGTTCTCGGTGGCTCCGGTCGCCGCTACGCGGGCATCGGTGACGTCATCGTCGCCACCGTCAAGGACGCGATCCCCGGTGGCAACGTGAAGAAGGGTGACGTCGTCAAGGCGGTCATCGTTCGCACCGTCAAGGAGCGCCGCCGTCAGGACGGGTCGTACATCCGCTTCGACGAGAACGCCGCCGTCATTCTGAAGAACGACGGCGACCCCCGCGGCACCCGCATCTTCGGCCCCGTGGGCCGTGAGCTGCGCGAGAAGAAGTTCATGAAGATCATCTCTCTCGCGCCGGAGGTGCTGTAGGTATGAAGATCAAGAAGGGCGACCTGGTCCAGGTCATCACCGGTAAGGACAAGGGAAAGCAGGGGAAGGTCATCGTGGCCTACCCCAAGCAGGACCGTGTCCTCGTCGAGGGTGTCAACCGGGTCAAGAAGCACACCAAGACCGGCCAGACCGCTCGCGGTTCGCAGACCGGCGGCATCATCACCACCGAGGCGCCCGTCCACGTCTCCAACGTCCAGCTGGTCGTGGAGAAGGACGGCAACAAGGTCGTGACCCGCGTCGGTTACCGCTTCGACGACGAAGGCAACAAGATCCGCGTTGCCAAGCGGACCGGTGAGGACATCTGATGGCTACCACCACTGCGCCGCGTCTCAAGACGCGCTACCGCGAGGAGATCGCGGGCAAGCTGCGTGACGAGTTCAAGTACGAGAACGTCATGCAGACCCCCGGTCTCGTCAAGATCGTGGTCAACATGGGTGTGGGCGACGCCGCCCGCGACTCGAAGCTGATGGACGGGGCGATCCGGGACCTCACCGCGATCACCGGCCAGAAGCCCGCCGTCACCAAGGCCCGCAAGTCCATCGCGCAGTTCAAGCTGCGCGAGGGCCAGCCGATCGGTTGCCACGTCACGCTCCGTGGCGACCGCATGTGGGAGTTCCTGGACCGTACGCTGTCGCTCGCGCTGCCGCGTATCCGTGACTTCCGCGGCCTGTCCCCGAAGCAGTTCGACGGCCGTGGCAACTACACCTTCGGTCTCACCGAGCAGGTCATGTTCCACGAGATCGACCAGGACAGGATCGACCGGGTCCGGGGCATGGACATCACCGTGGTCACCACGGCGACCAATGACGACGAGGGTCGTGCCCTGCTGCGTCACCTCGGCTTCCCGTTCAAGGAGATGTGACCGACGTGGCGAAGAAGGCTCTGATCGCTAAGGCCGCCCGCAAGCCGAAGTTCGGTGTGCGCGCGTACACGCGCTGCCAGCGCTGTGGCCGGCCCCACTCCGTGTACCGCAAGTTCGGCCTGTGCCGCGTGTGCCTCCGTGAGATGGCGCACCGCGGCGAGCTGCCGGGCGTGACCAAGAGCTCCTGGTAGTCCTCCGCCTCGTACGGAGAACCACCCGGAGTCTCTCGGTAGGCAACTGGTTGGCAGGAGCCCTTCCCCGCATGGCTTAGGCTTGTGGGGTTGGGCCCCTGCCGCCCGACATCAGCGGGCACCGTCCCGCACGTGCTGCTTACTACGCCGTAGGTCCCCGCGTCACACCTGCCCCGTCTCGGATCGGGGAGAGGGACGACGCATACAGGAAACCCCGGCGAGAGAGGCCGAAGGCCAATTCATGACCATGACTGATCCCATCGCAGACATGCTCACGCGTCTGCGTAACGCGAACTCGGCATACCACGACACCGTCGTGATGCCGCACAGCAAGATCAAGTCGCACATCGCTGAGATCCTCCAGCAGGAGGGCTTCATCACCGGCTGGAAGACCGAGGACGCCGAGGTCGGCAAGAACCTCGTCCTGGAGCTGAAGTTCGGCCCGAACCGCGAGCGTTCGATCGCCGGCATCAAGCGCATCTCCAAGCCGGGTCTCCGCGTGTACGCGAAGTCCACCAACCTGCCGAAGGTCCTCGGCGGCCTGGGCGTGGCGATCATCTCCACGTCGCACGGTCTCCTGACCGGCCAGCAGGCGGGCAAGAAGGGCGTGGGTGGGGAAGTCCTCGCCTACGTCTGGTAACTCGGGAACGGAAGGAGAAAGCTCATGTCGCGTATCGGCAAGCTCCCCATCCAGGTTCCCGCCGGTGTGGACGTCACCATCGACGGCCGTACGGTCTCCGTGAAGGGCCCCAAGGGCTCCCTCGCGCACACCGTTGCGGCTCCGATCGAGGTCACCAAGGACGACGACGGCGTCATCAGCGTCACGCGTCCGAACGACGAGCGTCAGAACAGGTCGCTGCACGGCCTGTCCCGCACGCTGGTGGCGAACATGATCACCGGCGTGACCCAGGGGTACACCAAGGCGCTCGAAATCAGCGGTGTCGGTTACCGCGTCCAGGCGAAGGGCTCCAACCTGGAGTTCGCGCTTGGCTACAGCCACCCGATCACGGTCGAGGCGCCCGAGGGCATCAGCTTCAAGGTCGAGTCGCCCACGAAGTTCTCGGTCGAGGGCATCGACAAGCAGAAGGTCGGCGAAGTCGCTGCCAACATCCGCAAGCTGCGCAAGCCCGACCCGTACAAGGCCAAGGGCGTCAAGTACGCGGGCGAGGTCATCCGCCGCAAGGTCGGAAAGGCTGGTAAGTAAGCCATGGCATACGGTGTGAAGATCGCCAAGGGCGACGCGTACAAGGCCGCTGCCATCAAGCGCCGTCACATCCGCGTCCGCAAGAGGATCTCGGGTACGTCGGAGCGTCCGCGCCTCGTCGTGACGCGTTCCAACCGCCACATGGTGGCGCAGGTCGTCGACGACATCGCGGGCCACACGCTCGCGTCGGCGTCGACCCTGGACACCTCCATCCGCGGTACGGACGGTGACAAGAGCGACCTGGCGAAGAAGGTCGGTTCCCTGGTCGCGGAGCGCGCCAAGGCCGCCGGCATCGAGGCCGTCGTGTTCGACCGTGGTGGCAACAAGTACGCCGGGCGCATCGCCGCTCTGGCTGACGCCGCCCGCGAAGCCGGTCTGAAGTTCTAGTCCGGTTCCCACGCACAGCGGACGTAACAGAGAGAGGTAATTCCAATGGCTGGACCCCAGCGCCGCGGTAGCGGTGCCGGTGGCGGCGAGCGGCGGGACCGGAAGGGCCGTGACGGTGGCTCGTCCGCCGACAAGACCGCATACGTTGAGCGCGTCGTCGCGATCAACCGTGTCGCCAAGGTTGTGAAGGGTGGTCGTCGCTTCAGCTTCACCGCGCTGGTCGTGGTGGGCGACGGTGACGGCACCGTCGGTGTCGGCTACGGCAAGGCCAAGGAGGTGCCGGCCGCCATCGCCAAGGGTGTTGAGGAGGCCAAGAAGCACTTCTTCAAGGTCCCCCGTATCCAGGGCACCATCCCGCACCCCATCCAGGGTGAGAAGGCCGCGGGCGTCGTCCTGCTGAAGCCTGCTTCCCCCGGTACGGGCGTCATCGCCGGTGGCCCGGTGCGTGCCGTCCTGGAGTGCGCGGGCGTGCACGACATCCTGTCGAAGTCGCTCGGCTCGGACAACGCGATCAACATCGTGCACGCGACGGTCGCGGCCCTCCAGGGCCTGCAGCGTCCCGAGGAGATCGCGGCCCGCCGCGGTCTGCCCCTCGAGGACGTCGCCCCGGCGGCCCTGCTGCGTGCGCGTGCGGGAGCGGGTGCGTAATGGCCCGCCTCAAGATCACGCAGACGAAGTCGTACATCGGCAGCAAGCAGAACCACCGCGAGACGCTGCGTTCGCTCGGGCTCAAGCGCCTGAACGACGTCGTCGTCAAGGAGGACCGCCCCGAGTTCCGCGGCATGGTGCGAACCGTCCGCCACCTCGTGACGGTCGAGGAGGTCGACTGACATGGCGGAGCAGAAGCCGCTGAAGGTCCACAACCTCCGTCCTGCCCCGGGCGCCAAGACCGCCAAGACCCGTGTGGGTCGTGGTGAGGCGTCCAAGGGTAAGACCGCTGGTCGTGGCACCAAGGGCACGAAGGCCCGCTACCAGGTTCCGGAGAACTTCGAGGGCGGGCAGATGCCCCTCCACATGAGGCTCCCGAAGCTGCGGGGCTTCAAGAACCCGTTCCGCACCGAGTACCAGGTCGTCAACCTGGACAAGCTCTCGGCCCTCTACCCGGAGGGTGGCGAGGTCACCGTTGACGACCTCGTGGCCAAGGGCGCGGTGCGCAAGAACAGCCCGGTCAAGGTTCTTGGCCAGGGCGAGGTCTCCGTGGCGCTGACGGTGTCGGTGAACGCCGCCTCCGGCTCCGCCAAGGAGAAGATCACCGCCGCCGGCGGTACCGTCACCGAGTCCGCCTGAGCGGACTTCGTGGCCTGAAACATCTGACCGGGGATACCTCTGTGAAAGGGGTATCCCCGGTTGGTCGTTCCGCCGAAGCCACTGCCCCCGGTATGGTGGCGTGGATTGTTGCTGTAACCACCGGGCCTCCCGTCCGCTCACAGGGCGGTCCGGCACCGAATCCGTCGATCCTCAAGACCGTCACCTCTGACGCACTGGCGCGGGGGTCGCAGGAGGCACCGTGCTCACCGCGTTCGCCCGGGCGTTCAAGACGCCCGACCTGCGCAAGAAGCTGCTCTTTACGCTCGGCATCATCGTGCTGTACCGGCTCGGCGCCCACATCCCGATCCCCGGGGTGAGCTACGAGGCCGTCCAGACGTGTGTGGACGCGGCCCAGAAGGGCAACAGCAGCCTTTTCGGGCTGGTCAACATGTTCAGCGGTGGGGCGCTGCTGCAGATCACGCTCTTCGCGCTCGGCATCATGCCGTACATCACCGCGAGCATCATCCTCCAGCTGCTGACCGTGGTCATCCCGCGGCTCGAGGCCCTCAAGAAGGAGGGCCAGTCCGGGCAGACGAAGATCACGCAGTACACCCGCTACCTGACGGTCGCGCTCGCCATCCTGCAGGGCACCGGCCTCGTGGCCACTGCCCGCAGCGGCGCGCTGTTCCAGGGCTGCCCGACCGCATCCAGCATCGTCCCCAACCACTCGATGTTCACGACCATCACGATGGTCATCACGATGACCGCCGGCACCGCGGTGGTCATGTGGTTCGGTGAGATGATCACCGACAAGGGCATCGGCAACGGCATGTCGATCCTGATGTTCGTCTCCATCGCCGCGGGCTTCCCCGGCACGCTGTGGTCCATCAAGGAGGCCGGTTCGCTGGCCGGCGGCTGGATCAACTTCGGCGGCGTCATCCTGATCGGCTTCGTCATGGTCGGCCTGATCGTCTTCGTGGAGCAGGCGCAGCGGCGCATCCCCGTCCAGTACGCGAAGCGCATGGTCGGCCGCCGCTCGTACGGCGGGACGTCGACGTACATCCCCCTCAAGGTGAACCAGGCCGGTGTGATCCCGGTCATCTTCGCCTCTTCGCTGCTGTACATCCCCGCCCTGATCGCGCAGTTCTCCAGCTCCACCTCGGGCTGGAAGACGTGGATCCAGGACAACTTCGTCAAGGGCGACCACCCGTACTACGTGACGGCCTACTTCCTGTTGATCGTGTTCTTCGCCTTCTTCTACGTGGCGATCTCGTTCAACCCCGAAGAAGTGTCCGACAACATGAAGAAGTATGGTGGCTTCATTCCGGGCATCCGGGCAGGTCGTCCCACCGCCGAGTACCTGAGCTACGTGCTCAACAGGATCACCTGGCCGGGATCGCTGTACCTGGGGCTGATCGCTCTCGCGCCGACAGTGGCGTTGGCGAGTTACGGCGGAGCCGGCAACGCGATCGGCGGCACCAGCATCATCATCATCGTCGGTGTGGGCCTGGAGACCGTCAAGCAGATCGAGAGCCAGCTACAGCAGCGGCACTACGAAGGGTTCCTCCGCTGATGCGAATCGTCCTCGTCGGGCCTCCCGGTGCCGGCAAGGGTACGCAGGCCGCGTATCTCGCCAAGAACCTGTCGATCCCGCACATCTCCACGGGTGACCTCTTTCGCGCCAACATCAGCCAGGGCACGCCGCTGGGCAAGCAGGCGAAGCAGTTCATCGACGCCGGCGACCTGGTGCCCGACTCGGTGACCATCGGCATGGCGCGCGAGCGCATGGCTCAGCCCGACGCGGTCGGCGGCTTCCTGCTCGACGGCTTCCCGCGCAACGTGGCGCAGGCGGAGGCGCTGGACGCGGCGCTCGGCGAGGACGATCTCGCGCTCGACGCGGTCCTCGACCTGGAGGTCCCTGAGGACGAGGTCGTCAAGCGGATCGCCGGACGGCGGATCTGCCGCAACGACAGCTCGCACGTGTTCCACGTGAGCTACAACCCGCCGAAGCGCGACGGTGTCTGCGACGCGTGCGGCGGCGAGCTGTACCAGCGCGAGGACGACAACGAGGACACGGTCCGCAAGCGGCTCGAGATCTACCACACGCAGACCGAGCCGATCATCGACTACTACAAGGCCCAGGGCCTGGTGGTCACCATCTCGGCGCTCGGCAAGGTCACCGAGGTGACGGACCGCGCCATGGAGGCGCTCAAGCGCGACGCGGCCGCGTAGCCGCGCGCCCGTCGGCCGGCCCGCCGCGGCCGTGGTGTCCTACCGGGCACCACGGCCGTACGTTTGCGGTCGCACGAGCACACACGTGCACACTCAGGTGCAGGGACGTACTGGGAAGGCGCAGGAACGGACATGGTGGAGATCAAGACCCCGGAGCAGATCGCGAAGATGCGCGAGGCGGGGCTGGTCGTCGCCGCGATCCACGCGGCGACGGCACAGGCCGCGGTGCCCGGCGCCACCACCAGGGACCTGGACCAGGTCGCGCGCAAGGTGCTCGCCGAGCACGGCGCGAAGCCGAACTTCCTCGGGTACGGCGGCTTCCCCGCCACGATCTGCACGTCGGTGAACGACGTGGTGGTGCACGGCATCCCCGACGACGAGACCGTGCTCAAGGACGGCGACATCATCTCCGTCGACGCGGGCGCCATCGTGGAGGGCTGGCACGGCGACGCGGCGTACACGGCGTTCGTCGGCAGCGGCCACTCCCCGGAGCTCGTCGAGCTCTCCCGGGTGACCGAGGAGTCGATGTGGGCCGGCATCGCGGCGATGCGCGGCGGCAACCGCCTCGTCGACGTGTCGCGCGCGATCGAGTCGTACATCCGCCGCCAGCCGAAGCCGGGCGGCGGCAAGTACGGGATCATCGAGGACTACGGCGGCCACGGCATCGGCACGGCCATGCACATGGATCCGCACCTGCTGAACTACGTGTCGCGCGGGCGCGGCAAGGGTCCCCGGCTGGTGCCCGGCTTCTGCCTCGCGATCGAGCCGATGGTGTCGCTCGGCACGCCCAAGACCGAGGTCATGCCCGACGAGTGGACGGTCGTGACGCTCGACCGCACCTGGTCGTCGCACTGGGAGCACTCGATCGCGCTGACGGAGGAGGGGCCGCTGGTCCTGACCGCCGTCGACGGCGGCCGCGCGAAGCTCGCGGAGCTCGGCGTCACGGCCGCCCCCGACCCGCTGTCCTAGCGGCCGGCGCCCGCAGGCCCCGCGGCCCCGCGCCGCGCGAGCGCCCTTCTGCCCGCGACCCGCGCCACGAGGCGCCAAGGGTGGCTTAGGGATCTCTCCGCGTGGGCAAACTGAACGGATTCGTCTTTTCGAGGGGCCTGCCGTAGACTGACGCGTCGGCTCTGGTGCGCCCGTGTGTCCGCGCACGGCGGCCGGAATCGATCAAGGCAGCCGATTCGAAGGGCGAAGCGTGGCCAAGAAGCAAGGTGCCATCGAAATTGAGGGCACCGTGATCGAGTCCCTCCCGAACGCCATGTTCAAGGTGGAACTCCAGAACGGTCACAAAGTCCTCGCGCACATCAGCGGCAAGATGCGGATGCACTACATCCGTATCCTTCCGGATGACCGGGTCGTCGTGGAGCTCTCCCCGTACGACCTCACGCGCGGCCGGATCGTCTACCGATACAAGTAGATCTTGTGGGTCCCTGTCCGCAGGAGCGCCCGCACTGACCCGGAGAACCTCAATCCCATGAAGGTCAAGCCGAGCGTCAAGAAGATCTGCGACAAGTGCAAGGTGATCCGCCGTAACGGCCGGGTCATGGTCATCTGCGACAACCTGCGCCACAAGCAGCGCCAGGGCTGACGCGGACCCTCGTCCGTACGCACTTCTCGCACGTCTTCGCGCGACGCACAGCACCCAGTAGAAACGCAGAGCCCAGGGCCCACAGCGCGGCCCTGACACCTCCGGCGGAGGCCGGAGACCCGGGCGCCACCCGGGAGCGGCACTGCGGCAGACCTCCGCATCCATCAGGAGCCATGAATGGCACGCCTCGCAGGCGTTGACCTCCCGCGCGAGAAGCGCGTCGAGGTCGCCCTCACCTACGTCTTCGGCATCGGGCGCACCCGCGCCCAGGAGACGCTCGCCGCCACCGGCGTCAGCCCCGACGTCCGTGTCCGCGACCTCGCCGAGGAAGACCTCGTCAAGATTCGCGAGTACGTCGACGCCAACCTCAAGACCGAGGGTGACCTCCGTCGCGAGATCGCCGCCGACATCCGCCGCAAGGTGGAGATCGGCTGCTACCAGGGCATCCGTCACCGCCGTGGCCTGCCCGTGCACGGTCAGCGCACGAGCACGAACGCGCGTACCCGCAAGGGCCCGCGTCGCGCCATCGCCGGCAAGAAGAAGCCGGGCAAGAAGTAGTCCGCAGCAGGACACCACGCTTCACCAGCGGTCTTCGCTGTAGGACCGACCACCTCCCCTCCGTAGGAGAACACCCGACATGCCCCCTAAGGGACGTCAGGGCGCTGCCAAGAAGGTGCGCCGCAAGGAAAAGAAGAACGTCGCTCACGGCCACGCGCACATCAAGAGCACGTTCAACAACACCATCGTCTCGATCACGGACCCCACGGGCAACGTGATCTCCTGGGCCTCCGCCGGCCACGTCGGCTTCAAGGGCTCGCGCAAGTCGACCCCCTTCGCCGCGCAGATGGCCGCCGAGTCGGCCGCCCGCCGCGCGCAGGAGCACGGCATGCGCAAGGTGGACGTCTTCGTCAAGGGTCCCGGCTCCGGCCGTGAGACCGCGATCCGCTCCCTCCAGGCCACCGGCCTCGAGGTGGGTTCGATCCAGGACGTGACGCCGACCCCGCACAACGGTTGCCGTCCGCCCAAGCGCCGCCGCGTCTGAGGCGAACAGCTCCACCGGGTACGGGCGGGCACGGCGCGTATGCGCCGGCTCGCCCGTACCCTTGGCAGTACTGAAGGGCGTCAAATAGCGGGCGCCCCCAACAGAAGGACTGACCCATGCTTATCGCTCAGCGTCCGTCGCTGACCGAAGAGGTCGTCGACGAGTACCGCTCCCGGTTCGTCATCGAGCCGCTGGAGCCGGGCTTCGGCTACACCCTCGGCAACTCCCTCCGTCGCACGCTCCTCTCGTCGATCCCCGGTGCCGCGGTCACCAGCATCAGGATCGACGGCGTCCTGCACGAGTTCACCACCGTGCCGGGCGTCAAGGACGACGTCACGGACCTCATCCTCAACATCAAGCAGCTCGTCGTCTCCTCGGAGCACGACGAGCCCGTCGTGATGTACCTGCGCAAGCAGGGCCCCGGCCTGGTCACCGCGGCGGACATCGCGCCGCCCGCCGGCGTCGAGGTGCACAACCCCGACCTGGTGCTCGCCACGCTGAACGCCAAGGGCAAGCTGGAGATGGAGCTGACCGTCGAGCGCGGCCGCGGCTACGTCTCCGCCGTCCAGAACAAGCAGGTGGGCCAGGAGATCGGCCGCATCCCGGTCGACTCCATCTACTCGCCCGTGCTGAAGGTCACGTACAAGGTCGAGGCCACGCGTGTCGAGCAGCGCACCGACTTCGACAAGCTGATCGTCGACGTCGAGACCAAGCAGGCCATGCGGCCGCGTGACGCCATGGCGTCCGCGGGCAAGACGCTGGTCGAGCTGTTCGGCCTGGCGCGCGAGCTCAACATCGACGCCGAGGGCATCGACATGGGCCCGTCGCCGACGGACGCGGCGCTCGCCGCCGACCTGGCGCTGCCGATCGAGGAGCTCGAGCTCACGGTCCGCTCGTACAACTGCCTCAAGCGCGAGGGCATCCACTCGGTGGGCGAGCTCGTCGCCCGCTCCGAGGCGGACCTGCTCGACATCCGCAACTTCGGCGCGAAGTCGATCGACGAGGTCAAGGCGAAGCTGGCCGGCATGGGCCTGGCGCTCAAGGACAGCCCGCCCGGATTCGACCCGACCGCCGCCGCCGACGCGTTCGGCGCGGAGGACGACGCGGACGCCGGGTTCGTGGAGACCGAGCAGTACTGAGCACAAAGCTTCGGCGGGCGACCGCTCGCCGGACCTGACACCGGTACCTGACACGGCCGGTGCAGACCGATAGGAGAACCACCATGCCGAGGCCCACCAAGGGTGCCCGACTGGGCGGCAGTGCCGCGCACGAGAAGCTGCTCCTCGCGAACCTCGCGAAGTCGCTCTTCGAGCACGGCCGCATCACCACGACCGAGGCGAAGGCCCGCCGCCTGCGTCCGGTCGCGGAGCGTCTGATCACCAAGGCGAAGAAGGGCGACATCCACAACCGTCGCCTGGTGCTGCGCACGATCACGGACAAGAGCATCGTGCACACGCTCTTCGCCGAGATCGGCCCGCGCTACGAGAACCGCCCGGGTGGCTACACCCGCATCACCAAGATCGGCAACCGCAGGGGCGACAACGCGCCCATGGCGGTCATCGAGCTGGTGGAGGCCCTGACCGTCGCCCAGCAGGCGACGGGCGAGGCCGAGGCCGCGACGAAGCGCGCGGTCAAGGAGGACAGCGCCAAGAAGGACGCCGCTGCCGAGGCCGCTCCGGCCGAGGACGCGAAGTCCGAGGAGGCCGCTGCCGAGGCCGCCTCCTCCGAGGACGAGGCGAAGTAGGTCTCGTCGTCTGGCTCTGGGCTCGCGAGAAGGCCCGTACCCGTTCCGTCAGGAGCGGGTACGGGCCTTCTGCCGTTCGTCTCACGTAGTGGGCGCGGCGCCGTCCGGGTCCTGCGTCAGTCCGCGCAGCAGGGGCCCGTACTCCGGGTGCGACAGGGCGCTCGCGAACTGGGCGACCAGGTAGTCGGCGGGGTTGCCCGTGTCGTACCAGCGACCCTGGATGACCTGCCCGTACACGGCCCGGGTCGCCGCGTAGGCGTTGATCGCGTCGGTCAGGTAGATCTCGCCCGTCCTGTGCTCGTACCAGCGGTTCGTCTGCTCCCGCAGCTCGTCCACGATGGCCGGCGTGATCACGTAGCCGCCGATCGCGGCGAACAGGGACGGCGCGTCCTCCGGGGCCGGCTTCTCGACCAGGCCCGTGATGCGCAGCTGACCCTCGCCGAGGTCCTCCTTGACGACGGGCACGCCGTAGCGCCCCGAGTCGGCGGCGCGCATCGGCAGCAGCGCGAGGACCGGGCAGTTCGTCGCCTCGTACGCGCGGATCAGCTGCTGGGCGCGCGGCACCTCGGCGACGAAGACGTCGTCGGGCCAGAGCACCAGCATCGGCTCGTCACCGAAGTTTCGTGCGGCGTTCAGCACCGGCGTGCCGTTGCCGTACGGGCCGTGCTGGTCGAGGTAGGTGATGTGGCCCGACCTGGACAGCTCGCCGACCTCCTCGACGGCGTCCGCGTAGGCGGACTTGCCGTCGGCGCGCAACTGCGCGACCAGGGCGGGGTTGGGGCGGAAGTGGTCCTGGATGAGGTTCTTGCCGCCCGAGACGACGATGGTGATGTCGGTGATGCCGGAGGCCACCAGTTCGCGCACCGTGTGCTCGATCACCGGCTTGTCGCCGACCGGGAGCATCTCCTTCGGGATGGCCTTGGTCAGCGGCAGCAGGCGGGAGCCGAGGCCGGCTGCGGGGATCACTGCCCTGCGGATGGTGGTCTCCATGGGGTGGTGGTCTCTTTCGCGGTCGAGAGGGACTGGCGGGGTCGGACGGTGCCGGTGAGCTGACCGTACCGTCCTTACATGTCATAACGCTGTGCGGGAGGCCGAACGAGCGTGCCGCGCGCCTGGGAGGATGGGGGCGTGAGCGGTCTGAACGGTGTGGACGGTGTGGACGGTGTGGACGATCTCGGCGGTGCGAGTGGCGAGGGCCCGGCGCCCGGGTTCGTACGGGTGCGGCTCGACCTCTCCTACGACGGTGCCGGCTTCTCCGGCTGGGCGAAGCAGACCGCGCGGCGCACGGTCCAGGGCGAGATCGAGGACGCCCTGCGCACGGTGACGAGGTCGGCCGGGACGTGGGACCTGACGGTCGCGGGACGCACGGACGCGGGCGTCCACGCGCGCGGGCAGGTGGCGCACGTCGACCTGCCCGAGGCGCTGTGGGAGGCCCACGAGGACAAGCTCCTGCGGCGGCTCGCGGGGCGGCTGCCGCACGACGTGCGGGTGTGGCGGGCACGGCCGGCTCCCGCCGGGTTCAACGCACGTTTCTCGGCGGTGTGGCGCCGCTACGCGTACCGCGTCACCGACCACCCTGGCGGGGTGGACCCGCTGCTGCGCGGGCACGTGCTCTGGCACGACTGGACGCTCGACGTCGAGGCCATGAACGAGGCGTCGGCCCGGCTTGTGGGCGAGCACGACTTCGCCGCGTTCTGCAAGCGGCGCGAGGGCGCGACGACGATCCGCACGCTCCAGCGCCTCGACTGGACGCGCGGCGCCGACGGCGTCGTCACGGCGACGGTCAGGGCGGACGCCTTCTGCCACAACATGGTGCGGTCGCTGGTCGGCGCGCTGCTCTTCGTCGGCGACGGCCACCGCGGCCCGGAGTGGCCGGCGAAGGTACTCGCGGCGGGCGTCCGCGACTCGGCGGTCCACGTCGTACGCCCGCACGGCCTCACGCTGGAGGAGGTGGGCTACCCACCGGCCGACCGGCTGGCGGCCCGCAACCGCGAGGCACGCAACAGGCGCACGCTCCCGGGGGCCGCGGCGAGCGGCTGCTGCTAGGCCCTCGGGCGGGCGGCGCCGGCTGCACGCGATCGGCGGGCCGCCGGGGCCTTCCTCCGGGGCGGTGCGCCGGGAGCCCGCCTCCGGGGCGGGGCGCGCCGGGTTGTCCGTCTCCGGGCTTCCGGGGCCACCGGCTCCGGGGCCGCCGGGGCGGCCGCGTCGCCGAGCCTGCGCTCGGTGGGTGCGTCGGTCCCGCGGCGCTAGGCTCCGTGTCCCGCGCCTGCGATCGGCGGGCCGCCGGGGCCGTCTTCCGTGGCGCGCCGGGTCGGCCGCCTCCGGGGTGGCGCCCGGAAAACCTCCCGCCCCCGGGGCCGCTACCGGCGGGCCGCCGGGGCGCGCCGGGGGCGGCGCGTTTCCGGTACGGGCGGCGCCGGAGGTGGCGGCTTCCTCACGGCCGGGCCGGGGGCCGTCCTGGCGCGGACGTGGCTCGCGGGGTCAGTGGGTCAGGAGGTCCGACGCGCGTTCCGCTATCGCGTAGACCGTCGCTTCCGCGTTGGCCGAGACGATCGTCGGCATCACGGACGCGTCCGCCACTCGCAGGCCTTCCACGCCGCGTACCCGTAGCTCCGTGTCCACGACCGCGCCCGCGTCCGTGTCCGTGCCGATCGCGCAGGTGCCCGCGTAGTCGTGCGCGCTGTGCAGGTTGCGGCGGAGGTAGGCGCGCAGTTCCTCGTCGTCCGCGATGTCGCGGCCCGGCAGCTCCTCCTCGCCGCGCCACAGCGTCAGCGCGGGCGCCATGCCGATCTCGCGTGCCGCGCGCAGCCCCGCCGTCATCAGGTCGAGGTCGTGGTGGTCGGCGTAGTAGCACGGGTCGATGGACGGCGGGGTGGCCGGATCCGCGTCCGCGAGGCGCACCGTGCCCCGGCTGTACGGGGACAGCAGCGCGACCACGATCGTGTACCCGGCGCCCGGTCCAGGACCCGGCAGGCCGCCGGCGCGCACCGGGAGGTCGGCGATCCCGAGCTGGAGGTCCGGTGCCGTGCACGTCGTCGCGTGCGGATCGCTGCGGATCAGGCCCTGCACCTCGGCATGGTTGTTCTCCGATTCCGGCACCGGCCGGGCCGAGCGGTAGACGACACCCGAGACGACGTGGTCCTGGAGATTGCCGCCGACGCCCGGCAGGTCGAGGTGCGCGGTGATCCCGATGTCCTCCAGGTGCTCCCGCGGGCCGAGCCCCGACGACATCAGCAGCCTCGGCGACCCCACGGCGCCCGCCGTGAGCACCACCTCGCCGCCGGGGGAGCAGCGCGCCGTGCGCGAGGGCGCCGCGTGTTGCGGCGAGTCCTCGGCAGACGTGTCCTCGGCAGGCGTGTCCTCGGGCGGCGTCCCGTCCGCCACCGTGTAGGCGACGCCCGTGCACCGCGGCGACGTGCCCGTCTCGTCCAGCAGCAGCCGCTGCACGAACGCGTCCGTGATCACCCGCATGTTCGTGCGCTCGCCGAGTACCGGCCGCAGGTACGCGCCGGCCGCGTCCTGACGTGCGCCGTCCGCGATGGCGAGGTCCGCCCAGCCGAAGCCCGTCTCCAACCCCGCGGCCAGGTCGCACGCCCGGGGGTGGCCCGCCTGGACCGCCGCCGCGAGGAACGCCTGGGCGAGCGGGTGACGGTGGCGGCGCGCGGCCGGGGCGACGCGCAGCGGACCGTCCGTGCCGCGCGAGGCGGGGTCGCGGCGCCGGACCCCGGTGACGTTCTCGCTGCGCTTGAAGTACGGGAGGAGGTCGTCGTAGCCCCAGCCTTTGGCGCCACCCTCCGGCCACGCGTCGCAGCCGGACCTGTGGCCGCGCAGGAACGTCATCCCGCCGATCGCGGACGAACCGCCGAGGCCTCGGCCGCGCGGCCACGGGATGGGGGCGCCGCCGGTGTTCTGCGGGACGGTCGTGTCGCCCCAGTCGGCCGCCGTGCCGAGGAGCGACGGCCACGCGGCCGGCGCGGGCACGGGGTCAGGCTCCGCGGGGACCGGACGCCCGGCTTCGAGGAGCAGCACGCGGTGGGTGCGGTCCTCGGAGAGGCGCCGCGCCAGGACGCATCCGGCCGTGCCCGCCCCGACGACGATGTACTCGTACGTCTCGGGGGCCCCGTCCTGCTCCTGCTCCTGCTGCTGGTTCTGCTGCTCGGGCACCGGTGATCGACCTCCCGACGTGTCCCATGGCGCTTGCCGGGTGTGCAACGGGGTGCCCGTTTCGCGGCAGGACACACCTCGCGGGGAGGCTTTTTCAGGTCATTCCGGGCTGTTCCGGGCCATTCCGGGCGGTGCCCGGTGGCCGCTCACGGCCCGGTGGGCAGCTGACGCTTGTGCTCGGTCGCGTGGTAGCGGCGGACGATCGACTCGAAGGCCGCCTCGCTGACGAGCTTGCCCTCAAGGAAGTCGTCGATCTCGTCGTACGTCACCCCGAGGGCGTCCTCGTCGAGCTTGCCGGGAGCGAGCGTCTCCAGGTCGGCCGTCGGCTTCTTGGCCACCAGCTCGGCGGGCGCGCCGAGTGCCTCCGCCACGGCGCGCACCCGGCGCTTGGTCAGCCCCGTCAGCGGCACGACGTCGGCGGCGCCGTCCCCGTACTTCGTGAAGAACCCGGAGACCGCCTCGGCCGCGTGGTCGGTGCCCACGACCAGGCCGTTGTGCGCGCCCGCGACGGCGTACTGCGCGATCATGCGCTGCCGTGCCTTGGTGTTGCCCTGGACGAAGTCCTGGTGGTGCTCGTCGCGGAAGGTCACACCGCCTTCGAGCAGCGCGGCCAGCATGGCGTCGCTCGCGGCCTTCACGTCCACGGTCAGCACGCGGTCGGGCTCGATGAACCCGAGCGCGAGCTGGGCGTCCTTCTCGTCCGCCTGGACGCCGTACGGCAGGCGCATGGCGTAGAACGTCGCGTCGTGCCCGGCGTCGCGCGCCCGCTCCACCGCGAGCTGGCACAGCCGGCCCGCGGTCGTGGAGTCCACGCCGCCGCTGATGCCGAGCACCAGGGAGCGCAGCCCCGTGGAGGTCAGCCGCTCGGCCAGGAACGCCACGCGGCGCTCGATCTCCTGCTCGGGGTCGAAGCCCGCGGACACCTGGAGAGTCCTGGCGATCTCCTGCTGCACGGTGCTGGGCGCCTGGTCTGTCACGGGAGCTCCTCGTGGAAGGTCGTGGTGGCGTTCGCTCTCCCCGACTCTATGCCGCCCGGCTTCCGGGCCGCGGAAAAGGGCCTCCCGCGCCGCTACCCGTCCTGGGCCGCCGCGGCCGCCGACGCCTGGGCCTGGCCGCGTGCCGCGATCTGGCGGAACGCGAACTCCGCGATGTCGTCGCCCGCCGTGAACACCTGCTTGTCCTTGGCCGTCACCGCGCGGCGCGTCTCGAAGCCGCCGACGGTGAAGTAGGCGTACCTGCCGTACGAGTTGGCCGTCGTGCGGCACACCGTCACCCGGCAGAACGTCGGCACGCCGGCGCCCGACAGCGACGCGACCCCGCCCTGCGCCTCCTGCTTCTTCACCGCGAGCGCCTCGGCCTCCTTGTCGAAGACCGCGACGCCGACCGTGACCGCCACGCCGTCCTTGCTGTACGTGGCGCGGAAGACCTGCGTGCAGCCGTGCGCGGTGAGGGAGGCGCCCAGGGCGCCCTGCGTCGCGGCGGCGCAGCTGCCGGTGGCGGCCGTGGCGCCCTTGACGTACGTACGGTTGCCTATCGTCAGCTTCTTGCCGGGGAACAGCGTCGCCGCGCTGAGCGGCGCCTTGTCCTTCGCGGCGCTGTCGATGAAGTCCTTGGGGTTCGGCGGCGGCTTCGGCGCGACGCTGGAGAACGACGGCTGCTGCGAGGTGGACGGCTCGGGCAGCGGTGGCAGCGCCCGCGACCCGCCGGGCGCCGGGCTGCCGGACGCGCTCGCGTCACTGTCACCGTTGCCGGCGGAGACGACGGCGGTCGCGACGATGGCCCCGACCGCGCATGTCGCGAGGGCGATGCCGCCGATCAGGAACCACCGCTTGCGCCGGCCCTGCGCGGCGGACGCGTCGGCCATGGCCGACCAGTCGGGGGTCGCCGACGGCGGCTCCGCGCCGGGGCCCGGGCCCTGGGTCTGGGCCTGCGCGCCCTGGCTTCCCGGATACCCCTGCGCGCCCTGGTACCCCTGAGCCCCCTGGCCATACGGCATCTGCTGCGGCAGCTGCCCCGCCGACCCGCGTGTGTCCTGGCCGTACGCGGGCCCGAACGGATTCGGCTGCCCGCCGTGCCCACTCTGCCCGCTCTGACCGCCGTACGGGTTCTCGTCCCGCGGCTCCCCTTCGCCGCCCCACCGGGGCGCCCCCTGCCCGAAGCTCATGCCCGCGAGTTTACGGCCTGGCGCGAGTCCCGCGAGGGCCCGGAGAGCGCAAGGGACTTGGGCCCCAGGGGACCTCCGGCGGCTCGTCGGGCCACGCCCCTGGGTGTCGTCCGCCGCCAAAACGATTGGTCATCGCGGCCGCGAGCCCCCGACAATGCGCACCATGGGACATCTGGAAGCCGCGCACCTCGAGTACTACCTGCCGGATGGGCGCGTGCTGCTCGGTGACGCCTCGTTCCGGGTGGGCGAGGGCGCGGTCGTCGCCCTCGTCGGCGCCAACGGCGCGGGCAAGACGACGCTCCTTCGCCTCCTCTCGGGCGAGATCCAGCCGCACGGCGGGACGGTGACGGTCAGCGGCGGGCTCGGCGTGATGCCGCAGTTCGTCGGCTCCGCTGTGGCCGGCGAGGCGGGCGGGGACGACGAGCGGACCGTGCGCGACCTGCTCGTATCCGTCGCGCAGCCGAGGATCCGCGACGCGGCGCGTGCCGTCGACGCGGCGGAGCACGCGATCATGACCGTCGACGACGAGCGCGCGCAGATGCGGTACGCGCAGGCGCTCAGCGACTGGGCGGAGGCGCGCGGCTACGAGGCCGAGACGCTGTGGGACGTCTGCACGGTCGCCGCCCTCGGCGTGCCGTACGAGAAGGCGCAGTGGCGTCTCGTGCGCACGCTCAGCGGCGGCGAGCAGAAGCGGCTCGTGCTGGAGGCGCTGCTGCGCGGCCCCGACGAGGTGCTGCTCCTCGACGAGCCGGACAACTACCTGGACGTACCGGGCAAGCGATGGCTGGAGGAGCGCCTGCGGGAGACCCGTAAGACCGTGCTCTTCGTCTCCCACGACCGTGAACTGCTGGCGCGCGCCGCCGAGAAGATCGTCAGCGTGGAGCCGGGACCGGCGGGCTCTGACGTGTGGGTGCACGGCGGCGGCTTCGCCACCTACCACGAGGCGCGCAGGGAGCGTTTCGCGCGGTTCGAGGAGCTGCGGCGGCGCTGGGACGAGGAGCACGCGCGCCTCAAGGCCCTCGTGCTGCGGCTGCGGCAGCAGGCGGCGAACAGCCCCGAAATGGCGTCGCGTTACCACGCGATGCAGACACGCTTCAAGAAGTTCGAGGACGCGGGACCGCCCCCGGAGCCGCCGCGCGAGCAGGACATCCGCATGCGCCTCGGCGGTGGGCGCACGGGGGTGCGGGCCGTGGTGTGCGAGGGGCTGGAGCTGACCGGGCTGATGAAGCCGTTCTCGCTGGAGATCTACTACGGCGAGCGGGTCGCGGTGCTCGGCTCGAACGGCTCGGGCAAGTCCCACTTCCTGCGGCTCCTCGCCGGGGGCGACGTCGCGCACACGGGCGCCTGGCGGCTGGGCGCGCGCGTCGTGCCTGGCCACTTCGCGCAGACGCACGCACACCCAGAGCTCGTCGGCCGCACCCTCGTCGACATCCTG
Organism: Streptomyces montanisoli; assembly: GCF_017813245.1. Lineage (GTDB taxonomy): Bacteria > Actinomycetota > Actinomycetes > Streptomycetales > Streptomycetaceae > Streptomyces > Streptomyces montanisoli. Next base: position 37,790 of record NZ_JAGIQL010000034.1, read on the forward strand.
TGGACGGAGCACGCGCGCGACCGCGGCCGAGCGATGTCCGCGCTGCGGCGCTACGAGCTCGCCCCGTCGGGCGACCAGCCCTTCGACCGCCTCTCGGGCGGGCAGCAGGCGCGGTTCCAGATCCTGCTGCTCGAACTGAGCGGGGCGACGGCGCTGCTGCTCGACGAGCCGACGGACAACCTGGACCTGGAGTCGGCGTCCGCGCTGCAGGACGGTCTCGAGGCGTTCGACGGCACGGTGGTGGCGGTCACGCACGACCGCTGGTTCGCCCGCTCCTTCGACCGCTTCCTGGTCTTCGGCGCGGACGGGGTGGTCCGCGAGACGGCGCAGCCGGTCTGGGACGAGGCCCGCGTGGCCCGAGCCCGCTGACGCCGTCCGCGCTCGCGCGCGCCGTGCGGTTCAGGCCGCGAGGCTGGCCTTCCCAGGAGCCCCTGGGGGAGCGGCGCGGAGGACCAGCTCGAACCAGACGTACTTGCCGCGCGCCCCGAACGCCGGCTTCGCGACACGGCACGCACCCCACGCGTCGGCCAGCAGGTCGAGGATGAACAGCCCCCGTCCGCCTTCGTCATCCGGCTCGGCCGACACCGGGCGCAGGGGGAGGGCGGGGCTGTCGTCCAGGACGCTGACCCGGAGTACCGGATGGGCCCAGCACAGCCGCATGCTCGCGGGCCCCTGCGTGTGACGCACGGCATTGGTGGTCAGCTCGGCGGCGAGCAACTCGGCCCGGTCGGTGAGCTCGCCCAACCCATGGGCCCGCAGCACGGACGTCACCATGGCCCGAGCCACGGCGGGGCCGCGCGGGTCGCGGGGGCAGCGGAGTGCGTACTCCCACGGTTCGTTGATCGGGATGGGGGCCGGTCCCGTGACGTACGGGGCATCGACGGGTCCGCGGTGTCCACGGGAAGGTGGCTCGTCGTGCTCTCGATCTGTGTGCTTCACGTGGCTTCTCCTATGGTTTGAGGGCGCGTCAAGGCAGCGCCGGGTGGCGGCAGAAGGTTGCGATGGTCGTGTGCCACGACACCCCGACACCTGAGGTGGCCTGCCGTCCACGCACATCCGTCAGGCCTGGACGGCGTGCATGCACGGTGCGCTTCCTGTCGTCGTGGAACGGGCACGACTCACAAGGTAAGGCACTTCAACTCATATGTGAGTTACTTTTCACGAATGAGTGAACTACTCAATGGCTCACTGGACCGCTTGGCGCTCTCCCTGGCAGACTGCGAGCCGCGCACGAGAGAGGGCTCATGGCAGTACGTAACTCACCCACGGGCCGCCAACTGCGGTTGGCCATCGAGCTCCGTCGCCTGCGGGAGCACGCGGGCATCTCCATTCAAGAGGCAGCGGCGATGCTTGGCGCGGACCGCACCATGGTGTCCAACATGGAGGCGGGGCGAACAACCGTCAGCGCAGAGCGGGTGCGCCAACTCGCTTGCCATTACCAGTGCCCCGACGAAGGGCTCGTGGAGGCGCTCGCCTCCATCGCCGACAGCCGGCGAGCTGCGCACTGGTGGCACGAGTACCGGGGCAAGCTGCCCGAAGGGCACCTCGATATCTCTGAGTTGGAACACCACGCCACCCTTATCCGTACCGCGCAGACGGTGCACTTGCCCGGCTTGCTCCAGACCGAGGAGCACGCACGGGCGATCTTCGAGTTCACAGTGCCGAAACTGTCCCGATTGGACGTCGAGTTGCGGGTCGCCCATCGCATGGGCAGGCAAGCCATCCTGTTCGGCAAGCAGTCGACGCCCTACCTCGGCATCATCCACGAGGCCGCTTTGCGTCTTGGCTTCGGCGGCCCGGAGGTTGCCCGCGCCCAATTGGAACACCTGGCCAAAGCGGCGGATCGTCCCAACATCACCCTGTTGGTGATTCCGTTCAGCGCGGGAGCGTTCCACGGGGCGGGGCAGTCCGTCCTCTACATGGAGGGCGAGGTGCCGCAACTGGACACCGTCCAGCTTGACACGGCCCTTGGAGCAACGTTTGTCGACGCCCCGACACCACTCGCCAACTACCGCTCGCTGCTGGATCTGATGGAAGAGACGGCTCTTTCGCCGGAGGCTTCGCAGAATTTCATCAGATCCATCGCGCGTGAGATCTGAGAGGATTTGACATCGTGCCCGGATTGAAGTGGCAGCGCTCGACGTTCTGCGGTGGTGGCGGCAACAATTGCGTCGAAGTCGCGATTGACGGGGAGCGCGGCAGCGTTGCCATACGCAGCAGCGTCCACCCGGAGGAACACGTGATAATAGGCTTGGGTGCATTCAGTGCGCTCATCGGCCACTTGCGAACGAGCACGGCCATGTGAACGCGTGCCCCCACAGAGTCGGACGAGGTCGCTTACGTGCAGGCCGCGCCATCAGGCATGCGCTGCGCCGTACGCAAGCGGCCCGGCAGCCTGATCTGCTGAGCCGATCCCCGCTGTCTCGTGGATCACAACTGCCTTGCCCGTCGGCCTGGTTGCTGTGACGCTTGCATGCGAGCCCAGCAACCGTGCAGCCGGGGGGAGAAGCAGCGATGCCGGACGTGGCGCGTCACGAGACGGGTCGCCTTGCCCCGCCCTTCGGGCACCAGCGATGAGCCGCCCGGCGGTCGGGGGCGGGTCCCCGGAGTCGATCGACTTGTACCCGGACGACCTCGACTCGGTGGCGGGGAAGTTCGCCACGGGGCAGAGCCGTCTGGACACGATCGCGACGACGCTCAACACCGCACTGCAGAACGCGGCCGGCATGGCAGGCAACGACTCCTACGGCCACAAGTTCGGCGCGAAGTACGACCCGGCGGCCAAGGCACTCTTCCACACGCTCTCCGCCGCCGTACGCGCCGTGGGCCAGGCATCCAGCGCGCTGGTGACGACGGCGAACAACTACCTCAAGGCCGACCACTACTCCAACCCGAAACACGGCAAGAGCGCGCCCGCGCTCTACCCGCCGCCCCCGGTGTTCACCGACGTCATGTACCCGGACCCGGACTCCGCGATCGGCGCCGGAAGCTCCTCCATGCCGTCCGTTCTCGCGAAGTACTGGCCCAACGGACACCAGGACAGACTCCGTGACGCGGCCACCGCCTACCGCACCGCGTCCACCGCGCTCCACACGCTCGGCCACTCCCTGCACCAGCAGGTGATGACCCTCACCGACAACAACTCCGACGACTCCGTCCACGCCATGGCCGCCTTCTGGGCCAAGATCTGGCAGGACGGCGCGGGCGCCAAGAACGCGCCCCTCTCGGCCGCCCGCGAGGCCTGCGACAAACTCGCGGCCGCCTGCGACAAGTTCGCCCACGCCATCGACGAGGCCCACAGCAGCACGGAGCACAGACTCGCCGGCGCGGGCATCGCCATCGGGCCTCACGTCGGCTGCCGGCATCCTCCTGACCGTCTTCACCGGCGGCGGCTCCGACGTGGGCGCGGCAGCCCTGGACGGCGCGGAAGCCACCGCGATACTCGGCAGCGTCGAGGTCACCCTGGACGCCGCCGTCACCGACATCAGCGCTGACATGATCGCCGACGTCGAGACCTACCTCCAGGCGGCGGCCGACGGCGTCCCCGAAATCGAAATAGTCGACGCTGAAACGACAGAGGTCAGCCAGACCCTCGACCGCGAACTCGCCGAAACGGAAGCCCGCGAACCCGCAGGCGTCGGCGGCCGAGGCGGAGGAGGCGACGAACCACCGACCGGTGGCGGAGACGAGACAGGCGATGGTGAAGCCGGCCCTTACGATGACAACGGCGGCCTCGGCGACCTGGTCAAGGTGAACAAGCCTGACCCCGCAGCAGACGCGCTGGCCGAGCGCCTCGGTGGCGAGTCGCGAGTCAAGTTTGAAAACGATCCCAAGGGGCGCGAAATCGACGCGGTAAGCGACCAGTACGTGGCACAGTCGAAGCCTGGCGGTATGCAGATGGGTAGCGCTCTTCGGAACCAGGCGAAAGCGACTTTCGAATACGCGATACAATCCGGACGTACTCCATATTTTCATTTTGACGGTGAGTCGGGTCCTGGTGTTGTCGCTAAGCTCCTGGAGTACGGGCGACGGTTTGGCATCAAGCCTGTAATCGATACCAATCCATTGGGATGATAGGCATGTATGAATTTCATGGTTGGTTTGGTATTGCTGAATCGACAGAGGAGTCGGACGCCGGACAGCTTGAGGAGGGAATTATTGAGCTGCGTGGACGGATCTCACAGCTGGACTGGAGTACTGGCGATGTCGCGCTCAACACCCACAATGGTGAGTACTTCGTTGTGGTAAATGGCCTGGTCAACAGGCGTCGAGACGAAGCTGAGGAACTCGGCGACCTATTGGACCACATCGCAGCCCGCTTCCCTGGCTCCTACGGGGTGTTGTATGAACGATCTGCCGACATGCCAGAGCCGCCCGGGCAGGGAGCTTTCCGAGTCAAAGTCATGGCGCGCGGCAAGGTCGACATCCGGTTGGACCCCTTCCTCTCTCCAGTGAGGCCCGTCATCGAGGACTGAGCTGATGAGGCGAGACGCCATCGAAGCCCATTCCTCCCTTGTGGTGAAACACGCGATGTCCGTGTCGAAGGAGCTCCTTGAAGAGGGTTTGGACGATTGGAACCTCGTTGACAGTCTAATTGTGTTGGCGTGTCAGGCCGGCGGTGAGGAACGGTTCAAGAGCCTCTCCCGCTATTTCTCGATTGGCTGCTGAAAAATCAGTACATCGAGGCAGGTGCCTTGGAGGAAGAAGGATTCCGTGCGTGGGTCGGGGCACCGGGCGTGATCGCGGGGCGCGTCGTCGAACTGTGTGAGTCGCTCGACTGGCGACCCGTGGGGGATGGATGTTGGTTGGCCAACACGGCCTCCGGAGACGCCTACGCAAGAGCGAACCGTTCCTGAGGAGATAGGTCAGCGGAGAGAAGGTGGCGGGCTTTCCCTGTCCGCCAGCTGAATAGGTGCACCTCGGCCGCCGCACGCGAGACGACATCTTGGCGTACGCGCATCCGCATTTAGTCGAGGCCCCCGGAGATCGGGGCGGTATGAGTTACGACTCGGTCCGCGATACCTGATAGGTGTAGCTCCTTCTCATGGATAGGCTGAGCCGGGCTGTTGCGACGATGCCTGAGAGATGTCGATGATTCCCGGCTGATATTCGCTGGTGGTTGCGCAGGCATCGTGTTCATACTGCGGCAATGGAACCGGTGACGATTGAGACTGACCGTCTGCTGCTGCGAGCCTTCACCTCTGCCGACGTGGATGCGGTGTACGAAGCTTGCCAGGACGAAGACATTCAGTTCTATACGCCGGTACCAATGCCGTACCGGCGTGCGGACGCAGAGAGGCTCGTCGGTGAGAAGCTGCCCGCCCAGTGGGCCGAGGACAAGGACTACACGCTCGGCGCGTTCCGTAAGGACACTGGCGCTCTGGTCGGCTCGTACTGCCTGACCCTGGTCAGCCGTGGGGTCTGGGAGCTCGGCTACTGGGCGGTTGCGGAGCAGCGCGGCAAGGGCTTCTCGGTGGAGGCGGCGCAAGCGTTGTGCGACTGGGGTTGGGCCACACTTGACGTGCACCGCATCGAGTGGTGGGCCATGGCCGGGAACCTCGGGTCGCGAGCCGTCGCCGAGAAGCTCGGCTTCACCGTCGAAGGGACTCTGCGCAATCGTGGTGTTGCGAACGACGGCAAGCCGCACGACTGGTGGGTGGGCGGACTGCTGAGGCCCTGATGGTTGGGTCGGCGCGACATCGGTTGCGTTAGCTCTCCTGCGGAGACGTTCCAATCTCAGACAGTTCCTGATGCCGCCAACGCGGAGCCAACGGTGTGCCGGCGCCAGCGCGATGGCTGCGACGAGCCCCACCCTGCGGTTGCCCTGGTCTTGGATCGTTCCGTCCGCTCGGCAATCTGCTGAGGATCAGCACCGAACTGGCGCTCGCTATGCGGATGGCCTGCTGATCACCAGTTCCAGTGGGCTCCGACCTCAATCGCGGACCAAGTCGTTAGTGCCCCGTCACGGCATCGCGCTGTCCGCCAGTTGCGCGAGCATGGGGCCGAGGCGAGCCGCGAGGGCGGGCGCGGATCGTTGGAGCTCTTCCGTCGCGACTGCCGTGAGCGCGGCGAGTGCGCGGTTGAGTTCGGGTTCCGTGACCGAGGCGACGAGAGTGCCTTCGAGCCGTGCCATCAGCTCGTCGGGCAAGAGGTGCGCGCCCTTCGCGTACGCGGCCTCGTGGCCCAGCCGCAGGCAGGCCAGGGTGATCACGTGGTCGCGCAGGGCGCTGATCCAGTGCTCTGCCTGCCACCAACGGCGTCGCCGGATGCAGATCCGGCTGTGCAGGGCGTGGTGCCAGAGGAGTCCGATAAGGGTGTCGCGGTCGGGCGGGGTGAAGGGCTCAAGGGTCGACCGGGCCTGGCCGAAGATCGTCTGCCACTGCGGGCCGCGTGGGCCGAACTCCGCAGGCGGCGCGAAAGTCATGTCGACCTCGATCCACCCGGCCAGCAGGAAGACGCGGATCTTGCGGCCGCCCGCCGGTAGATCCCAGTGGTGTCGCGCGTCGAGTTCCTCGTAGAACCAGCGGGTCCAGCGCTCCAGCGTGGTAGTCAGGTCGCCGTGCACGGCGAGGACCATGTCGGTGTCCGACCATCGGTCTGCCGTGCCGACCGACAGGGATCCGGTGAAAGCGGCGCCGACGATGGCATGGTCCGACCGGGCCCGGGCGAGGAGGCGGTCCCGTACTCGTTGCCGGTTTTCGACTGTGAACAACGTGCGACTCCGTTCGTGGCGGGCATCGGCGGGATGCGTAGCTGTGGCTTACCGGGTGCCTGCCGCGCCTTGTCGAGGGGTCCGGGGTGGCCCGGCCCGCCGGGCGGCCCGGCGACCGGGCCCCCGGGCGGGCGGATGCCCCCGAGTGCGGGCGCGCGCGGACCCCGTCCGGCCTGGGGCCGGGCGGAGGCGTTTTGACCCGTGTGGCTCAGCCCGAGTATCCTGCTGGTTCGTTGTGCGTATTGGCTTGTTCATTCTCACGTGATGGGCCCTTACGCCGGTCCACCGGGCCGATGACCAGCGGAGCACGAGCGGGTTGCGTCACCTGCTGTCTCCAGGCTGTCGTGATCGTCCGGGTGGCCCAGTACAGGACCCCATTCACGAAGAAGCGAAGGCTACGACCGTGCGTACGTACAGCCCCAAGCCCGGCGATGTCACGCGCCAGTGGCACATCATCGACGCGCAGGACATCGTCCTGGGCCGTCTGGCGACCACCGCCGCCACCCTTCTCCGGGGTAAGCACAAGCCCATCTACGCGCCCCACGTCGACACCGGTGACTTCGTCATCATCATCAACGCCGACAAGGTGCACCTGTCCGGCAACAAGGCCACCCAGAAGATGGCGTACCGCCACTCCGGGTACCCGGGTGGTCTCCGTTCCGTGCGGTACGACGAGCTGCTTGCCAAGAGCCCCGAGAAGGCCGTCGAGAAGGCCGTCAAGGGCATGCTCCCGAAGAACACCCTGGGCCGCCAGATGCTCAGCAAGCTCAAGGTCTACGCGGGTGACCACCACCCGCACGGGGCGCAGCAGCCCGTCCCGTACGAGATCAGCCAGGTCGCGCAGTAGTTCCGGCCACCACCTAAGACGAAAAGAAATCTGAGGAGAATCGTGGCCGAGACCACCGCTGAGCAGACCCCTGTCGAAGGTGAAGAGACCTTCGCCGAGGTGACGACCTTCGAGTCCGAGGCGCCCGTGGAGGGCGAGTACACCTCCGAGTCGATGGCGTCCCGTTTCGGGGACCCGCAGCCCGCCGCCGGCCTGGGCCGTCGCAAGAACGCGATCGCCCGCGTCCGGATCATCCCGGGCTCCGGCAAGTGGAAGATCAACGGTCGCACCCTTGAGGACTACTTCCCCAACAAGGTGCACCAGCAGGAAGTCAACGAGCCCTTCAAGGTGCTCGAGCTCGACAACCGCTACGACGTCGTCGCCCGCATCGCGGGTGGCGGTGTCTCCGGGCAGGCCGGCGCGCTGCGCCTCGGCGTCGCCCGCGCGCTGAACGAGGCGGACGTGGACAACAACCGCGGCCCGCTGAAGAAGGCCGGCTTCCTGAGCCGCGACGACCGTGCCGTCGAGCGCAAGAAGGCCGGTCTGAAGAAGGCCCGCAAGGCGCCGCAGTACAGCAAGCGCTAAACCGTCCCCCGGGGGATTCGGCTCCCCGGTGTCTCTCTTTGTCGGGAGATACCGGGACCGGTGGACCCCCGTACGACGTACATCGTTCGCCCCGGTGGCAGTCAGTGCCGCCGGGGCGTTCGTTTTTATCCAGAGGTCCGGGCGTATAACAGCATCAAGCGCTCAGAGGACAAATTCGGAGGAGAGCTGTGGGACGACTCTTCGGTACGGACGGCGTGCGCGGCGTCGCCAACGCGGACCTCACGGCCGAGCTGGCGCTCGGCCTCTCGGTCGCGGCGGCGCACGTGCTGGCCGAGGTGGGGACGTTCGAGGGGCATCGGCCTACGGCCGTCGTCGGGCGCGATCCGCGCGCCTCGGGAGAGTTCCTGGAGGCCGCGGTCGTCGCGGGCCTCGCGAGCGCGGGCGTGGACGTCCTGCGCGTCGGTGTGCTGCCCACCCCCGCGGTGGCGTACCTCACCGGCGCGCTGGGTGCCGACTTCGGCGTGATGCTCTCCGCGAGCCACAACGCGATGCCGGACAACGGCATCAAGTTCTTCGCGCGCGGCGGCCACAAGCTCGCCGACGATCTCGAGGACCGCATCGAGGCGCTGTACGACAAGCACCGCACGGGCGCGCCGTGGGAGCGGCCGACCGGCGGCGGTGTGGGCCGCGTGCGCGTGTACGACGAGGGCTTCGACCGCTACGTCGCGCACCTGATCGGCGTGCTGCCCAACCGGCTCGACGGGCTGAAGGTCGTCCTCGACGAGGCGCACGGCGCGGCGGCCCGCGTGTCGCCCGAGGCGTTCGCGCGCGCGGGCGCCGAGGTGGTCACGATCGGCGCCGAGCCGGACGGGCTCAACATCAACAAGGACTGCGGCTCCACCCACCTCGACCAGCTCAAGGCCGCCGTCGTCGAGCACGGCGCGGACCTCGGCATCGCGCACGACGGCGACGCCGACCGCTGCCTCGCCGTGGACGGTTCCGGCGCGGAGGTCGACGGCGACCAGATCCTCGCGGTCCTCGCGCTGGCGCTGCGCGAGCAGGGCGGGCTGCGGCACAACACCGTCGTCGGGACGGTGATGTCCAACCTCGGCTTCAAGCTGGCGATGGAGCGCGAGGGGGTGGCGGTGGTGCAGACGGCGGTCGGCGACCGCTACGTGCTGGAGTCCATGAAGGAGCACGGCTACGCGCTCGGCGGCGAGCAGTCGGGACACGTGATCATCCTCGACCACGCGACGACGGGTGACGGCACCCTGACCGGCCTGATGCTCGCGGCACGCGTCGCCGCGACGGGCCGCTCGCTGGGCGACCTGGCGGGCGTCATGCTGCGGCTGCCGCAGGTGCTGGTGAACGTGCCGGACGTCGACAAGTCCCGCGTCGCCACCTCGGCGGACCTCGCCTCCGCGGTCGCCGAGGCCGAGGCCGAGCTCGGCACCACGGGCCGCGTCCTGCTGCGCCCCTCGGGCACGGAGCCGCTGGTCCGGGTCATGGTCGAGGCGGCCGACATCGACCAGGCCCGCTCGGTGGCGGCCCGCCTCGCGGACGCGGTGAAGTCGGCGCTCGGCTGAGCCGGCGCCACGTACGTACGGGCAGGGGGCGCGGGCCGTTCGGTCCGCGCCCCCTGCGCGTACCCCCGCCCCGATTCAGAGCTTGCGCAGGGAAAGGCGCTGGACCTTGTGGTCTGCCGCCTTGCGGAGGATCAGGGTGGCTCGGCCTCGTGTCGGGGCGACGTTCTGCTGGAGGTTGGGCTCGTTCACCGTGCGCCACGTCTCGCGTGCGTAGTCCAGCGCCTCGCCCTCCGAGACCTTGGTGTACTTCGTGAAGTACGAGGACGGGTCCTGGAACGCCGTCTCGCGCAGCTTGCGGAAGCGGTTCAGGTACCAGGACTCGATGTCCTCGGCGCGCGCGTCCACGTACACGCTGAAGTCGAAGTAGTCGGCGAGCGCGACGCGTGTTCTGCCGTCCTGGCCCGGCAGGGCGGGCTGGAGGACGTTGATGCCCTCCACGATCAGGATGTCCGGGCGCCGCACGACGAGGCGCTCGGCCGGGACGATGTCGTAGATCAGGTGCGAGTAGACCGGCGCGGTCACCTCGTCCCTGCCGGCCTTGATGTCCGCGACGAAGCGGGTGAGCGCGCGGCGGTCGTACGACTCGGGGAAGCCCTTCCTGTGCACCAGGCCGCGGGCCTTGAGCTCCTTGAGGGGGAGCAGGAAGCCGTCCGTGGTGACCCGCTCGACCCGCGGGTGCTGCGGCCAGCGCGCCAGCAGGGCCTGCAGGAGGCGTGCGACCGTCGACTTGCCGACGGCGACGGAGCCGGCGACGCCTATCACGAAGGGCGTGCCGCGCTGGGAGCCCTGCCCGCCGCCCGCGTCGCCGAGGAACGTGTTGAGCGCGCCGCGCAGCTCGGCCGTGGCCTGCACGTACAGGTTCAGCAGGCGGGACAGCGGCAGGTAGACGTCGCGCACCTCGTCCAGGTCGATCACGTCGCCGAGGCCGCGCAGCCGCTCCACCTCGTCCGCGGTCAGCGGCAGCGGGGTCTTCTCGCGCAGCGCGCTCCACTGCGAGCGGGTCAGGTCGACGTACGGGGTCGGCCCGTGCTCCGTCCTGCGCCTTGGCTCGTAGCGGGGTGCGGGTGACGACGGGGACGCGTGGGAGCTGATCACGGGGTCCATTCTGGTGGCAGGCGCGCGGGGGCGTCGGGTCGCGTTCGTCACGTCGCGGCCCGCACCGCCGGGCCTGCCGCGCGGCCTCAGCGTTTGAACTGGTCCGGGAGGTTCCACCAGCGCGCGATGTGCGTGCGGTCCTTCGGCGGATTGCGCAGGTCGCGCGCCACGACGACGAAGCCGGCCGTGAGGACCCAGAACATCGCGGCGACCGTGTAATGCGGGTGCGCGGCGCCGAGCTGCGCGAACGTCGTCCTGATGGCGAGCAGCGCCGCCGCCGCGACCGCCACGCACGCCGCGTACAGGCCCGCGGTGCGGGCCCGGGAGCGCCCGGGCGGGGGAGCGGGCGTGCGGGTGCGGCTGCTGAGGCCGGGCCCGCCGTCGGCGCCCGCCTCGGGCGGCCTGGGTATCGCGCCGGGCTCGCGTGGCCCCGTCGCCACGACGGCGGCGGGCGGGACGGCCGCGTCGATCGCGGCAACGCGCTCGGGCGACAGCATGGCGTACAGGGTGGGCTCGACGGCGACGCGCACCCCGTCGGGCCCGGTCAGGATCCGGCCGCCGTCGGGGTGAGCCAGGACCTCGGCCGCGTCGGCGAACCGTACGGTGGCGTAGCCCTCGAACGCGGCCAGCGTGACGGCGCTGCCGGAGAGGAACAGCCGCTGGTCGACGTCGCGCAGCGACCGGTGCCGCGTGGCGCCGGGCTCGGCGGCGGCCCCGGGCTCGTCGGAGAACGGGCCGTCCGGGATCGGCTCGTCCGGGGACGGCTCGTCCACGGGCAGCGCGCGGCCCTCGGTGGCGCCCGCGCGCGGGGCGTCGTGCTGCGACGGCATGGGTCACACCTTCCGTGGGCAGTCAGTGGCGGCCGGACGCGACGGCGGCCGCGTCCACGTGCCAGTCTCCACCAACCGGGTCACGAACGGGTCGCGCGGCCGGTCGGACGGGCGCCGGCCTCGCAGAGGCCCCCGTCAGGCCCCCGTCGGACGCCCGTCAGGCGTCCGTCAGGTGGCGTGGGCGGTGGCGCCAGGCCCGGGTGAGCCGGGTGGTGAGGTACAGCGTGGCGAACGTGGCCAGGCAGGCGCGGACGCGGCCGACGCCCGGGGCCCACCAGGCGTACAGCGTCGTCGGGGCGCACACCAGGATCGCGGCGATGCGGGCCGCCCACCAGCGGCCCGGGCGCCTCGTGCGGCGGGTGACGAGTTCGGCGCCGGGGTCGTGCGCGAGGGTGAAGTCCGCGGGCACCGGCGGCAGCCCGAGCGCCGCCACGAGCGCCGCGAGGCGGGCCGCCGGGGCGTCGCAGGCGCGCAGCAGCGCGGTCAGCGGACGGCTGTCCGCGATGCCGTACGCGGCGGCGAGGGCGTCGGCCGTCGCCGACGCGCTCTCGTGGTCGGGAATCGCCGCCGTCGCGTCCCACTCGTGCTCGGCGAGGCGGCGGCCGCGGCGCAGCAGCGTGAAGCCGTAGCGGTCGCCCGTCCTGCGCAGCACCAGCGCCGGGCGGCGCACCGAGCGCGTCAGGCCCGCGGTGACCGCCGTGAGGGCGTCCTCGCCCATCATCGTCGCCCGCCGCGCCGTCGCCCCGCGCCCCGGCGTGCCCGCGGGGACCTCCGCGTACGTCGCGTCGCCGCGCGCGGCTATCCGCAGCTCCGCGCCCGCCTGCCTGGCGGCCTCCGCGACCCGCCCGGTGGACGCGCACACCACGGCGACGCCCGCCTCGTCCGGCGGGCGCGTGCGCTGCGCGGGGATCGTCCGCCCGGTGAAGAACGGCACCTGCGCGGCCACGTGGAGCCGTACGCCCGCCCTGAACTCGAGGAACTGCTCACGCGCGGGGCCGAAGTACGCCCACGGGTACTCCGTCGCGTGCGTGCCGATCGCGGCGAACTGCGCGAGCGCGGCCTCGGGGCGCCGACCGAGCAGCAGCATCAGCGCCAGGTGGTTGCGCACGTCCGCGACCTCCGGGTCGCCGTCCTCGTACGTCGAGACGAGGGCGAGCGCGCGCTCCACCGCCGCGCCGACGCGCACCCGGGAGATCCGCGAGCGGCGGACGCCGTCACCGCTCGTCGCATCGGCGAGCACGTCGTGCTCGAACGCCGCGAGCAGCGGCAGCGCGTGCAGCTTGGAGCCGGGCAGCGCGGCGCCCGCCGCACGCTCCGCGAAGTCGAACATCTCGTCGTGCGAGCCGTGCCACTTCTCGCACAGGTACTGCAGCGCCGCGGTGTGGCAGCCGTAGTGGTGCGGGGCACGCAGCGTGGCCTCCGCCCAGTACGCGTCGAACACCTCGCGCGGCGACTGGCTGCCCGTCGCGTGCTCCAGCGCGAACTGCCACGGCACCGGGTCGTCCGAGCACGCCTCCGCGGCGTCGCTGATCAGCGGCGCGGCGTCGTCGAGCAGGGCGAAGAACGCCTCGAACTGGTCGGGCGGTACGTCCTTGGCGCGCGCCCCCGTGCGCACCGCCCACGCCTGCTTCAGGGCCACGCCCGCACGCACCAGCATCGCGTCCGGGTCGTCGGGCGACTCGGCGAGCCAGTCGTCGAGCCACCCCGGGCTCTGCAGCGCGCACGCGGCGAGCCGCGGGGTCCACACGGCGCGGTTCTCCCACTCGCCGCCCAGGCGCGTCGCGGCGAGCAGGTCGCGGGCGGGGCGGTGGTCCCCACGACGCGCCTGGGGGATCGGGAGAGGACACGTCTGGACTCCAGTCACCGGTGGACCGGGGGTGCCGTCTTCTGCCTCAAGAAAGGGGGGGGGGGGGGGGGGGGGGGGGGGGGGGGGGGGGGGGGGGGGGGGGGGGGGGGGGGGGGGGGGGGGGGGGGGGGGGGGGGGGGGGGGGGGGGGGGGGGGGGGGGGGGGGGGGGGGG
>NZ_JAGIQL010000339.1 GCF_017813245.1 Streptomyces montanisoli
CTCCGCGCCGCCCGCGGAGGCCGTCGAGGCGGTGCGGGCCGTCCTCGCCCAGGGCGGGGCGCCCGGCGCGCTCGCCGGGCCCGTCACCGCCACGCTCGGGGAGCGCGCGGCGGAGGCGCTGCGCGCGGATCCCTGGCAGCTGCTGGCCGTCCCCGGTGTGCGGCCCGAGCAGGCCGACGGGTTCGCCCGTGCGCTGCTCGGCGCGGAGTGCGGTCCGGGCGACGGCCGGCGCGCCGTGGCGCTCGTGGCGTGGCTGCTGGAGCGCGCCGCCGTCCAGGGGCACACGGCGCTCGAAGCCGGCGCGGTACGCGCGGCGCTCGCCGAGCAGGGGGTGCCCGACCCGGACGAGGCCGTGCGCCACGCCGTCGCGGAGGGCGCGGTGCTGGTCTTCCACGACGAGGAGCCGGAGGAATCCGAGGGGGACGAAGAGGAGAGGGACGAGGGCTCCGGCGCGGGCCCTGAGCGCGCGACGGTGCCCGTGCTGCTGGGGCTCGACCGTTTCGCCCTCGCCGAGGAGAGCCTGGCGGACGGCCTGGCACGGCTGGTGAAGACCGCGGCGGAATCGCCCTGGCCCGACGTGGCGGAAGCGCAGGGGGCGGCGCCCTCGCCGTCCGCCGCCGAGCTGCTGCGCGCCGTGTACGAACACGGCCTGGTGCTGCACACCGGCGGCGAGGCCGCGCGCGCGGAGCCGGTGGCCATGGCCGCCGCGGCGCGCGGGCTCGGGCTGCGCGCGGCGGTCGCGGTGCACAGCGAGAACGGGCGAGACAGGCTGCGGGCCGAGGGCGCGGAGGGCGTGCTGACCGTGGCGGCGCTGCTCGCGGGCGCGGAGGGTCCCGGGCGTGACGCGGACGGGATGTTCGCGCTCGACCTCCTCGTGGTCCTCGACGCGCCGCAACTGGACGTCGAGACGGCGGCCATGCTCGTCGAGTCGGTCGCCGACGGCGGCAGGCTGGTGCTCGGCGGCGACCCCGGCGTGCTGGGGTCAGCGGGTGCGGGCCGCGTCTTCGGCGACCTGCTGGCCATGCGCGTCTGCCCGCAGGTCGCGTCCCGCACGCCCGACCCGGGGCCGATCGGCGAGCTGGTGTCCGGGATCGGTGTGGGCGAGCTCGCGCAGGTGCCGGCGCCCGGCAAGGAGATCGTGATCGTGCCCGTGAAGGACGCGGGCGAGGCGGTGCACCGCACGGTCCAGCTGGTCGCGGAGTCCGTGCCACGCGCGTTCGGCCTCCCGGCCGAGCAGACGCAGGTGATCACGGTCGGGCACGGCGGCGCCGCGGGGACGCGCGCGCTGAACACGGCGCTCAAGCAGCGGCTCGCGCCCGGGCCCGGGCGGTTCGGCGGGTTCGACCCGGGCGACCGGGTCGCGTACGTGCCGGCTCCCGGCCGTACGGTGCAGGGCGCGGTGGTGTCCGCGGGCGCGGAGGGGCTGCGGGTACGGCTCGACGGACCGGGGGAACGGGACGTCACGGTCCCGAAGGACCGGGTCGAGACCGAGCTGCGGCACGGCTGGGCGCTGACGGCGCACCAGGCGGCGGGCATGCGGTGGCCCGCGGCGGTGGTGGTGCTGCCGGGGGACGCGGCGGCCGGGCTCAGCAGGGCGTGGGTGTACACGGCGTTGGGACGCGGCGCGCGGCACCTGTCGGTGGTCCACGGCGTGGACCAGGCGCTCCCCCGCGCCGTGTCCGCGGACGACAGCGGCGCGGCGTCCCGCGGGACGAGGCTGAAGGAACTGATCGAGACACTTCTCCTGGCGACCCCCGAGGAGCCGTAACCGGGCCCCACCCCGACGGACCCCGGCGTTCCGCCGCCGACAGCAGCCCTCCCGCAGCGGACGCGGTGCAGCGGCGCTGCCGCTTACGGACGCCTGCCGGCCAGGACGGCGCAGCCGGACGGCACCCGGCCGGCCGCAGGGCGGTCAGCCCGGCGGCCCCCGGGGGCCCTGGCCGGGTTCGGCGCCAGGACGCCGTGAACCGCCGGGGGCGGTCAGGTGGCGGCGACCCCGCGGCCGATGGCGCCGCGCCCTCCCCGGGCGGGCCTGCGGACGGCCCGACGCAGGGGCCCACGCACGCATCCCCACCCCGGGCGCGGTTCCGGCTGCCCCGGGGGCCCCGGCCGGGAACGGCGCCCGGACGCCGTCAACCGCCGGGACGGT
>NZ_JAGIQL010000340.1 GCF_017813245.1 Streptomyces montanisoli
AAACAGGAGTTCAGACGTGAGCTCTTCCAAACATAGGCGCCGCCGCGTGCCGCGTCGCCGCGGCCCTTGCGGGGGCCGCCGCCCTCGCCCTGGGCGCCGCCGACGTCGTAGCGCCGCTCCTCGGGGCGCGGACGGCGGGGGCGCCGGTCCTGCTTGTCGGCCTGCCGGTCGGCCTGCCTGTCGCCTTGCCGGTCGCCGGCTCCCCGGGAGTTCCGGTCGTTCCTGCCGCTGCCGCTGCCGCTGCTTCGCATCAAAGTTCCGTCGTCGTCTCGTCGTCTGCGTGGGTGTCCGGGGCGTCCGGATCGAACGACGGAACGCCTTCCAGCGACTCGGCCTCGACCGCGTCCGCCTCGGGGAGGAAGGGCGCGAGCTCGGGCAGCTCGTCAAGGCCGCGCAGGCCCATGCGCTCCAGGAAGTAATTCGTCGTCCTGTACAGGATCGCACCTGTTTCGGGTTCCGCGCCCGCCTCCTCCACCAGGCCGCGCTGGAGGAGCGTGCGCATGACGCCGTCGCAGTTCACCCCGCGTACCGCGGAGACGCGGGAGCGGCTGACCGGCTGGCGGTACGCGACGACGGCCAGCGTCTCCAGCGCCGCCTGGGTCAGCCGGGCGTGCTGGCCGTCCAGGACGAAGCCCTCGACGGCGGGCGCGTACTCGGCGCGCGAGTAGAAGCGCCAGCCGCCGGCGACCAGCCGCAGCTCGAAGCCGCGGCCGTCGGCGGTGTACTCGTCGGCGAGCGCGCGCAGGGCGTCCGCCACCGCGCGTGGCGGCCTGCCGAGCACCTTGGCGAGGTGCTCCTCGGTCGCGGGCTCGTCCACGACCATGAGGACGGCCTCGAGCGCCGGCCCGAGGGGCAGCTCCTCGACGGCCTGTGACTCGGCTGTCTGTGACTCGGCTGTCTGTGACTCGCTCACGCGGATGCCTCCTCCTGTTCGTGTCCGGCGCCGGGCTCGGCCTCGTCGTCGGGCCGCGGCACGAGGTCGAACTCGCCGACCCTGAGCTCACCCGTGCTCGCCTCCCCCGTCCAGTGCACGACCAGCGGGCCGAGCGCCTGCTCCTGGTCGAGGCCGACGGCGCGGGCGCGGTAGAGCTCCAGCAGCGCGAGGAAGCGTGCCACGACGGTGAGGGTGTCGTCGGTGTCGGCTGTCAGCTCCTGGAAGGTCGCCTGCCCGCGCTCGCGCAGCAGCGTGACGACGAGCTCGGCCTGCTCCCGCACGGAGACGAGGGGCGCGTGGATGTGGTCGACGTACACCTGCGGCTCGGGCTTGGGCTGCATGGCCTTGACGGCGAGCCGCGCGAAACCCTCGGGGCCGATGCGGATGACGACGTCGGGCAGCAGTTCCGCGAGCCCGGGCTCCAGCCCCACGGTGCGGGGGTAGCGGCGTGCCTCGGTGTCGAGCCGCGCCGAGAAGACGGCGGCGACCTCCTTGTAGGCGCGGTACTGGAGCAGGCGCGCGAAGAGCAGGTCGCGCGCCTCAAGGAGCGCGAGGTCGGCCTCGTCCTCGATCTCGGCCGCGGGCAGCAGGCGGGCGGCCTTGAGGTCGAGGAGCGTCGCGGCGACGACGAGGAACTCGGTGGTCTGGTCGAGGTCCCAGTCGGGGCCCATGGCCCGGATGTGCGCCATGAACTCGTCGGTGACCTTGGAGAGTGCGACCTCGGTCACGTCGAGCTTGTGCTTGGAGATGAGCTGGAGCAGCAGATCGAAGGGGCCCTCGAAGTTGACGAGCCGTACGGTGAACCGCCCGTCGTCCGCGGTGTCGGCGGCGGACGACGGGCCGTCAGGCCCGCTGTCCGCACGCGTGCCCGCCTCCGGCGCCGCCGACGTCCCGGAGCCGCCTCGGCCGCCTGCGGGGCCGTCTGCGCCCCCCTCACGCCCTCCGCCCGAGGCGGGCGCCGTTGGTTGGGTTGGCCGGGGAGGGTAAGGCTGCCCGGCCCGAGGCCCGGGCGGCCAAGTGACCACGTAACTACTTGCCCGATCGTTTTGGTATCCCCTGGGGTCCAGCCATGGCCAGGACCAAGGAGTTCGACCCGGACGCCGCACTTCAGTCAGCCCTCGAGCTGTTCTGGCGGCGTGGTTACGAGGCCACCTCGGTGGCGGACCTCGTCGAGCACCTAGGCATTGGCCGC
>NZ_JAGIQL010000341.1 GCF_017813245.1 Streptomyces montanisoli
CCCCCCCCCCCCCCCCCCCCCCCCCGCCCCCCCCCCCCCCCCCCCCCCCCCCCCCCCCCCCCCCCCCCCCCCCCTTCTCTCGAGCAGGAGCCGGCACACCAGATACATCGGCGACTGGAGTCCGGACGCGCGCTCTCCCGTTCTGCCGGCGGCGCGTCCGGCGCGCCGGGGGCCGGGCCGCCGCCCGCCGCGGCCGGCTCGGGAGCGGAGGAGTCCTCGGTGGCCGAGGACTCCTCCGCGGGCCACTCGCCGGTCTTCTCCTTCTCCACCAGGTAGCGGCGGAAGCGCCGCGAGATCACCTCGTGCATCGACCGGACGTCGTCCTGGCCCTCGAAGCCCTTGATCTGGAACCTGCGGTACTCGCCCTTGCGCGCGAGGCCGTCCTCGAAGACGACCATCGACGCCACGACGTCGTCGCCCTGGAAGTGCGAGATGTCGAAGCACTCGATGCGCAGCGGCGCGCTGTCGAGGCCGAGCGCCTCCGCGATCTCCTCCAGCGCGCGCGAGCGCGTGGTGAGGTCGCTGGCCCGCTTGGTCTTGTGCAGGACGAGGGCCTGCTGGGCGTTGCGGCCGACCGTCGCCATCAGGTCCTTCTTGTCGCCGCGCTGCGGAACCCGCAGCGAGACGAGCGAGCCGCGGCGCTCGCCGAGCCACTGCGTGACGGCGGCCGTCTCCGCCTCATCGCCCGGCAGCGCGGGCACCAGCACCTCCTTGGGCACCGCGTCGCCGCGCTCCTCGCCGTAGAGCTGCTGCAGGGCGTGCCCGACGAGCTCGCCCGTGCCGACCGCCTCGACCTTGTCGGTGACCCAGCCGCGCTGCCCGCGCACGCGCCCGCCGCGCACGTGGAAGATCTGGACGGCGGCCTCCAGCTCGTCCTCGGCGACGGCGATGAGGTCGGCGTCGGTGGCGTCGGTGAGCACGACCGCGTTCTTCTCCATGGCGCGACGCAGGGCGCCTATGTCGTCGCGCAGGCGCGCCGCGCGCTCGTACTCCATGTCCTCGGCGGCCTCGGCCATCTGCCGTTCGAGGCGGCGCAGGTAGGTGCCGGTGCGGCCGGCCACGAAGTCGCAGAACTCCTCGGCCAGTTCGTGGTGGTCCTCGGGCGAGATGCGGCCGACGCAGGGGGCCGAGCACTTGCCGATGTAGCCGAGCAGGCAGGGGCGGCCGGTGCGGGCCGCGTTCTTGAACACCCCGGCGGAGCACGTGCGCACGGGGAAGACGCGCAGCATCAGGTCGACGGTCTCGCGGATCGCCCAGGCGTGGCCGTAGGGGCCGAAGTAGCGCACGCCCTTGCGCTTGGCGCCGCGCATCACCTGGACGCGCGGGAACTGCTCGTTCAGGGTGACCGCGAGGTACGGGTAGCTCTTGTCGTCGCGGTACTTGACGTTGAACCGCGGGTCGAACTCCTTGATCCACGAGTACTCCAGCTGGAGCGCCTCGACCTCGGTGGAGACGACCGTCCACTCCACGGACGCGGCCGTGGTCACCATCGTCCGGGTGCGGGGGTGCAGACCCGACAGGTCCTGGAAGTAGTTGGCGAGCCGCTGGCGCAGGCTCTTCGCCTTGCCGACGTAGATCACCCGGCGGTGGTCGTCGCGGAACTTGTAGACGCCCGGCGAGTCGGGAATCTCCCCAGGCTTGGGGCGGTAGCTGGACGGGTCGGCCATGGGCCCAACCCTACTTGCGGCGACCGGCGCTCCGGCGCGCGCTCAGGCCGGGGACGCGGAGCCGGAGGCGCCGGAGGACGACGGTGCGTCCGGCCCAGCGACGAGCTTGCCGCCCTCGGCACGCACCGGCACGGGCGGCAGCGGCTGCTGGGCCGGGCCCTGGACGACCTTGCCCGTGGTGACGTCGAAGCGGCTGCCGTGGCAGGGGCACTCGCCCGTGGTCTTGACGATCTCCGTGAGCACGCAGCCCTGGTGGGTGCAGACGGCGCTGAACCCCTTGTACTCGCCCTTGGTGGGGCAGTACACGACGACCTTCGCGTTCCGGTAGAGCTTGGCGCCGCCTACGGGGACCGCCGACTCGGCCCCCAGGTCGACGGCGGCGGGGGGGGGGGGCCGGACGGGAGGGGGTGTGGTTGGAGCCCGGGTTGCCGAGGAT
>NZ_JAGIQL010000342.1 GCF_017813245.1 Streptomyces montanisoli
CCTCCCCCCCCCCCCTCTCTTCAGGCGGAGGCCGGCTTCCCAGTACCGTCGGCAGCTGGAGTCCGGACGTGTGCTCTTCCGATCTCGGCGCGCGCGTTCACGGGCGCAGTGGCGCGGCTGCCCGCCGCGCTCGCCGCGCGCAGGGTGCTGCCGCGGGAGACGGAGGCCGCCGTCAGGCTGCTGGAGTCGAAGGGGGCCGCCGGGGCAGACGGAGGCGAAGGAGGGGCACGGACGTGACCGAGGACCGAAGCAGGCCTGACGGCCGAGGCAGCTCTGACGACCGGGGCGGCCCCGACGACCGCACCACGGTCGTCGTCATCACGCACAACCGCAGGGACGAACTGCTGCGCACGCTCGACCTGCTGGCGGCGCTCCCCGAGCGTCCGGCCGTGATCGTCACGGACAACGGGTCGAGCGACGGCACGGCGGAGGCCGTGACCGCCGCGCACCCCGCCGTGACGCTGCTGCGTCCCGGCCGCAACCTCGGCGCGGTCGGACGCAATCTGGCGGTGCGGCAGGCGGCGACGCGCTACGTCGCGTTCTGCGACGACGACACGTGGTGGGAGCCGGGATCCCTGCGCCGCGCCGCCGACCTCCTGGACGCGCACGCCGACCTGGCCGCGGTGACCGCCCGCATCATCGTGGAGCCCGGAGGCGAGGAGGACCCCGTCGTGGCCGAGTTGCGGGACTCGCCGCTCTCCGGCCCCGGCTGGCTGCCCGGGCCCGCGCTCGGCTCCTTCCTCGCGGCGGCCACCGTGCTGCGCAGGGACGCCTTCCTCGCGGCCGGCGGCTTCCACCCCGGCCTCTGGCTCGGCGGCGAGGAGGAGTTGCTGGCCACCGACCTGCTCAGCCGCGGCTGGTGGCTCAGCTACGCGCAGGAGCTGACGATCCACCACGCGGCCTCCACCCTCAGGGACCCGACCGAACGCCGGGTGCTGGGGCTGCGCAACACACTGTGGTTCACCTGGCTGCGGCGGCCGCTCGTGCCTGCGCTGCTGCGGACCGCTTACCTGCTGCGCACGGTCCCGCACGACGGGGCGTCGGCGCGAGCCGTCCTGCGCGCGGCCGCCGGGACACCCTGGGTGCTGAGGCAGCGTGCGCCCGTCCCGGCCGGTCTCGAGGCGCGCATCGCCCAGCTCGAACGGGTCAGGCGCGGCTCGGCGGCGCGCAAGTACGTCGGCTGACGACGACAACACACACAACTCCTCCCACCGAGAGGTCGCCATGGCATCGACATTCACCGGCTCCCGCTCGCTCCAGGGCCGTTCGGCCGTGGTCACCGGCGGGTCGCGCGGGCTCGGACTGCTGCTCGCCGGCGAGCTGGCGGCGCGCGGCTGCCGCGTCACGATCGCGGCGCGCGACCGCGAGGAGCTGGAACGCGGAGCCGCCGTGATCGCCGAGCGGGTGGGCGGGGGCGCACCGCCCGTGCGTACGGCCGCGTGCGACGTGCGCGACCGGGAGGCGGTGCGCACGCTCTTCGAGGAGACGGCCGGGGCTAACGGCGGCGTCGACCTGGTACTCGCGAACGCGGGCATCATCCAGGTGGCGCCCGTGGAGGCGATCGGCGCGGACGAGTTCGCGTCCGCGATGGACACCATGTTCATGGGGGCCCTGCACACGTCGCTCGAAGCCCTCCCCCACCTCAGGCGGAGCCCGGGCGGCGGCAGGCTCGGCCTGGTGGGGTCCGTCGGCGGGCTGCTCGGCGTGCCCCACCTGCTGCCGTACTCCTGCGCCAAGTCGGCCGTCGGCACGCTGGCGGAGGGGCTGCGGGCGGAGTGCGGCCGCACGGGCGTGAGCGTGACGGCCGTCCACCCCGGACTGATGCGCACGGGCAGCCATCTGCACGCGGAGTTCGGCGGCGACGAGCGCAAGGAGTTCGCCTGGTTCTCGGCACTGGCCGGCACGCCACTGGTGTCGATGGACGCGGAGCACGCGGCGCGGCGCATCGTGACGGCCGTCGAGCGGCGCAGGGCCAGGCTCGTCCTCACCCCGGCCGCGCGCGCGGCGGGTCTCGCGCACGGCGTGGCGCCCGCGCTGACCACGCGGCTGACGGCGCTGACCGCGCGCGCCCTCCCCGGCGCCGAGG
>NZ_JAGIQL010000343.1 GCF_017813245.1 Streptomyces montanisoli
AGGGCCGCGCGGCACCGGGCGCACGGCCCTCGGATCCGGCCTGAGTACGCCGGCACCCGGCGGCCTCCCGGGCCGTGGAGGCGGCGCCTGCCTGGCGCGTCGTGGATACGGGCACGGTGGGTCCTTCCAGGCGGCGGCGTGACCGCTGGCCAACGAGCGGCGAGGCCGTACGGACACTGGCCGTGCGTCCCGACGGGCGAACGGCGGGCCGGCCGGCCCCGGGCGGACGGCGGGCCGGCCCCGGGCGGACGGGACGGACGCAGGGCCGGGCGCGGGGCCGGAGGCCGGGCCGCGACGCCGTCACCCGCGTGGGGCACAGGTCAGCTGTAGTGGCCATCGGGCATTGCGTTGCGCGGCGTGCTCGTGCATGCTCCCTGCAACGCCGCGCGCGAGCCGTGTGCGAGGCGTCACGTGTGGAATGCCGAAGCCTGGGCAGGAGAGGAGTGACGCCGTACCTTTGGGGTAAGGACCGGGAAAGACGATTCCCGGACACACCGCTCCCCGCCCTTCTTCGCCGCCGTTGTTCCTTCCCACGAGGACTTCCTTCGCCGAGACACCCATGGCCGGTCACGACATCCCAGAACCCGCTGACCGCAAGCAGGTGGCCGACCCCCTGGCCGAACTGCTGGCGGAGGAACAGCCGAGCACGGCCTGCGACCCGGCCTTCCGCCACGGAGTGGTGGTCGGGTTCGACGGCTCGACGTCGACCGAGCGAGCCCTCGCCTATGCCATCGGCATGGCCATGCGCCTCGGCTCCGCGCTGATCATCGTCCATGTGGCCAACAGGCTCCCGACGACGGTCTGGGC
This sequence comes from Streptomyces montanisoli, assembly GCF_017813245.1. GTDB lineage: Bacteria > Actinomycetota > Actinomycetes > Streptomycetales > Streptomycetaceae > Streptomyces > Streptomyces montanisoli. The sequence continues at coordinate 808 of NZ_JAGIQL010000343.1, forward strand.
GGGGTGCGAGCCCCCCGTGTTCGTGGACGTGCCCGACCATCGCACCGAGGTGCTCGGCCTGGAGCTCGCCTGCGCCGAACACCTCTCCGAGGTGCCCTGGATCCTGGTCGAGCGCGGCGGGGACATCTGCCACGAGCTGGAGGAAGTCAGCCAGGAGTACTCGGCCGACGCGATCGTCGTGGGCTCGACCCACGGCCTCGTGGGCCGGATCTTCGGCTCGGTCGCCGGGCGGCTCGCGCGCCGCGCGCGGCGGCCGGTGGTCGTCATCCCGTAGCGCTCGCCGCCCCGTTCGGCGTCCCGGCCCGTCCCGGCCCGTCCCGGCCCGTTTCGGCCGCCGGGCCCGTGGGCCCGGGGGGCCGCGGTCTCGTGTGTCCGTGCGCCGGGTCACCCACAAGTGCCACTCAATCAACTGCGGTTGCTCTGCGACCCAGTGGTGTGACAGCACGTCAGCGATCCTGTACGCGACGTGAAATCCCTTGCCGCAAAAGGTGAATTGTGCCCATGTGAAGGGTACATAAGGAGCGCTGGGACACAGCACCACAGCGCACAGCGAAGGGAGCCCGCCGTGGACAACGACGTCTCTGCGGGAAGCGCACCATCCACATCCACCTCAGCCCTCGGCCATCTCGCACTCGGACTGACCCTGCTCGCCTTCGGCCTCGGGCACACCGGGGTCATCTCCGGCGTCTCGGCGGCTGACGCCGTGACACTCGCCCTCTACGTGGGCGGAGTCGCCCTGTTCGTCGCCGGGCTGATGGAGCTCAGGTCGGGCGGCGCGCTCACCGGCACGGCCTTCGCCGGCCTCGGCGCGTTCTGGTTCACGTGGGGCACCGCGTTCGGCGACCACGCCTCGGCGCACGCCGCCGGGCTCTTCCTCGCCCTGTGGGCGCTGCTCGCCCTGACGCTCACTCTGGCGGCCACGGGCGCGGGCGCGCTCGTGCAGGGGGCGTACGGGCTGCTGTGCGTGGCGCTCATCCTGCTCGCGGTGGCCGAGTTCTCCGGTACGAGCGGCATCGGCAAGGCCGGCGGGTGGTTCGCCGCGGTGTCGGGCCTGGTGGCCTGGTACGCGGCCGCCTCCGCGCTCGCCAAGTGGCCGACGGCCCTGCCGGGCCGTGGCGCCGGTACCGCGCGGCGCGGGGCGACGGCCGCCACGGCCCGGCAGGGC
>NZ_JAGIQL010000344.1 GCF_017813245.1 Streptomyces montanisoli
CCCCCCCCCCCCCCCCCCCCCCCCCCCCCCCCCCCCCCCCCCCCCCCCCCCCCCCCCCCCCCCCCCCCCCCCCCCCCCCCCCCCCCCCCCCCCCCCCCCCCCCCCCCCCCCCCCCCCCCTCGCCGCCGCCGGCTCCCCCGCTGCCTCGCCGACTGGTGTTCAGTCGTGTGCTCTTCCGACCTGGCGGCCTCGTCCGCCTCCCCCGCCTCGCCGGCCGCCGCGGCCGGCCTCGGCGCCGTGGGTGGCCACCTCGGCGCCGCCGGCTCCACCACGGCCGGCGGCAAGCACCGCGGCGGCTCGGCGCCCGAGGCGACGGCGTCGAGCGCGACGGCCTCGTCGAGCGCGACGGCCTCGACGCCGTCGACCGGGACCTCCACGCCGTCCACCTCGTCCACGCCGTCCACGCCGTCCACGACCTCCAGGCCGGCCGAATCGGACGGCGGCGCCCAATCCGGCCGCCACGCCGGTTCCGGTGACACGTCGTCAACGGCCTCGGGCACCTCGGCCGCTTCGCACGGCAGCTACACCGTCCGCGCGGGCGACAGCCTCTCGGGCATCGCGTCGAGCGAGCGGGTGGACGGCGGCTGGCACGCGCTCTACGACGCGAACAAGTCCGCCCTCGGGTCCGATCCCGACCACATCGTCCCTGGCCAGACACTCGACCTCGGCGTCGGCTGACGCCGCACGCGACTTCTGCCACAGCGCACGGGCGGCCACGAAGTGGCCCCCGTGCGCTGTCAGTTCGGCACTGTATGTCCGATTCTGTGAAAGTGAGACAAGCGTCTCTTCGGGTTGTTTGGTCGAAATGGCCCACCCAAAGGGCCTGTTTCGGCCGCCACCTGGGGATATGGGTCCATGTGGGTGAACGCTTTGGGCGTTTTCGTCGAGATGTCCTTCTTTGAAGATCCGACAGTCATATGTTTACGGTCTTCATCGCTCGCACCGCGGGCCCTGACGACCGAAACGCCGAATCCTGCCGTCGGTCGCCAGGAACAGTCGTCGCGTCAAGCGCCGTAGGCAGGAGCGGGGGACCCATGGTTCCGCCGCCGGACCGGGAAGGCCGTCCCACAAGGACAGCCCAGCGGACCGGCTAGGGGTGAAGCCGCGAGCGGCACGCACGAGCAGTGCGGGCCGCACGGACCACGAAGCACGTGGGCCGATCGCGACCGGGCAACTCACTTGGCCCGAACCCGACAGCTGACCTCGCAGGCGTCGGTGAGGAGATGTTCCATGCTGCTGCGCTCCAGCAAGGCCCACAAGCACCGCCGCCCGTCGAAGGCCGTCCGCTACGCCACGCTCGCCGGTGTCACCGGTGCGGCCGTGGCCGTCCCGCTGCTGACCGCCACGTCGGCCTCCGCCGCCTCCGTCTCCGAGTGGGACCAGGTCGCCCAGTGCGAGTCCGGCGGCAACTGGTCGATCAACACCGGCAACGGCTTCTACGGCGGCCTGCAGTTCACGAACTCCACCTGGGCCGCGTACGGCGGCACCGCCTACGCGCCGCAGGCCAACCAGGCCACGAAGTCCCAGCAGATCGCCATCGGCGAGAAGGTGCTCGCCGGGCAGGGCAAGGGCGCCTGGCCCTCCTGCGGCGTGAACCTCTCGGGCCCCGGCGGCTCCGGCGCGGCGCAGGGCAGCGACACGTCGTCGCAGTCCGCTCCGTCGCACCAGTCGCAGTCGAGCACCTCGCACCAGTCCTCCGGGCAGTCCTCCCACAGCGGCTCCGAGCACGCGAGCCGCGGCAGCGCCCGCCCGACGAAGATCAAGAAGGGCGACGGCGAGTACAAGGTCAAGTCCGGCGACACCCTCTCGAAGATCGCCAAGGCGCACCACGTCAAGGGCGGATGGCACAAGCTGTTCGACCTGAACAAGAGCATCGTCACGGACGCCAACGTGATCTACCCGGGTCAGCAGCTGCACCTGCACTGATCCGGCGCAGGCGGCCGCGCCCACACCGCGGCCGCCACGCGGCGCTCCCGCAGCTCGTCGTCGCGTCCGCGCCGCGGCCCACTCGGCCGGCACCCCGCAGGGCGGGG
>NZ_JAGIQL010000345.1 GCF_017813245.1 Streptomyces montanisoli
TCCCGTCCTCCCGGCCGCGCCCGCCTCCGCCCAGGCGCCCCCCGCGCCCGCCGCCGGGCCCGCCGCCGGCGCCCGGCAGGCCGACTTCGAGGCTGCGGCCGCCGAGTTCCACGTACCCGCGTCCCTCCTGCTCGCCCTGGCCTACCAGGAGACAGGCTGGGACGCGCACCCCGGCAGCCACAACACCGGCGGCGGCTACGGCCCCATGGACCTGACCGACGTGACGGCGGCGATGGCCGCGGGCAGCGGCGCCGGCGCAGCGGGCCGGGGCGACATCTCGTCGTTCACCCACGACCCCGCCCTCCACACGCTCGGCAAGGCCGCGGAACTGACCGGCACGCCCGCCGCCCGGCTGCGCACCGACACCCGCGACAACATCCGCGGCGGCGCCGCGCTCCTCGCCGCCTACGAGAAGTCGCTGACGGGCTCCACCCCCAGCGACCCCGCCCAGTGGTACGGGGCCGTCGCCCGCTACAGCCGCGCCTCCGGCCGCACGGCGGCCGGCGCCTTCGCCCGCCGCGTCTACGCCACCCTGCGCACGGGCGCGAGCCGCACCGCCGACCAGGGCCAGCACGTCTCCGTCACCCCGGACCCCGGCGTCCACCCGGCGACCTCGCAGCTCGCCGAGGCCTACCCGAAGGCGCCCGCCCCTGACCCGGCGGCGCGGCGGCCGGAGTGCCCGCACATGATGACGTGCCGGTTCCTGCCGGCCGACCCGACGAACGGCCAGGTCGCCGACCGGCCCGCCGACGGCATGGACGTCAAGTACATCGTCATCCACGACACCGAGACGTCCTACGAGGACGCCATCAAGGAGTTCCAGACGCCCGGCACCGTCTCGGCGCACTACGTGATGAAGGCGTCGGACGGCTCGGTCACCCAGATGGTGCCGGACAAGGACATCGCGTTCCACGCCGGCGACTACTGGTTCAACATGCACTCGATCGGCATCGAGCACGAGGGGTTCGCCGCCCACGGCGCCACCTGGTACACGCAGGCGCAGTACCAGGAGACCGCCGACCTGGTGAAGTACCTGTCGCACAAGTACGGCATCCCGCTGGACCGCGAGCACATCCTCGGCCACGACAACGTCCCGGCGCCCACCGACGGCACGGTGACGGGCATGCACTGGGACCCGGGCCCGTACTGGGACTGGAACAGGTTCATGGCGCTGCTCGGCAAGCAGGCACCCGCGCCCCGCGGCGCCGGCCCCGTGGGCACCGCCGTGACGATCTCGCCGTCCTTCGCGCACAACGAGCAGACGGTGACGATCTGCCCCGTCGACGACGGGGCCGGCACGACCAGGAAATGCGCCGACCGCACCGCACCGTCGAACTTCCTCTACGTGCGCGGCGCGCCCGACGCGACCGCGCCGCTCCTCGCCGACCCCTACCTGCACCCGAACGGCACCGGCACGACCGGCATCGCGGACTGGGGCGGCACGGTCTCCTCCGGCCAGCAGTACGTGGTCGCGGGCAAGAAGGGCCGCTGGACGGCGATCTGGTACGCGGGCAGGAAGGGCTGGATCCCCAACCCCGGCGGCAGGAACACCACCCCGGCCCCCGGTGTGCGCATCGTCAGGCCGAGGAACGCGGACGCGACGGCCGGCGTCCCGGTGTACGGCGTGGCCTACCCGGACGCGTCCGAGTACCCCGCGGGCCTGAAGCCGTCCACGATGGCGCCGCTCGGCAAGTACACGGTGCCGGGTGGCGAGGCGTACGTCGCGACGCGGCGCGCGACCGGCACGGACGACTTCTTCGCGAGCAGCGGCAGGGTCGTCGAGGGCGCGCGCACATTCTACACGATCCAGTACAACCACCGGGTGGAACTGGTCGACGCGGCGGACATGAGAGCGTCACGAAGCAAGTGACGCGCCACGCGCCGCGCTCGTGGCACGGGCCGCGGCTCTGCCGGCACCCGCCCCCGCGTGAGTCCGGCCCCGCGGGCCGCGACGCCGGGCGGACGCCGTCGCCCTGCCCGGTGTCCGGCGTGCG
>NZ_JAGIQL010000346.1 GCF_017813245.1 Streptomyces montanisoli
GTCCGCCGCCCACCGCCGCCGCCGGCCCCCACGCCGCCGCGTCCAGCGGGGGCGCCGAACGCGCGAGCGCCAGCAGCCCGTCGAGGTCGCAGCCCGCCCGTACGTGCTCGGCGAGCGCGCGGGTCGCGGCGAGCGCGTCGGCGTGCCGCTCGGCCACGGGGACGAGCCCCAGATGGCGCGAGGGCGCGCTCACCCCGTCCGACCTGCGCAGCGCCCCGAGCACCGGCACGCCGCACTCCTCCAGGGCCTCGCGCAGCAGCTCCTCGTGGCGGTCGGAGCCGACCTTGTTCAGGACGACGCCGCCGATCCGCACATCCGGGTCGAACGACAGGAACCCGTGCACGAGCGCGGCGACCGACCGCGACTGCGAGGACGCGTCCACCACCAGCACGACCGGCGCGCGCAGCACCTTCGCCACCTGCGCCGTCGACGCCAGCTCGCCCTGGCCCGCCGCGCCGTCGTACAGCCCCATGACGCCCTCGACCACGGCCAGGTCGCAGCCGTCGGCGCCGTGCGCGAACAGCGGCGCCATCAGATCGAGGCCGCACATGTACGCGTCGAGGTTGCGGCCGGGCCGCCGCACGGGGCCGCCGCCCGCGACGGCCAGGGTGTGGTAGCCGGAGTCGATGTAGTCGGGCCCGACCTTGTGCGGCGACACGGCGAGGCCGCGCTCCGAGAACGCCGCCATCAGGCCCGTCGCCACGGTGGTCTTGCCGCTGCCCGACGACGGCGCCGCGACGACCAGCCTGGGAACGGCGGTCACGGCGCGGCCACCGCCTCAGGCGGTGCGGTGGTTCCCGGCGTCACCATTCGATGCCTCGCTGGCCCTTCTGACCCGCGTCCATCGGGTGCTTCACCTTCGTCATCTCCGTCACCAGGTCCGCGAAGTCCAGCAGCTCCTGCGGCGCGTTGCGTCCCGTGATCACCACGTGCTGGGTGCCGGGCCGCTGCCGCAGGACCTCGACCACCTCGGCCGTGTCCACCCACCCCCAGTGCAGCGGGTACGCGAACTCGTCCAGCACGTACAGACGGTGCGTCTCCGCCGCGAGGTCGCGCTTGACCTGCTCCCAGCCCTCCCGCGCGGCCTCCTCGTTGGACAGCTGGCTGTCGCGCTGCACCCAGGACCAGCCCTCGCCCATCTTGTGCCAGGCCACGGTCCCGCCCTCGCCGCTCGCGCCGAGCGTCCGAAGCGCCTTCTCCTCGCCGACGCGCCACTTCGCCGACTTCACGAACTGGAACACGCCGACCGGCCACCCCTGCGTCCACGCGCGGAGCGCGAGACCGAACGCGGCCGTCGACTTGCCCTTGCCGGGGCCCGTGTGGACGAGGACCAGCGGCCGGTTGCGGCGCTGGCGCGTGGTGAGCCCGTCGTCGGGGACGGTCTCCGGCTTTCCCTGCGGCATCAGGCGGCCCTCCGAGTCTGTCCCGCTTGTCCTGTGATGCGGTCATGTGCGGTGCGCTCGCCGCGCACGTCCTTGACGAGCCCGGCGATCGAGTCGGCGCGCAGTTCGTCGAGCGTCACCGCGGTGCCGCCGAGCGCGGTCGCGAGCGAGGCGGCGAGGCCGAGCCGCACAGGACCCGACTCGCAGTCCACGACGACGGACGCCACGCCCTGTGCCGCGTGCAGCCGCGCCGCGCGCGCCGCCTGCCCGACCGCGTCGCCGCCGCCG
>NZ_JAGIQL010000347.1 GCF_017813245.1 Streptomyces montanisoli
CCCCCCCCCCCCCCCCCCCCCTCCTCCCAGGCGCGACCTGGCATCCCGGACGCATCGGTGCTTGGACTTCCGGCGTGTGCTCCTCCGACCTGCCCGCGCCGCGCTGCGGCACGCGCGGGCCGACCTGCGCCGCGCGGTGTTCGGCGCGCCACCCGCCCCGCGGAGCGGCGACGCGCGCGGGGACGGTGCCCGGATGCCGGAGCCTCGGGAACCGAACGGAGCCCCTGCGCGTACTCTGGGTAGTAAGAAAACCGTCCCCGGCGCGGCGCCCGCACCCGAAGTCACCTTGAGCGATCAGGGCTGATGCCGGGAGACCACGAAAGGCCCCACGGGCCGTGCGTCACCGCGCGGCCCCGCACCGAGGAGTAAACCACTGGGCAAGCGACAGCCCGAAGGCCCGCCGCCCGCACCCACGGTGCAGCGCATCAGACTGCGCTACACCAAGCGCGGCCGCCTCCGGTTCACCAGCCACCGCGACTTCCAGCGCGCTTTCGAGCGGGCGCTGCGCCGCGCCGAGGTGCCGATGGCGTACTCGGCCGGCTTCACGCCGCACCCGAAGGTGTCGTACGCCAATGCCGCACCCACCGGCACGGGCAGCGAGGCCGAGTTCCTGGAGATCGCCCTGGTGGAGCCGCGTGACCCCGAGGCCCTGCGTGAACTGCTCGACGCGTCGCTGCCCACGGGCCTCGACGTCGTCGACGCGGTGGAGGCCCGGGTCCCCGGGCTCGCCGACCGGCTGACCGCATCCGTGTGGGAGCTGCGGCTCGACGGCGTGGCGGCCGAGGAGGCCGAGCGCGCCGTGGCCGCGTTCCTCGCGGCGCCGGCCGTCGAGGTCGAGCGCCGCACGAAGAACGGGGTCAGGACGTTCGACGCGAGGGCCGCCGTCGCCGAGCTGCACGTCGTGGCGGAGCCCGGCGGGGACGTCGGCCGCACCGGGGCGGGCCCCTGTGCGATACTGCGACTGGTTGTTCGGCACGAGACACCCGCCGTTCGACCCGACGACGTCCTGTCCGGTCTCCGAGCTGTGGCCGACCTGGCGCCGCCGGTCCCCGCAGCGGTGACCAGGCTGGCGCAGGGGCCCCTCGACGAGGAGTCCGGCACGGTGACCGACCCGCTCGCGGCCGACCGCGAGGCGGTACCCGCGGGCCACTCGAAGGCCCCTGGAGCCGCCGCCGCGACGGTGCGGACGGGCACGGCCTCCACTTAGGACAGCCGTCGGGCGCGGCCCTTGAATCCGGGAGCCACCTGGATCGGGCGGCGCACAGACCAGAAGACTTTCGCCAGGCCGCACCCGCGCGACAAGCGGGTGGGGAACCGGCGAGCCAGACAAGCCCCCGTGCGGCGCCCGCGCCCCGGGCGGCGGCGAACGCGCAAGCGCGGACAGCCGCTGGACCGGAACCAGGCGCGGCGCCCGGGAGCGTGACGGGAGAAACGCCCGGATGCCCATCGAGCCCACGTCCTCCGGCACGGCCGGAGAGACGACACAAGAGAACAACAGCCCCAGCGACACGCTGCCGCCGCGCCGCAGGCGCCGCGCCGCGTCGCGCCCCGGTAGCTCCACGCGTCACCCAGCGCGCCCACCAGCGGCGATCCCACCAGGAAGCCGACGTAGTTGAAGATGTTCAGCCGCGCCACGGCCGCGTCGCTCGCACCGGGGAACATCCGGCC
>NZ_JAGIQL010000348.1 GCF_017813245.1 Streptomyces montanisoli
GCGGCGCGCTGGCGGGCGCCGTGGGCGGCGCGGGCGCGCTGCCCGCGTCGTGGCGTGACGCGTGCTCCACCCTCGCGGGCTGCGCGCTGCCGCGCCTGGCCGGGGTGGACCTCGTGCGTCTCGCCGCTCGACTCACCGCCGCAGAAACCGCGTTCACCGCCACGGAAGGACCTTCGAACCCATGAAAGCGAACCTTGAGGACCGCGTGACCGGCTGCCTGGTCGGCGCCGCGGTCGGCGACGCGCTCGGCGGCCCGGTGGAGGGCTGGACGCCGGAGCAGATCGCGGAGCGCCACGGCGGCCGGGTGCGCGGCATCGTCGGCCCGTTCCACGGCGACGCCTGGCGCACGGCCCGGCCGATCGCGCCGTACCACAAGGGTGACGGGCACGTCACCGACGACACCCTGATGACGCAGGCGCTGGTGCGCGTGTACGCGAAGGTCCGCGACCACCTCGACGCGTACAGCGTCGCCGACCACCTGGTGCCCGACCTGATCGGCAACCCCCGCTGGATCCCGGAGCTGGAGGCCGAGGCGCTGCCGCTGCAGCGCATCTTCCTGGCCGAGAAGTGGATCGTGGCGCGCCTGCACTACGGCCACGTCGACCCGCGCGAGGCCGGCGTCGGGAACATCGTCAACTGCGGCGCCGCGATGTACATGGCGCCCGTCGGCGTCGTCAACGCGGGAAACCCGGCCGCCGCCTACGCGGAGGCGCTCGAGGTGGCCGCGCCGCACCAGTCGTCGTACGGGCGGGAGGCTGCGGGCGTCTTCGCCGCCGCCGTGGCCGCCGCGTTCGCGCCGGGCGCCACCCCTTCGAGCGTCGTCGAGGAGGCGCTGCGGCTCGCGAAGGACGGCACGCGCGCGGCGATCGAGGCGGTGTGCGAGCGTGCGGGCGCGTTCGGCGACTGGGAGGAGGCGCTGGTCCCGCTGCGCGAGGCGGTCGCCCCGTTCGACACGGTGGGCCCCCGCTACCGTGAGCCGTCGCTCGGCGCACGGCGCCCGTCGCGGCTGCACAGCATCGAGGAGCTGCCGGTCGCGCTCGCGATGCTCATGATCGGCGGCGGTGACTTCGAGCGCACGGTGCTCGGCTCCGTCAACTACGGCCGTGACTGCGACTCGATCGCCACGATGAGCGGGTCGATCGCGGGCGCGCTCGGTGGCAGTGGCGCCGTGCCCGCCGCGTGGGCCGACGAGGTGGCCCGGGCGAGCAGGCTCGACCTGCACGGCCCCGCCGCCGAACTCGCCGCCGTGACACGGGAGGTGTTCGCCAGGGACACGGAGCGGCGCCGCGCCCACGAGGCGGCGTTCACCGAGCTCGCGGGGGTGCGGTGAGCGCGCTGCGTGTGACCTGGGTGCAGCCCGAGGACCTGGTCGGCCACGAGCTGCGGCAGGCGGCCGAGGACGGCCGTGACGCCGACGCCGTGCGCCGGCGGTGGCTCGCGGCGGGCGGCCACCTGGCGCCCGAACGGGCCGGTGCCTCGCCGGGTCCCGCTGACCCGGCGCTGCGGGATATCGGCGCGGGACTGCTCGACGAGCTGGCCGCGCTGCCGAGCCCGGCGGCCGCGGACGAGCCGAGAACGGATGAGCACACGGTTGGACTCCAGACACCGATGAAGCTGGCAGGCGGACTACAGCCTGGAAAGAAGGGAGGGGGGGGGGGG
>NZ_JAGIQL010000035.1 GCF_017813245.1 Streptomyces montanisoli
GCTGAACTCGCCGCCCCCTTCGAGCGGTACGTGTTCCAGCTGGGTGCGGGCGAGGCCGGCCTGGATCTCGGCGTACCCGGGCATGCCCGGCTCGGTCAGCCACTCCTGCCAGCGCCGTCCGCCGGGCCCTGTGCCCCAGGCGAACAGCTTGCGGCCGGGCAGGCCGTCCGTGGACGTCTGGACGAGGCCGCGCCCGTCGACGTCGAGCGCGGCGATCCACTTGCGCTCGCCGTCCGGCACGTCGTAGAACCAGTCGGCCGCGTACGCGCCGCCGAGCGGCTCGGGCGGCGCGGGGACGCGGCGCAGGCTCCGCTCGTAGCCGTAGTGCCAGGCCTCCTCGGCCGGCACGAGCACCCGGGTCCCCCGCGCCTGCTCGACGGCGGTGTTCGACCACCAGTAGACGGGCACGGGAGCGTCGTGCGGGTTGCGGATCCGCACGCCCGCGTAGAGGAAGTCCGCGTCGGCCGGCAGCCACAGATCGACCTGGAACGGCACGTCACGCAGCCGCTCCCACTCCCACAACCGCAGCATCGGGCCGCCGTCGGGCGCGGTCACCACGGCCGCGTGCACGGGCAGGCAGGACAGCGCCGAGTGGCCCGTGGCGCCGATGTTCCACTCGATGCCGCCGGAGAACCAGGCACCGTTCAGGGCGAAGCTCGCGGGCTGGAACACCGGGTTCCTGTAGACCAGTTGGCGTCCCGTCTCCTTGTGCGTCAGCGAGTGGACCCGGCCGCCGAGCGACGGAAGGACCGTCGCGCGCAGCCGCTCGTTCTCGATCACGAGGGCGTCGAGGCGGGCCGGTGTGCGCCGCCTGCCGTAGCCGTCGAGTATCCGCGCCGGCAGCGGGGAGCGCAGCGGCGCGTGGCCCGCCTGGCGCGCCATGCGGGGCGGCAGCGTGCGCAGGGTGTCCTGGTCGACGGTGTGCGCCTCGTCGAGCGGGAGGAGCGGCGGCAGTGGGTTCTCCGGTCCCACGGGGGCGGCGGGCAGGGTCAGCACGGCGCGTCGGACGGCAGTGGCCACGGCAACCTCACTTCGTATCCGTAAGCGGTCGAGCGATCGGGACGAGCCCCCATCGAACCGCGCGCACGCGCCGCTGACCAGGGTGCCTGCCCACGGCACCGGCGCCCGGAAAACCCCGCGCGCGCCCCGCCGCCCCGGCCGTAGGGTGCACGGGACCTGTGACGATCGGCGAAGGGACGCACCACCCATGAGCACCCAGCACACCTACCGGGTCATCGTGCGGGGCGCCTGGCGCGGCCTGACGGACACCGACCGGGCGCGGCTGCTCGCCGACGTGGAAGGACACGGGCTCGCGGGGCTGCGGTTCACGCCGGAGGGCTCGCTCGCCTACGACCGGACGCTGAACCACTTCAGCTACCGCTACGAGATCGTCGCGGACGCGGACGACGGCGAGGAGATGGCCGCTCTGCTCGCCGAGGAGCGCGCCGCGCGCGCCCTGGCCGCGCTGGGGTACGACCACGGGGAACTGCGCTCCACCGCCACGGACATGGACACGATGAAGATCAACCGGCCGTCGCGGCGCTGACGGCCGCTAGGACGTGCCGGCCGGCACCATGTCGGAGGTGATCGCCCAGCGCTCGTGGTCGCGCCACGCGCCGTCGATGAAGAGGAAGTCGGGCGAGAACCCTTCGAGGCGGAACCCGGCGCGCCGCACGAGCGCGATGGACGCCGTGTTGGTCGGCTGGATGCACGCTTCGAGTCGGTGCAGCCCCAGCGGGCCGAACACCTGCCCCATCACCAGCCCGAGACCCTCGCTCATCAGGCCGCGCCCCGCCGCGTGCGCGAAGACCCCGTAGCCGAGCGCGCCGCCGCGCATCGCTCCCATGACGATGTTGTTGACGTTGATGAACCCGGCGATCCTGCCGTCGAACGTTGCGCAGACGAGGAAGCCGTGGCGGTCCCGGTCGTCGGCGAGCCGGGCCGCGTATGCGGCGTAGGCGTCGGGCTGGTCCGGCGGGAAGAGCCAGGGCCTGTGCAGGTGCCGGCTCTCGCGGGCGGACGCGGTGAACTCGTCGGCGTCCTCGCCGCGGAAGGGCCTGATGAAGGTGCGCTCGCCGGTGGCGAGTGCGGTGGCGGCGGCACGCGTGTCGGGCATCGCGCCATCGTAGACCCGAGCTGACGTGCGGGAACAGGGAGTTTCCTCAGTCGAGGCGGATGTGCCTGACGCCCGTCCACGCCCTGCGTGCGCCGCCGAGCAGCGGCCCGTCGGTGTTGGGCCGCAGGCGCAGCCCCGCGGCGTCGGCGATGCGGTCGGCGACCGACTGCACGGGCACGTGGTCGGTCCACACGTGCTCGCGGAACTCCTCGCCGCCCAGCGCTTCGAGGCAGCGGTCGAGCTGCCCCACCGCCCAGCTCTCCCGCGTCAGCGAGCCCTCCTTGCCGGTGATGTACTGCATCACCTGGCCGAGGCCGCGCTCCCGCAGCCGGCGCAGCACCGTCTCGCGCCTGGCCAGCAGCGCGAAGTGGCGTACGTCGTGGCCCGCGTCGCGCAGCCCGCCGACGATCTGTCTGAAATAGGCGGGCTCCACCAGCGTCATCGGCGCGATCACCGTGCCGGGGTACTTCGCCAGCGTCACGTCGAGCACCTCGTGCACGCCCGCACGCCAGGCCTCCAGGTCCTGGAAGTCTCCCCGCAGTTCGGCGGGCATCATCCGCTGCAGCCCGAACCCGACGTGCTCCGGATCACAGACGACGCTCCCGGGCAGCCGGCGCTGGATTTCGTAGGCCGTCTGCGTCTTGCCGCCGCCGAAGGGACCGTTGATCCAGAGAAGCATGGGAACGACCCTACGGCAGTGGACGCGGGGCGCGCCCCGCGTCCACCGCGCGCGAACGGGGCGCGCGCCGCGGCTCAGGTCAGCGCGGGCACCTCCAGGGTCAGGGTGGCGGTGTCCGCGTCCAGCACGGCCGGCACCCCGAACGGCACGGTCAGGGCGGTGTCGCCGTGCCCGAACCCCATCTCCTCGACGATCGGCACGCCGAGTCCGCCGAGCCGGTCGAGGAAGACGTCACGCACCTCCTCGTAGGGTCCGCACTCCTGCCAGGAGCCGAGGCCGATCCCCGCGACGCCGTCCAGCCACCCGGCGCGCAGCAGCTGGGTGAGGATGCGGTCGAGGCGGTACGGCTCCTCGCCGGTGTCCTCGATCATCAGCAGCCCGCCCGCGGCCGAGGGGCGCGCGTGCGGCGTCGAGAGGTCGGCCGCGAGGAGGCTGACGCAGCCGCCGAGGGTGATGCCCCTGGCCCGGCCGGGCACCAGGGCACGCGCCGTGGGCAGGCCGAGCGTCAGCACGGACTCGGGCTCGAACAGCGTCGCCCGCAGGTGCTCCTGGCTCTCCGCGTCCTTGAGGAAGACGGCGGCGGAGGTCATCTGCCCGTGCAGGGTGGCGACGCCGAGCCGGGTGGCGAACGCCTCGTGCAGCACGGTGATGTCGCTGAACCCCACGAGCGCCTTGGGTGTGGCGGCACGCATGGCGTCCCAGTCGAGCAGGTCGACCATGCGCTGGGCGCCGTAGCCGCCGCGTGCGCACAGCACAGCGGCCACATCGGGGTCGCACCAGGCGGCCGTCAGGTCACGTGCCCGGTCCGCGTCCTGGCCGGCGAGGTAGCCGAAGCGCGGGTGCCGGTCCAGCACGTGGGGCGCGACGACGGGGTCGAGGTCCCAGCCGCGCAGGATGTCGAGGCCTGCCTGGAGGCGGTCCTCGGGTACGGGGCCGCTGGGTGCGACGACGGCGACCCGGTCGCCCGGCACGAGGCGCCTCGGCCGTATCAAGGGGGCGAGTGCGCTCACGTGGTCAGCTCCAGCCGGGGCACGTCGTCGCGCTCGAAGCCGAACGTCTGCGCGTAGAGCGACAGTTCCGCTTCGAGGCAGCGGACCATCGTGTCCTTCCTGCGGAAGCCGTGTCCCTCGCCCTCGAAGGAGAGGTACGCGTGCGGGATGCTGCGTCCCGCGACGGCGGCGAGGAACCTGTCGCACTGCGCGGGCGGGCAGATCACGTCGTCGAGCCCCTGGAGCAGCAGGAACGGTGCCTTGATGGCGTCGACGAGGTTGATCGGGGAGCGCTCGGCGTAGCGTCCGGGGACCTCGGCGAGCGGCCCGATCAGCGATTCCAGGTACTGGGACTCGAAGTCGTGGGTCTCGTCCTTCGCCCACCCCGCGAGGTCCAGGATCGGGTAGCTGATGGCGCCGCAGGCCCACACGTCGCGCGCGAGGGGCGATGTCAGGGACGCGGCGGTCGTCCAGCCGCCCGCGCTGCCGCCGCGCACGGCAAGCCTCGCCCGGTCCGCCGAGCCCTCCGCGGCCAGCGCGAGGGCGACCGCCGCGCAGTCCTCGACGTCCACGACGCCCCACTGCTCGCGCAGCCGGTTGCGGTAGGCGCGCCCATAGCCGGTGGATCCGCCGTAGTTGACCTCGGCGACGCCGATGCCGCGCGAGGTGAAGTAGGCGATCTCCAGGTCGAGCACGAGGGGTGTGCGGCTGGTGGGGCCGCCGTGCACCCAGACGACGTACGGCGGCAGCTCGCCCTCGGGCCCTGTGTAGTCCGGGTGGTGCGGCGCGTGGACGTGCGCGTGGATCTCCCGCCCTCCGGGGCCTGTGAAGACGCGCTCCTCGCCGGGCGAGAGGTACGCCGGGTCGACGGCGTCGCTGTGGGCGGAGCCGATCACGCGTGCGTCCAGGGATGAGGTGTCGACCTCGACGATCTCGGCCGAGGTGCGGGCGCTCGCCGCGAGCCCGACGACGGTGTCGCCGTGCACCGCCAGCGTGGACGACCACTCGGTCCAGGGGCCCGGCACGTCGGTCAGGGTGCCGGCCTCGGGGTCGAGCACGCCGAGCGCGTTGGTGCCCGTGCCGTGGACGACGGCGATCCTGCCGCCGGTGAGCGGCGCGAACCACTGCATGCCGATGCGCCACAGGGCGCCGCCGAACTCCTCGTGCCGCGCGGGCAGCAGCGCGGTGGAGCGGGCGCGCGCGTCGGCGAGTCCGTCCGCGGGTACGCGGCGCAGCTCCCACCAGCCGCCGGGGTCGGACGCGTACAGCAGCGAGCCGTCCTCGGCCCAGGCGACCTGGCAGACGGCCTCGTCGGGGCCGCCGAGCACGGTGGCGGCGCCGGTGAAGGGGCCGGTGAACGGGCCGCCCTCGGCGGGTACGTCGGCGAGGACGACCTCGGTGCCGTCCCACGGCATGCGCGGGTGGTCCCAGGCGATCCACGCGGCGCGCCGCCCGTCGGGCGAGAGCTGGGGTCCCGTGACGAAGCGATGGCGCCCGTCGGACAGTTCGCGCACCGCGCCCCGGTCCTCGGCGGCCGAGCCGTCGAGCGGCACGGCGACGACGGCGCGGCGCACGTCGGTCGGTGCGGGACCGGTGAACTCCTCCATCACGCACCAGACCTCGCCGCGCTCCGGCAGGACCCTCAGGTCCGCGAAGCGCAGCCCGCCGCCGACGGACGAGAGCGGGGTGAGCGGGCGCGGCTGCCCGTCGCCGTCCGGCTCGTAGGCGTAGAGGCGCTGGTCGGCGAAGTGGGCGAAGACGACGAGCGGGCCGCCGGAGGCGCGCGGCGTGCCCGCCCAGGGCAGGCCGCCGTACTCGATGACGCGGCTGCGCACGTTCCACGGGGCGGGCAGTACCGATTCCTCGGTGCCGTCGGCGTGCCTGCGCACGAGGGCGCGCCTGCCGCCCTCGGCCGGGCGCGGCGCGGTCCACCAGACCTCGTCGCCGACGGTGCCGAGGTACTCGGGCCTGCCGTCGTGGGAGGCGGCGAGCGCCGCGTCGATCGGGGACGGCCAGGTGCCGTACTGCGATGCGGTGGCCATGTGCGGCTCCTTCACGCGGTCTTGAGGTAGTGGTCGAGGACGCGGACGCCGAAGTGCAGCGCGGAGACCGGCACGCGTTCGTCCACGCCGTGGAAGAGCGCGTCGTGGTCGAAGCCCTTGGGGAGCTTGAGCGGGGCGAAGCCGTAGCCGGTGATGCCGAGGCGGGAGAACTGCTTGGCGTCGGTGCCGCCCGACATGCAGTACGGCACGGTGTGGCCCTCGGGGGCGAACCGCTCGACGGCGGCGCGCAGCTTGGCGAACGTCGGCGAGTCGACGGGCGCCTGCAGGGCGACCTCGCGGTGGGCGAACTCCCAGTCCACGTCGGGACCGGTGAGCCGGTCCATGGTGGCGATGAACTCCTCGTCGCCGCCCGGCACGGTGCGGCCGTCGACCATGGCGGTCGCGTGCCCGGGGATCACGTTGACCTTGTAACCGGCGTCCAGCATGGTCGGGTTGGCGCTGTTGCGCACGGTCGCCTCGACGAGTTCCCTGGCCGGGCCGATCCGGTCGAGCAGCGCGTCGATGTCGAAGCCGTCGGTGCCGAATCCGGCCTCGACGCCCTGGAGCGCGGCGAGTTCCTCGATGGCCGCGCGTACGGTGGGGGTGATGCGCAACGGCCACCGGTGATCGCCGATCCTGGCGACGGCCGCCGCAAGGCGGCTGACCGCGTTGGCGTCGTTGGCCTTGGAGCCGTGGCCCGCCCTGCCGTGCGCGGTCAGGCGCAGCCAGGCGGTGCCGCGCTCGCCCGCCGCGATCGGGTACAGCTCGAGGCCGCCCGCGTGGTGGGTGTACGCGCCCGATTCACTGATGCCCTCGGTGCAGCCCTCGAAGAGCTCGGGGTGGTGGTCGGCGAGGAAGCCGGAGCCGTCCTCGGCGCTGGCCTCCTCGTCGGCGGTGAACGCGACGACGATGTCGCGGCGCGGCCTGATCCCGTGGCGGGCCCAGGCGCGGACCACCGTGAGGATCATCGCGTCCATGTTCTTCATGTCGACGGCGCCGCGGCCCCACACCACGCCGTCGCGCACCTCGCCGGAGAACGGGTGCACGCTCCAGTCGGCGGGCTCGGCGGGCACGACGTCGAGGTGGCCGTGGACGAGCAGCGCGTCCGCCGACGGGTCGGTGCCGGCGATCCGCGCGACCACGTTGCCGCGGCCCTTGGTGCGCTCCAGCACGACCGGTTCGAGTCCGGCCTCGGCGAGGTGGGCCGCGGCGTACTCGGCCGCGGGGCGCTCCTGGCAGTCGCCGCCGCCGCGGTTGGTGGTGTCGATGCGGATGAGCTCGGAGGTGAACGCGGTCACCTCGTCGAGCGCCTTGCTGTCGATGGGGTCGACTTCGGGGGTGTCGGTCTCAGCCATACTGCTCCTCCACGGCGGACGAGGCGATCGTGGTGACGGCCTTGAAGGTGCGGATCGCCTCGTACATCGTCGGTGACGTGTACGAGACGCGCCGCTCGCCGCTCGGGGCGACGCCCGGCACGACGGTCGAGGCGTCGGCCAGGTGGGCGGCGTCGAACTCCAGCTCCACCGTGAACGGGCCGCCGTCGACGGGCTCGTGGCGGTGGGCGAGCGCGGTGGCCTCCTTGGCCGCGGACCTGATGTCCGCCGCGGTGCGCTCGGGCGTGCGGCAGACGGCGGCGTAGCGCGACACGTGGTCCTTGACGGCGACCTTGCGGGCTCCGGGCGCGTAGCCGTCGGCGTCGACGCACGTCAGGTCGTCGCCGGTGACGAGCACGACGGGGACGCCGTACTCGGCGACGACGTGCGCGTTGAGCAGGCCCTCGCTGGCCCTCGTGCCGTTCAGCCACACTCCGGTGATGGAGTTGGCGAGGTAGGTGTGGGCGAGGACGCCCTCCGTGCCGGCGGCCGTGTGGTAGCCGACGAAGGCGATGGCGTCGACGTCGCCGTGCTGGACGCCCTCCACCATGGACAGGGACTTGTGGCGGCCCGTCAGCATCTGGGCGCGGCTGTCGAGCCGTTCCAGCAGGAGGTTGCGCATGGACCAGTGGGCCTCGTTGATGAGGACCTCGTCGGCGCCGCCGTCGTAGAAGCCGAGCACCGCGGCGTTCACGTCGGAGGTGAACAGCGCCCGGCAGCGCTCCCACTGCGGTGTCCCGGGCAGGACGTCCGCCGGCCAGGTCACACCGGTGGCGCCCTCCATGTCGGCACTGATGAGGATCTTCAAGAACCGCCCCATTCTCCCAGGCCAGTGGGGCCGTCACCCACCGACGTCGTTGTCGAACGCGTCAAGTAGAACACTCGCGCGCCCGCACGGCGCACACCGGCCCCGCACGGCGGTGTGCGCCGTGCGGGGCCGGTGCGTGGCTCGTGGGATCGGAGGTCTATGCCTCGGTCCAGCCGTGGTCGGCGGCGAGCTTCCCGAGGTGGCGCCTGATCGCCACGATCTGCTCCGCGGTGATCCCGGGGGCGGCGGCGAGCAGGGCCTCCGTGACCTCCTCGGTGAACTCGCGGGGCGACAGGACGTCGCAGAGTCCTTCGTCCATCGCCGAGCGCGGCGCCTGGCGGGCGGGGACGCCGGTGGACATGCCGTCCTCCAGCACGCTGACGCGGGCGGCCTTGAGGCCCTTGTCGCCGTTCTCGATGTCGAACTCGACGCTCACGCCGGGGCCGACCAGGGACTTGTCCACGACGAGGTCGTTCACGTGCAGGAAGACGTCGTCACCGCCGCCGCTGGGCGCCACGAAGCCGTAGCCGCGGACCGTGTCGAAACGGATGACCTTGCCCGTTGCCACCATGCACCCCATCACGTAACCCCTGCCATGCGGCCCGCGCGCGGATCACCGCACGCCCGCCACCCGGCGTCACGCTACCGCACCCTGTGTCAGGGAAGAAGGCACCCGGTGTGCCGGTCCCGCCGGGGGCGGGGGCGCCGCTCCCCGGCGGTTCGTGTCACCTGTGGCTGCCGGCGCGACGGCGCAGGCCCACCGCTGTCGCCGCTGCCACCACCAGGGCGGCGCCGATGCCGGCCGCGGTCCACGGCAGCGCGCCCGCGCCGTCGCCCGTGGACATCCGCATCGCCGCGTCCTGCGCCCGCAGGCCGGTGATGTGCGTCTTGACGGGCCGCACCTCCTGCAGCGGGCCGACGGAGCGCACCGAGCCGTCGCTGTTCAGCAGCGTCTGCCGGTTGTTGGGGTGGCGGAAGTCGAACATGGACAGCAGGCTGCCCGCGCGCCGGTCGAACGAGTGGTCACCGATGTCGCGCGTGCCCCAGTTCCGCTCGATGAAGCGGATGATCGACGCCTGTTCGGTCCTCGTGTGGTCGATGTGGTCGACCTTGCTGTACGGCGAGATCACGAGCAGCGGCTGGCGGGCGCCGGGCCCGCAGCGGTCCTGGTACCCGCCGGCGGCGGCCGGGCCCGACTGGCACATCGGGCTGTCCGTCGCCTTGCCGGTGGACGAGACCGTGGAGTCCTTGGAGCCGTTCGTCACGGGCGCGGTGACGTGGTCGTACCAGCCGTCGGAGTCGTCGTAGGCGATCACGACCGCGGTGTCCTTCCACTGCGGCGAGCGCTGGATCCTGTTGATCTGGTCGACGAGGAAGTGCTGCTCGTCGATCGGGTCGGAGTAGCCGGCGTGGCCGTCCTGGTAGGCGGGCGCCTTGAGGAAGCTCACGGCGGGCAGCCGTCCCGCTCCGAGTGCCGCGTCGAAGTCCGTCAGGTCGTAGTTGTGGTTCGCGCGGCCCGCGTGGCCGATCTCAGCTACGCTGCGCGGCGCGAGGTGGTGCGGGTTGGCCGTGGAGCCGTAGTACTGGAACGGGTCGTGGTGCGGGCTGTAGTCGACGACGGACGCGCCGCCCACGTTGGCGTGGGTGTCGCCTGCGCACTTGGCGTAGTGGCCGTCCTGGCCGTCCCACGGGGTGCTCGGCCTGAAGCCGCCCTGGAACCAGCCCCAGCTGATGCCCTTCTCGTTCAGCCGGTCGCCGATGTTCTTGCCCGTCAGCATCGCCAGCGAGCTCTTGCTGGTGTGGTCGCTGTCGGAGCAGTCGTCGAAGGCGGGGTCCGGGTCGTTGATGAGGGTGCCGACGCCGTGCGCGTCGGGCGAGGCGACCGCGGCGGGGTCCGGCTTCGCGGTGCGCTCGGGATGCTCGGTCGACGAGGTGGGGTCGGTGGAGACCACGCCGTGCGTCTGCCCCGAGACGAGCTCGATCGCGCCGGGCGTGGAGGGGCCGTACGCGGAGCCGAACGAGTTGTCGCTCAGCGAGTAGTGCTGCGCGTAGTTCCACAGGGCGGTGACGGTGTTGCCGTCGTAGTAGTCCATCACGACGCCGGGCTCGTAGAACAGGTTGCCGGAGCAGCGGCCGGATTCGGTGTTCTGCACGAACTTGTCGGCCTTGCCGCCGTCGTAGGCGTACTGCTCGCGGTCGTAGTCGTGGCGCTGGTCGCAGGTGACGGCCTGGTCGGGGCCGAGCCGCTTGGGCGCGTACTGGTTGGGGTTGTGGCGGAGCAGGTGCGCCGTGCGCAGGTTGTCGACGGACTTCGGGGTGTGGCGGGAGGCCTTGAAGGGCGTGCCGTCCTCGCCCGTCGCGTACGGGTACGTCGCGAAGTAGTGGTCGAAGGAGATGTTCTCGTCGAAGAGGACGACCAGGTGCTTCACCGGCGTGGCGGTGCGTGCGCCGTGCCCGTGCCCGTGCCCGTTCGTGTCCGCGTGCGCGGGGCCCGCCGCCCCCAGCACGGCGAGCGCGGCCACCCCCGCCCACGCGCACCATCGACGGGGGCGCGCTGTCCTGCCTGTACGGCCCATTCCGATGACCCTCCGATCGTTGCGGGTGACGCGCGGACACCATGCTGGTGAACGCGGGCAGTCTGGCGGATGTACGGCGTCTTATCCAGACGCCGTACCGGGTTCGGCGTTCCTTCCCTCCCGGCGCGCACGGCCGCTGCCCGGCGGAAACCGCCGCCTGCCTGCGGTTGACATGTCCAGTTACGGTTGAGGGGTTGGGGCAGCATCACGCATCCCGTCCGCCTCTGGAGTGTCGACATGCCGATCTCGCGCCGCGCTCTGCTCTCGTCGCTCCCCGCGGGTGCCCTGCTCGCGGCGGCGAGCCCCGGCGAGGCCCGGGCGCTGACCACGGCCGCGGGTGGCGGGGCCGCGGGCGACGCGGCGGCGGGCGATCCGGCCGCCGTGCTCGCCAGTACCGTCGCGCTGCTCGCGGGGACCGCCGAGAGCAACGCGCGCCCCGAGGCCGCGAAGAAGCTGGCCGCAGTCGAGGCCACGGCGCGCGGCCGGATCGCCGCGCTGGACGCGGCCGGGACGGGCGAGCTGTTCCACGGGCTGCCGCTCGGCACCAGCGACACCGCCCTGACCAAGTCCTTCCAGTACCTCTGCGAGATCGCCCTCGCCACCCGGCTGCCCGGCCCCGCGGGCACGGGGCTGCGCGGGGACACCGCGGTGCAGCACCGGGTGATCGACGGGCTGGCGCGCCTGTACGACGACTACTACGGCGACCAGTCGAAGGGCTACTACGGCAACTGGTACAACTGGGAGATCGGCATCTCGGCCCAGGTCAGCCGCACCCTGGTGCTGCTTGAGCGCCAGCTCGCCGGCTACCGGCCCGGCCTCACCGCGTCCTGTGTCGCCGCCATGGACGGCTACCTGCGCCACGGCAAGGACGGCGACGTCGACCTCGACTCGCGCTTCCACACCGGCGCGAACCTCGCGGACATCACCACCGACCGCATCCTCCAGGGCGCCGTGCTCGGCGACTCCGCGCGCATCTCCAAGGCCGTCGGCGACCAGTTGACGGTGCTCGCCACCATCGACCCGTACCATCTGAGCCACCAGGTGACGGACGGCTTCTACGCGGACGGCTCCTACCTCCAGCACGCCTCCGTCGCCTACACCGGCTCGTACGGCAGGGACCTGCTCTCCAGGATCGCCGACACCGTCGCGATCCTGGACGGCTCCGGGTACACCGACACCGGCGCCGTCACGGGCGTCGCACGGGGATGGCTGGCGCACTCGTTCGCCCCGGTGATCTTCGAGGGCTGGATGATGGAGATCGTCAAGGGCCGAGGCGTCTCCCGCACCACGTCCGGCTACGCGGACACGGCCGCCGTCGTGGAGGCCGCCGTGGGGCTGAGCGCCTCCGCCACGGGCGCCGACGCGACGGCGCTCAAGGGGTACGTGCGCTTCCTGCACGAGGCCTCGCCGGTGGCCGTCGACCCGGCCTCGTTCGCGTCGCCGCTCACCGTCGTGCGCCACGCGGACATCCTCGCCGACTCCTCCGTTCCCGCGGCGGACCTGGCGGCCGGCTCCGTCAACGCCGCGTTCTGCGCGATGGACAGGACGGTGCACCGGCGCCCCGGGTTCGCGTTCGCCCTCGCGCGCTCCTCGTCGCGGGTGAGCGCGTACGAGTACATGAGCGGCGAGAACCTGATGCCCTGGTTCCAGGGCGACGGGGCCCACTACCTCTACCTCACGGGGCAGGACCAGTCGCGCTTCTTCGGCGCGGACCACTTCACGGCCGTCTCGCCCTACCGGCTGGCCGGCGTCACCGCGCCCGTCGAGACGCGGCGTACGGTACCCGAGCTGTACGGCACGCAGTGGTACGACAACCCGGCGGCCGGGTTCACGTCGTCGTCCGAGGCGCAGAACACGTACGTGTACTTCCCGCGCACCACGGCGCTCTGGTCGGGCGGCGCGAGCCTCGACGGCTACGGCGCGGCCGGGCTCGTCCAGGGGCAGCACGCGGACTACGCGGCGAAGCGGGCGGGGGAACTGCCGGGCGACTTCGTCGCCTACCGGGGCGCGGAGGCCACCAAGTCCTGGTTCATGCTGGACGAGGAGATCGTGGTGCTCGTCGCGGGGGCGGGCGACCGGGCGGGACGCGCGGTGTCCACCACGCTGGACACCAGGATCGCGGACCCGGACTCCGACGTCACCCTCACCGCGCGCCGCCGCGACCACAGGCCCTTCTCGCCGGGCGGCCGGCCCGCGCCCCTGGAGTGGCTGCGGTACGCGGACGACTCGGCGAACGCGGCCGTCGGCTACGTCTTCCTCGACGGCCCCTCCCCCACCGCGGGCCTCGAGACGGTCACGCACAGCAGGCGCCTCGTGCGGGCGGCCAACCCCGACACGCCCGTCACCAAGCAGGTGTTCTCGCTCGTCTACGAGCAGCCGGCGGGCGCGCCCTTCCTGACGGCCGCGCACGTGCTCGTGCCGCACGCCACCGAGCGCGCCCTGGCCGCGTACCGCGCGCGCCGCGAGGTGACCGTCCTGGCCAACACCGCGCGCGTGCAGGCGATCGAGCACCGCGGCCTCGGTCTCACGGCGGTGAACGTATTCGCCTCGGGCACCCACCGCGCCGCGGGCGTCAGCGTCGAAGGGCCCGCCTCCGTGCTCGTGCGCAGGACGCGCCGGGGCGGCGGCGTCACCGTCGCGCTGGCCGACCCCACGACGCGGCGCGACCGGGTGGAGGTCGTCCTGCGGGGCCGCACGCTCGGCGCGGTCACGGCGGACGACGGGGTTCGGGTGTCGCGCGTTCCCGGCGGCACGCGCGTGGTGGCCGACACGCGGCAGGCCTACGGCAGGAGCCTCACAGCGACGCTGCGTTAGCGGCGCACGCGCGCCCCACATGGCCCGCCTGGCGCGGCACCTGGCGCACCGGCGTAAGCGGAACCTGGTGGTGGGTGAACTCAAGGACCGGGTAGCCGAGTTCCAGCACGCGTGCGGTGATGCGCGCGGCATCGGACCGGCTCATCGCCGGCATGATGCCCGGGAGCCTCTCGGCGAGCCCGCGCCCGTCGGGGAAGCGGGTGTGGCGGGCGAAGCCCGGCATGACGCGCGGTCCCGACGGCGTCACGGGCGATCCGCCGCGTGTCAGCCCGCGGCCGTCGGCGGCGAGTACGAGGTGGCCGCGGGCGGCGCCCAGCGGGTACGTCCACCACAGGATGTCCGTCCTGGCGCCGTCGGGCGCGTGGACGGTCGCGCGCCCCGCCGCCGGGTGGGCGGCGGCCGGCCGGTGGCCGGGGGCGAGGCCGCCGGAGACCGGCATCAGGTCGCCGCCGTACCGGCCCACGGCCTCTCGCGCGGAGTGGCCGAAAAGCTGCCGTGCCCCCGTCGACCAGTGCGACACGAGGCCGTGCCGGTCCACGACGGCCACGCCGAGCGGTATCCGCCCGGCCGCGGCGATCCGGTGCGGCAGAGCCGGCGGAAAACCACTGTCCATGGGGAGAGGACTCCTTCCGTGCCGCCGTCGTCCGCGGCCCTGCCCACCACGGTACGGCCCTGACCGGGCCCGCCGTGGGGCAATCGGGGAAGAGGTGTTCGGCCTCTGACCAGCCACCGGCTTGACTGAATTTCAGTCAAGTCCTCGCCGGGCCGCCTCAGTCCTCGTGCCCCAACTGGAGGTCGCGCTCCGTGCGTCCGCCGCCCGCGACCTGGAGCACGGTGGCGACCGGCGGGTAGCCCGCGGCGATCACCGTGTACTCGCCCGAGGACAGGTCGACGAAGCGGAACGTCCCGTCGGGCCCCGTGGTCAGCGTGTCGACGACATTGCCCGCCGCGTCGAGCAGGGTGACGCGCGCGTCCTCGACGGCGCGTCCGCCCGAGGCCCGCACCGTTCCGCGCAGCACCGCGCCGCCCGCGAGTTCGACGTCCTGCCGGGTCTCGCGGGACGACTGCACGCTCACCGGCAGGGCGGCGGGCCTGAAGGCGGGCGCGCTCGCGGCGAGGGTGTACTCGCCGGCGACGAGCTCGCCGATCACGTACATCCCCTCGCGGCCGCTGCGGGTGGACGCCACGACCTCGCCGCGCACGTCGGTGAGGGTGACGGCCGCGTCCCGTACGGGGGTGCCGTCCGCCGTGACCACGGCGCCCGCGAGCCGCCCGGCCCCGCCGAGCACCACGTCCAGGTCGACAGGCCGGTCCCCGACGGTCACGGTGACCGCCTGCGGCTGGTGCCCGCCGGCCGCCGCGATCATCACGTACGAGCCGGCGCCCGGCACGGTCAGCGCGTAGCGGCCCTCCTCGTTGCTCGCGCCCCGGCCGATCTGCTGACCTTGCACGTCGATGAGGGTGAGCGCGGCGCGCGGCACCACCGTCCCGTCGTAGTGCTGGACGGTGCCGCAGACCGCGACCCCGCCGCCGTGGGCGGGCGCGGACACGGTGGGCGCGGGAGCGGCGTACATCGGGGCCTGCTGCCCGGACGCGGCGTTGCGCGCGGCGGGGATGTCGGTGGGCTCGACGGTGGGGGCGTTGTGGGACACCAGCGGTTTCTCCTTGAGGAAGAAGGCGATCAACAGGCCGAGGACGAGCACCGGCACGAGGTAGAGGAAGATCCGCGGCATGGCGTCCGCGTACGCCTCGACGTACGCGTCGCGCAGCGCGCGCGGCAGCGCGTGGACCGCCTGCGGCGTGATCGACTCGGCGTTCGGCAGGCCGCCTCCGGCGGGAAGCCGGTGGGCGAGCGCGCCCGTGAGGCGGTTCGCGAACAGGGTGCCGAAGACGGCCGCGCCGACGCTGCCGCCGATCTGGCGGAAGTAGTTGTTGGCGCTGGTGGCGGTGCCCAGGTCGGCGGGGCGCACGGAGTTCTGCACGGCGAGCACCAGCACCGGCATCACGAGACCGATGCCGACGCCGAGCACCGCCTGCGCGGCGCCGGTGGCGAGGTGCGAGGTGTGGGCGTCCAGGCGGGAGAGCAGCCACATGCCGACGGCGGAGACCGCGCTGCCGAGCACCGGGTAGACGCGGTAGCGCCCGGTGCGGCTGATCAGCTGCCCCGAGACGACGGAGGCGATGACGACGCCGCCCATCATCGGCAGCATCAGCAGGCCGGAGCCTGTGGCGCTGACGCCGTCGACCATCTGCAGGAAGGTGGGCAGGTAGCTGGCCGCGCCGAACAGCGCGACGCCGATGACCGCGCCGACCAGCCCCGAGACGTTGAAGACGGCGTCCCGGAACAGCCTGAGCGGGATGATGGGTTCGGCGGCGAACCGCTCGACGACGAGGAAGAGCACGGCCGCTCCGAGCGCGCCCGCCGCCAGGCCGAGGATGACGCGCGAGCCCCAGGCGTACTCGGTGCCGCCCCAGCTGGTGAGCAGCACGACGCAGGTGGACGCGGCGGTCAGCAGCAGCGCGCCGAGCACGTCGAGCCTGGCCTTGGTGGTGCGCCTGGGCAGCTTCAGTACGAGCATGACGACGGCGAAGGTGACGAGCCCGAAGGGGACGTTGAACCAGAAGCACCAGCGCCAGGTGGCGTGGTCGGTGAAGAACCCGCCGAGCAGCGGCCCCGCGACGGACGCGAGACCGAACGCGCCGCCGATCAGGCCCATGTACCGGCCGCGTTCGCGGGGCGGCACGATGTCGCCGATGATCGCCTGCACGCCGATCATCAGGCCGCCCGCGCCGACGCCCTGCAGGGCGCGGAACGCGATCAGCTCGTTCATCGAACGCGACCAGCCGCAGAGGGCGGAGCCGATCACGAAGACGATGATCGCGAACAGGAAGACGCCCTTGCGGCCGAACAGGTCGCCGAGCTTGCCGTAGACGGGGAGCCCGACCGTGGACGTCAGGAGGTAGGCGGTGATCGCCCAGGACATCCGGTCGAGGCCGTGCAGGTCGCCGACGATCTTCGGCAGCGCGGTCGCCACGATCATCTGGTCGAGCGCGGCGAGCAGCAGCGCGAGCATCAGGCCGACGAAGACGAGCCGTACCCGGCGCGGGTCGAGCGCGGTGCCGTCCCGGGCCTGTTCGCCGGCCTGTGCCGGCGCCGGTTCGGGCGGCGCGGCCGCGGCGGCGGCCTGCGCTCCAGCGGTCTCGGCCGCGGGCCCGTGACCGTGCCCGGCGTCGTCCGCCGCTTCCTTCACCAGAGTGGTCGTGCCGCCCACGTACTGCTCCCCTCGTCACACCTGCGCGGCGTCATTCTTCGCATTGCGCGCCAAGTGGGAGCAAGCGAATGAAGTGACCCCGAAACGGGAGACGAGGGGGGCGCGTTGGACGTTCAGGCGTGCGCCGGGGCGCCCATCAGGGGCTTTCCGCGCGGCGCGCGCCGAGGGGGTGTCACGAGATTCCGACGGTAAATCCACCCGTATCGGTGACTCGGGCGACTACCGCGCTGACCGGGGCGTGCTCAGGCGGAGGCGCCGCCCGAGGTCTTGCTCTCGGTGACCTGGGCCAGCTTGGCCAGGACCTGGTCGTGGATCGCGGCGAGGCCCTTGGGCGCGAAGGTGCGCTCGAAGAAGCCGCCGACGCCGCTCGCGCCGTCCCAGACCGTGGTGACGACGGCCTTCGAGCGGCCCTCGCCCGCGGGGGTGACCACCCAGGTGGTGACCATGGAGGAGTTGCGGTCCTTCTCGACGAGCTGCCCGTCGGACGGCTCGGTCACCTCGAGCAGGCAGTCGCGCACCCGCTTCTTGGTGGCCTGGAGCTTCCAGTGCACCAGCGTTCCGTCGCCGTCGCCGCCCTCGCGCACCTGGTACTCGCTGAAGTTCTCGGGCAGCAGCGTGGGCCGCGTGTCCTTGTAGTCGGCCAGCGCGTCGAACACGTCGTCCGCCTTCGCCGCGATGACCCGCTCCGTCGTGGCTTCGACCTGCGCCATGGCTGTTCCTCCAGCAATCGGTTCCTGGGTGGGACGCCGCCAAGCCAACCACCCCCGCATCCGCGACCCAAATCGGGGTCCCGTCCGCCGCGCGCACGATCAAGGGAACATTTGTTCTATTCTCGTTCCAGCACTACCGAGGAGGGACCTCATGCGCTGGGACCATCTGGCCGACGGGCACACGGCGGACGCCTCCGGCTCCACCACGGGCGGGCCGGGCGCGCCTGCCCCGCTCTTCGCCACGAGCGCGGTCACGACGAGGACGTTCGACACCCCCGAGTTCAGGGGGATCACGTTCCACGAGGTCAGAGCCAGGTCGATCCTGAACCGGGTGCCGGGGGCGTCCCGGATGCCGTTCGACTGGACGGTGAACCCGTACCGCGGCTGCTCGCACGCGTGCGTCTACTGCTTCGCCCGCAAGACCCACAGCTATCTGGACCTCGACACGGGCGAGGGCTTCGACTCCCAGATCGTGGTGAAGGTCAACGCGCCGGAGCTGCTGCGCAGGGACCTCGCGTCGCCGCGCTGGCAGGGCGAGCATGTCGCGATGGGCACGAACGTCGACTGCTACCAGCGCGCCGAGGGCCGCTACGGCCTGATGCCCGGCATCATCTCGGCGCTGCGTGAGAGAGCCAACCCGTTCTCCATCCTGACCAAGGGCACGCTGATCCTCCGCGACCTCGACCTGCTGAGGGACGCCGCGCGCGTGTGCGACGTCGGCGTGTCCGTCTCGGTCGGCTTCACCGACGCTGAGCTGTGGCGGGCCGTGGAGCCCGGCGCGCCCGCGCCCGAGCGCAGGCTCGACGTGGTGCGGTCGATGGCCGGGATCGGCGTGGACTGCGGGGTGCTGATGGCGCCCGTACTGCCGTTCCTCAGCGACAGCGAGGACCAACTGCGGGCGACGGTACGGGCGATCGCGGCGGCCGGCGCTTCCTCGGTCACCCCACTGACGCTGCACCTGCGGCCTGGCGGGTCACGCGAGTGGTTCATGGCGTGGCTGCGCGGCCGCCACCCCGAGCTGGTGGACCGCTACGAGCGGCTGTACGCGGGCGGCGCGTACGCGCCGAAGTGGTACCAGCGCCGCATCACGAGGGCCGTGCACGAGCTGGCCGACGCCTACGGGATAGGGCCGCGCGGCCGCTCCACGCGCGGCGCGCCCGCGGCCGCCGGGCGCGCCGATGGCGCGGTGCCCGCACCGGAGCAGGAGCCCGAGCCGGAGCAGCTGACCCTGCTGTGAGGCGCGCCCGCCCGCGCGACGGCGCGGAAATCCCGTGGAGGGCCGACGGCCTCGTCGGTGAGGATGGCCCGATGAGCCGTCTCACACATCTCACCGCACCGGAGGGCGTCGCGCCCGGCAGCGGTTACAGCCACGTCGTCATGGGTTCAGGCACCTTCGTCGCCGTGTCGGGCCAGTGCGCCTTCGACGAGCGGGGCCGCGTCGTCGGGGAGGGCGATCCGGCCGCTCAGGCGCGGCAGGTGTTCGAGAACCTGCGCCGCTGCCTGGCCGCCGCGGGCGCCGGTTTCTCCGATGTCGTCAAGCTGACCTTCTTCGTGACGGACGTCGCGCACCTGCCCGCCGTCCGGGCGGCGCGCGACGCGGTGATCGACCCGGCACGGCCGCCGGCGAGCTCCGCCGTGCAGGTGGCGGCACTGATACGGCCCGAACTGCTGGTCGAGATCGAAGCGTTTGCCGTGGTCGCCGGGGGCGGCGGGGGCGGCCGGTGAGCGTGCGCGCCGTCTGCGTACGCGCGATGGCGCTCGGGGACTGCGCGGCGGTGGCCGCGGTGCGTGTGGAGGGCTGGCGGTTCGCCTACGAGGGGCTGATGCCGCGCGCGTTCCTGGACGCGATGAGCGTCGAGGCGGACACCGCCGTGCGCCGCAGGCAGTTCCTCGCGGCCGGTGACCGGGTCGTCAACCTCGTCGCGGAGCGCGAGGGCGAGGTGGTCGGCTGGGGCTGCTGGGGGCCGCCGAGGGACGAGGACGCCCCGGCGGGCACGGCGGAGCTGTACGCGCTGTACGTGCGGCCCGGCCATGTGGCGAGCGGGGTGGGGCGCGCCCTGATGGCCGAGGTGGTGTCCGGGGCCGCGGGCGCGGGCCGTTCGCGCATGTGGCTGTGGGTGGCGGCCGGCAACGCGCGGGCGCGCCGCTTCTACGGGCTGGCGGGGTTCGCGGCCGACGGCGCCGGGAGTGCGGAGGAGTACGCGGGCGTGCCGGTGCCCGAGGTGCGTTATGCGAGGGAGCTGAGCGCGCGGCCCGCGGCCGCCGAGAGCCGCGGATGACCGAGCGCGGCGCGCAGTACGGGCACGGCGCGGCGGTCGCCCAGCGCGCCGAGGCCCTCCACGCAGGCGAGCGCGACGCGCCAGTGCGGCTCGCCCGGCGTCAGCAGTCCGTCGAGGGTGGTGATCAGCGCGGGCACGGACTCGGGGGCGCGCAGCCGCGTCAGCAGGCGCACGGGGTGCAGGGCGTAGGCGGTGCGCAGCGGGTTGGTGGCGAGCGCGGCGGCCGCGCGCGGGGTGCGCGGGTCGCCGAGGAGCGCGAGGGCGTGGGATGCGGCGACGCAGCGCTCGGGGTCGCGGTGGTTGAGCAGCAGGACCAGCGCCTCGAAGGCGCGTGTGTCCCGGGCGCAGCCGAGCCGGAAGGCGGCGATCTCGCGCGCCCAGAGCGGCTGCCCGGGCGCGACGAGGACGGCGGCGAGTTTCTGGGCGTCGCCAGTGCGCAGCAGATCGTCGCAGGTGGACGAGTTCCCTGACTCGTCGCGTACCCGGTTCGCGAGGTCCAGGAAGTCGGCGTCCGAAGCGTCCGAAGCGTCCGCGGCATCCGTGCCGTCCAAGGCGTTCATGTGCCGTGAGCGTATCCGCGGCCGCCGGGTGGCGCAGGGCACACGGGAAAGTCCGGCCCTGGGGTCTGGCGCGCTCGTTACCGGTCGGTTAATCTCAAACGAGCGGGCGGCCGGTGACGCAGCCGCCCCGGGCGCCGTCGGTTCGGCGCCCACCCGCGCCGGTGACTGCCGGCGCACGGCGGCGCCTCCGTCCCGGCAACCGGGCGGCGCGCGCTTCCTCTTGGCACCTCATGCCTCTTTTTGGCACCTCATGCCTCTTTCGCGACGCGGCCACGGGACAGGGTCCGTCGGCATCCTCCGGCGCGCCGCGGGCGTGCCGGGCAGCCGCTTCCCCTGGAGTCCCTGATGGACATCTCCACCATCGCCGTTGTCGGCCTCGGCACCATGGGCACGGGCCTCGCCGAGGCCCTGACCCTGGCGGGCCGCGAGGTCGTCGGCGTCGACACCGACCCCGAGGCCGCCGCGCGCGCCTCGGCAGCCCTCGAAGCGTCCACGGCGCGTGCCGTGAGCCGCGGCGACCTGACGGAGCACCAGCGGCGCACCGCGGTCGCCAGGTTGCGCACCTTCACCGATGTGCGCGCCGCAGCCGACGCCGACCTCGTCGTGGAGGTGGTGCCGGAGTCGTACGAGGACAAGTGCCGGGTCCTGCGCGCCCTCGACGACGTGGTGCGGCCCGAGGTGGTCCTCGCCACCGGCACCAACGCGCTGTCGGTGACCCGCCTGGCGTCCGGCACCCGGCATCCGGAGCGGGTGGTGGGGATGCACTTCTTCCACCCGGCGCCGGTGATGCGTCTCGTGGAGGTGGTCCGCACGGTCTTCACCTCGCGCGCCGCCCTGGACGCCGTCACCGGCCTCGCGCGCGACCTGGGCAAGGAGCCGATCGCGGCCGGCGACAGGCCGGGGTTCGTCGCCGACGGGCTGCTGTTCTGCTACCTCAACCAGGCCGCGGCGATGTACGAGTCCGGCTACGCGTCCCGCGACGACATCGACGCGGCGATGCGGCTGGGGTGCGGCCTGCCGATGGGGCCGCTCGCGCTGCTCGACCTGATCGGCGTCGACACCGCCCGTACGGTGCTCGACGCCATGTACGAGGCGTCGGGCGACCGCCTGCACGCGCCCGCACCGATCCTCGGCCAGCTGTCCGAGGCCGGGCTGACCGGGCGCAAGGCGGGCCGCGGCTTCTACGCGTACGGCGCCGGCGGCGGGCGCGGCGGGTCTGACGGCTCGGCGCCGGATGCCTCGGGGGCCGCCGCCCCGGGAGCCGCCGCCCCGGCGGGCGTGCGCACGGTCGGCATAGCCGGTTCGGGAACGATGGCGGCCGGCATCGCCGAGGTCTTCGCGAAGTCCGGGCACGACGTCGTGCTCGCGGGGCGCACGGCCGTGAAGGCCGCGGCCGCCAGGGAGCGTATCGCCAAGTCGTTTCGCCGGTCTGTCGACAAGAAGAGAATGACGGACGACGAGGCGGCCGCCGCGCTCGCCCGGATCGCGCCCGCCGGTGCGCCGGACGCCCTCGCCGGGGCCGACCTGGTGCTTGAGGCGGTGGCAGAGGACCTGCCGGTGAAGCGGGAACTGTTCAGGACGCTGGACGGCGTCTGCCGCGAGGGCGCGGTGCTCGCCACCACGACGTCCTCGCTCCCGGTGATCGCGTGCGCCAGGGCGACCGCCAGGCCGCAGGACGTGGCCGGGATGCACTTCTTCAACCCCGCGCCCGCGATGCGGCTCGTCGAGGTGGTCCGCACCGTCCTGACCGGTGACGCGGCGCACGCGACGGTCCGCGCGGCGGCCCTCGCGGCGGGCAAGCACCCGGTGGACTGCGGCGACCGCGCGGGCTTCATCGTCAACGCCCTGCTGTTCCCGTACCTGAACAACGCGGTGAAGATGGTGCAGGACCACTACGCGACCGCCGACGACATCGACATCGCCATGCGGCTGGGCGCCGGGTACCCGATGGGGCCTTTCGAACTGCTCGACGTCGTGGGGCTCGATGTCTCGCTCGCCATCGAGCGCGTGCTGCACCGGGAGTTCCGCGATCCGGGCCTCGCGCCGGCACCGCTGCTCGAACACCTGGTCGCGGCCGGATGCCTGGGCCGCAAGACGGGCCGCGGGTTCCGGGCGTACGCACACCGGTGAGGGGTCGACGGCACACAGTGCCACCTTCTTGGAGTAGGTTCGCCCTATGTCGCAGTCGGCCAAACCCTCACGTACGAGCACAAGATCCGACGCCCCCGTGAGCGCCGCGTCCACCAAAGCGGCGGCGCAGCGCCTGAAGATGCGCCGGGAGCTCGCGTCGGCGGCGATGGAGCTTTTCGCCACCAAGGGGTACGAGGCGACGACGGTCGACGAGATCGCCGCAGCCGCGGGGGTCGCGAGGAGGACGTTCTTCCGCCACTTCCGCTCCAAGGAGGAGGCGATCTTCCCCGACCACGACGACACGCTCGTGCGCGCCGAGGCCGTGCTCACCGCGGCCCCGCCGCACGAGCACCCGCTCGACACCGTGTGCCGCGGCATCAAGGAGGTCATGCGGATGTACGCGGCCTCCCCCGCGCTGTCCGTGGAGCGCTACCGCCTCACCCGCGAGGTGCCGGCGCTGCGGGAGCGGGAGATCGCCTCGGTGGCGCGCTACGAGCGGCTGTTCACGCGCTACCTGCTGGGCCACTTCGACGAGCGCGAGCACGCGGGCGGCAGCGACGACCCGCTGCTCGCCGAGGTGGCGGCGTCCGCGGTCGTCACGGCGCACAACCACGTGCTGCGCCGGTGGCTGCGCGCGGGCGGCAAGGGCGACGTGGAGGCGCAGCTGGACCACGCCTTCGGGATCGTGCGGTCCGCGTTCGGCTGGGGGTTCGCGGCCGGCGCGCCCATCAGTTCGGAAAGGCCCGCGGCGACGGCCCGTGCCGGCGATGACGTCCTGGTCGCGGTGGCACGGACCGACGCTCCGCTGAACGAGGTCATGCGCACGATCCAGCAGGCGCTCAAGGAGGCCTGAGCCCTCACCAGCGCCACACGCCCCGACCGGCACGCCGTGCCTCACCGCCCTCTCCCGCCGCGCGCGGGGAGGGCGGTGGTGTGTCCAGCGGCGATCTCCGGTGGGGTGCCCACCTGCGCGATGATCGATCATGTGGCACCCAGTGCCGCAAATTCCGCAAGTAAGCCTTGCCACGCGGCACCGCGTGCCATACCTTGAAGTGGTCCGGCCTGTCCCCGCGGGTGACGCCCCACCGCGTCGCCGGACGCCTGCGTCACAGGCACCTCACCGCGCCCGAACGGCGCACGCCCCACCCGCCGAACCGACGGCACCCTCCACACCCGACAGCTCAGCCAGGCCCACCCGGAGGTTCCCGTGAAGGACATCCTGGACGCCATACAGTCCGCCGACGCCACATCAGCGGACTTCGCCGCGCTCCCCCTGCCCGACTCCTACCGTGCCGTCACCGTCCGCAAGGACGAGTCCGCGATGTTCGAGGGCCTCGCCACGCGCGACAAGGACCCACGCAAGTCGCTGCACGTCGACGACGTGCCCGTGCCCGAACTCGGCCCCGGCGAGGCCATCGTCGCCGTGATGGCCAGCTCCGTGAACTACAACTCGGTGTGGACCTCGATCTTCGAGCCGCTTCCGACGTTCGGCTTCCTCGAGCGCTACGGCAGGCTCAGCCCGCTCGCCGCGCGCCACGACCTGCCGTACCACGTGATCGGCTCCGACCTCGCGGGCGTCGTGCTGCGCACCGGTCCCGGTGTGAACGCCTGGCGGCCGGGCGACCGGGTCGTCGCACACTGCCTGTCCGTCGAGTTGGAGAGCTCCGACGGTCACAACGACACCATGCTCGACCCCGAGCAGCGCATCTGGGGCTTCGAGACCAACTTCGGCGGCCTCGCCGAGCTCGCGCTGGTGAAGTCCAACCAGCTCATGCCCAAGCCCGACCATCTGAGCTGGGAGGAGGCCGCGGCGCCCGGGCTCGTGAACTCCACCGCGTACCGGCAGCTGGTGTCACGCAACGGCGCGGGGATGAAGCAGGGCGACAACGTGCTCATCTGGGGGGCGAGCGGCGGACTCGGCTCCTACGCCACGCAGTTCGCCCTCGCGGGCGGCGCCAACCCGATCTGCGTCGTCTCCAGCCCGCAGAAGGCCGAGCTGTGCCGCCGCATGGGCGCCGAGGCCGTCATCGACCGCACCGCTGACGGCTACCGGTTCTGGCGCGACGAAGCCCACCAGGACCCGCGCGAGTGGAAGCGGTTCGGGGCCCGCATCCGCGAACTGACGGGCGGTGAGGACGTCGACATCGTCTTCGAGCACCCAGGACGGGAGACCTTCGGCGCCAGTGTGTTCGTGACACGCAAGGGCGGCACGATCGTCACCTGCGCATCCACCTCGGGCTACACGCACGAGTACGACAACCGCTACCTGTGGATGTCGCTCAAGCGCATCGTCGGCTCCCACTTCGCCAACTACCGCGAGGCGTGGGAGGCCAACCGCCTGGTGGCCAAGGGCAAGATCCATCCCACGCTGTCCAAGGTGTACGCGCTAGACGACACCGGCCAGGCCGCGTACGACGTGCACCGCAACCTGCACCAGGGCAAGGTCGGTGTGCTCGCGCTCGCCCCGCGCGAGGGCCTCGGTGTGCGCGACGAGGAGACCAGGGCCCGGCACATCGACGCGATCAACCTCTTCCGCCCGCAGCCGGCGGCGGTGGCCGCGTGAGCGCGCCGGCCAGGGACCGGCCCTGGCTGATGCGCACCTACGCGGGCCACTCCACGGCCGAGGCGACCAACGCGCTCTACCTGCGGGGGCTCGCGCGAGGCCAGACGGGCCTTTCCGTCGCGTTCGACCTGCCCACGCAGACCGGCTACGACCCCGACCATCCGCTGGCGCGCGGCGAGGTGGGCCGTGTCGGTGTGCCCGTGTCCCATCTGGGCGACATGCGGCGGCTGTTCGACTCCATCCCGCTGGAGCGCACCAACACGTCGATGACGATCAACGCCACCGCGTTGTGGATGTTCGCGCTGTACCAGGTGGTGGCCGAGGAGCAGGGCGCGTCGCCCGGAGCGCTGCGTGGCACCACGCAGAACGACATCGTCAAGGAGTACCTGTCGCGGGGCACGTATGTGTTCCCGCCGGGGCCGAGCCTGCGGCTGACCACCGACCTGATCGCGTACACCGTCCGCCACGCGCCCCGCTGGAACCCCGTCAACATCTGCAGTTACCACCTGCAGGAGGCGGGCGCGACGCCCGTCCAGGAGATCGCGTACGCGCTGTCGACGGCGGTCGCCGTCCTGGACGCGGTACGGGCCGGTGGGCAGGTGTCCGAGGAGGACTTCGGGGAGGTGGTGGGACGCGTCTCGTTCTTCGTGAACGCGGGCGTGCGCTTCGTCGAGGAGATGTGCAAGATGCGGGCCTTCACCCGGCTGTGGGACCGCATCACGCGCGAGCGGTACGGGATCGAGGACCCGGGGCGGCGGCGCTTCCGCTACGGGGTGCAGGTCAACTCGCTGGGCCTGACGGAGGCGCAGCCGGAGAACAACGTGCAGCGCATCGTGCTGGAGATGCTGGCCGTGACGCTGTCGAAGGGCGCGCGGGCGCGGGCGGTGCAGTTGCCCGCGTGGAACGAGGCGCTCGGGCTGCCGCGCCCGTGGGACCAGCAGTGGTCGCTGCGCGTGCAGCAGGTGCTCGCGGACGAGAGCGATCTGCTGGAGTACCCGGACCTGTTCGACGGCTCGCCCGTCGTCGAGGCGAAGGTCGCGGAGCTGGCCGAAGGCGCGTGCGCCGAGATGGAGCGGATCGAGGAGCGCGGCGGGCTGCTGGCCGCGGTCGAGTCCGGCTACCTCAAGGCCCGGCTGGTCGCCTCGCACGCGCGGCGGCGCGCCGCCGTCGAGTCTGGCGAGGCGAAGGTCGTCGGGGTGAACTGCCACGAGGCGACGGAGCCGAGCCCGCTGACGGCGGACCTGGACACGGCCGTCCTGACGGTGGACCCGGCGACGGAGGCCGGGGTGGTGTCGGCGCTCGCCGCCTGGCGGGCGGGGCGTGACGAGCCCCGCGCGCGGGAGGCGCTCGCCCGCCTCGCGCGGGCCGCGGAAGGAAGCGGCAACCTGATGGACGTGAGCCTCGAATGCGCGCGCGCCGGGGTGACGACCGGCGAGTGGGCGGGCGCGCTGCGCGCCGTGTTCGGCGAGTTCCGCGCGCCCACCGGCGTGGCCGGCGCGCCCGTCGCCGAGGCGGCGCCGGAGGGTTCGCCGCTCGCCGCCGTCCGCGCGAAGGTGGCCGAGACCGCGGCCGGTCTCGGCGTGGGGCGGCTGCGTCTCCTGGTGGGCAAACCGGGGCTCGACGGCCACTCCAACGGCGCCGAGCAGATCGCGGTGCGCGCGCGTGACGCCGGGTTCGAGGTGGTGTACCAGGGCATCAGGCTCACGCCCGAGCAGATCGTGGCGGCGGCGCTCGCGGAGGACGTGCACTGCGTCGGCCTGTCCATCCTGTCCGGTTCGCACACCGCGCTCGTCCCCGACGTGCTGAGGCGGCTGCGGGACGCCGGCGGAGGCGACATCCCCGTGGTGGTCGGCGGCATCATCCCCGCCGCCGACGCGGCCGCCCTGCGCGCGGCCGGCGTGGCCGCCGTGTTCACCCCGAAGGACTTCGGCATCACCGAGATCATCGGCCGTATCGTCGACGAGATACGCCGT
The DNA here is from genome assembly GCF_017813245.1 of Streptomyces montanisoli. GTDB lineage: Bacteria > Actinomycetota > Actinomycetes > Streptomycetales > Streptomycetaceae > Streptomyces > Streptomyces montanisoli. The sequence continues at coordinate 26,885 of NZ_JAGIQL010000035.1, forward strand.
GCCGCCAAGCTCGACCCCCAGGAGGTCCCCGCATGACCAGCCCCGCATCGCCCGCGCCCGTGGACCGGCCGCGCCCGCGCCGCTCCTGCCTCGCCGTGCCGGGCTCCAGCCCCCGGTTCCTGGAGAAGGCGCAGGGCCTCCCGGCCGACCAGGTCTTCCTCGACCTGGAGGACGCGGTGGCGCCGCTCGCCAAGGAGGGCGCGCGCCACAGCATCGTCGACGCGCTCAACAAGGGCGATTGGACGGGCAAGACGCGCGTGGTACGGGTCAACGACTGGACGACGAGCTGGACGTACCGCGACGTCATCACGGTCGTCGAGGGCGCGGGCCAGAACCTGGACTGCGTGATGCTGCCGAAGGTGCAGGACGCCGAGCAGGTGCGCACGCTCGATCTGCTGCTGACGCAGATCGAGCGGACCATGGGCTTCGAGGTCGGCCGCATCGGCATCGAGGCGCAGATCGAGAACGCGCGCGGCCTGGTGAACGTCGACGCGATCGCCGCCTCGTCGCCGCGCCTGGAGACCATCGTGTTCGGGCCCGCCGACTTCATGGCGTCCATCAACATGAGGACGCTCGTGGTGGGCGAGCAGCCGCCCGGGTACGACGCCGACGCGTACCACTACATCCTGATGCGCATCCTGATGGCGGCACGCACCCACGACCTGCAGGCCATCGACGGTCCCTACCTGCAGATCCGCGACGTGGACGGGTTCCGGCGGGTCGCGGGGCGCGCGGCGGCGCTCGGCTACGACGGCAAGTGGGTGCTGCACCCGGGCCAGATCGACGCGGCGAACGAGGTGTTCGCGCCGTCGCAGGAGGACTACGACCACGCCGAGCTGATCCTCGACGCGTACGAGTACCACACGTCGGAGGCCGGCGGTAAGAAGGGTTCGGCGATGCTCGGCGACGAGATGATCGACGAGGCGAGCCGGAAGATGGCGCTGGTCGTGTCCGGCAAGGGGCGCGCGGCGGGCATGCGGCGCACCACGTCCTTCGAGATCCCGGAGGGGTGAGCGCGATGCGTTTCGGCCGGACGTTCGAGGAGTTCGAGGTCGGCGCGGTCTACAGGCACTGGCCGGGCAAGACCGTCACGGAGTACGACGACCACCTCTTCTGCCTGCTCACGATGAACCACCACCCGCTGCACCTGGACGCACACTACGCGGCGGGGACGACGGACTTCGGCCGCAATGTGGTGGTGGGCAACTACGTCTACTCGCTGCTGCTCGGCATGTCGGTGGCCGACGTGTCGGGCAAGGCCATCGCGAACCTGGAGGTCGAGTCGCTGCGGCACGTGGCACCGACCTTCCACGGCGACACGCTCTACGGCGAGACGACGGTGCTCGGCAAGACACCGTCGCGCTCGAAGGACGACCGCGGTGTGGTGCACGTGGAGACCAGGGGCCACAACCAGGACGGCACGCTGGTGTGCGTCTTCCGCCGCAAGGTGCTCGTGCCGACCGAGAGCCACGTGCGGGAGCGCGGCGGGGAGCAGCCCGGCCGTCCCGAGCCGCGAGAGGGGACTGAGCGATGAGTCGACTTGCCGAGACGGCCGGCCTCACCGAGGTGCAGCGGGAGATCGTTTCCACGGTGAGGGACTTCGTCGACAAGGAGATCCTGCCGGTCGCCACGGAGCTGGAGCACCGCGACGAGTACCCGTACGGGATCGTCGACGGCCTGAAGGAGCTCGGCCTGTTCGGGCTGATGATCCCGGAGGAGTACGGCGGCCTCGGGGAGTCACTGCTGACGTACGCGCTGTGCGTGGAGGAGATCGCGCGCGGCTGGATGTCCGTGTCGGGCATCGTCAACACGCACTTCATCGTGGCGTACATGCTGGGCAAGTACGGGACGCGGGAGCAGAAGGAGGCCTTCCTGCCGCGGATGGCGGCGGGCGAGGTGCGGGGCGCCTTCTCGATGTCGGAGCCGGGGCTCGGCTCCGACGTGTCCGCGATCACCTCGAAGGGGGTGCGCGACGGGGCCGCGGGCGGGTACGCACTGACGGGCCAGAAGATGTGGCTCACGAACGGTGGCACGTCGTCCCTGGTGGCGGTGTTGTGCAGGACGGACGAGGGGCACCCGGCGGACGCGCCGCCGCACCGCTCGATGACGACGTTCCTGGTGGAGAAGGAGCCCGGGTTCGGCGAGGTGCGTCCGGGCCTCACCATCCCCGGCAAAATCGACAAAATGGGCTACAAGGGCGTCGACACCACCGAGTTGATCATGGACGGCCTGCGGGTGCCCGCCGACCGCGTGCTGGGCGGCACGACCGGGCGTGGCTTCTACCAGATGATGGACGGCGTCGAGGTCGGCCGCGTCAACGTGGCCGCGCGCGGCTGCGGCGTCGCGCGGCGCGCCTTCGAGCTGGGCATCTCGTACGCGCAGCAGCGCCACACCTTCGGCCGGGCGATCGCGGGTCACCAGGCGATCCAGTTCAAGCTGGCGGAGATGGCCACCAAGGTCGAGGCGGCCCACGCCATGATGGTCAACGCCGCGCGCAAGAAGGACTCCGGGGAGCGCAATGACCTGGAGGCGGGCATGGCGAAGTACCTGGCCTCCGAGTACTGCAAGGAAGTGGTCGAGGACGCCTTCCGCATCCACGGCGGCTACGGCTTCTCCAAGGAGTACGAGATCGAGCGGCTCTACCGGGAGGCGCCGATGCTGCTGATCGGCGAGGGCACGGCGGAGATCCAGAAAATGATCATCGGCCGCCGGCTGCTCGAGGAGTACCGGGTGCAGGGGTGAGCCGGGTCCCTGTACGGCGTACGAGCCCCCGCCAGGCGCCGTACTGGGGCCTTCCGGTGCCGTACGGGAGACCGTCCGGCGGGCCTTCCGGCGCGCCGCGGCACGCGGAGCGTGCAGCCGCGTGGAAGCGCCGGTCGCCGCCCGCGGGAACGCTCCGGGCCCGGCGTGCGTCCAATGCCGGAAGGCCCGTTGGGACTCGCGCGAACGCGCGGGAACGGCCCCGCCGGCGCCCGACTGCGCTGCTGGCTTGCTCAGTTGTGGTTCGCTACCGATAGCATCGGCGGAAGGCCGCCGTCCCCCTGTTGCCAGCGCGGCATCATCCGCTACGAAGGTCATCCATGCCCCACAGCCCATCCGGCCCAACCTCAGCCCCCCGCGGACGCGTCCGCCTCGCCCGGGGATCGTCGCCGTGGCTGCTGCCGACCGTCGCCACCGCGGCGCTCGGTCTGGCACGCGCCCGCCGTTCGAGAGGTGCCGCCGCCGTAGCAGTGCCCGCCACCGCGCTCGCCGCGGGCATGCTGTGGTTCTTCCGCGACCCCGAGCGCGAGATCGCGCAGGGCCGCCTGATCGCCCCCGCCGACGGAGTGGTGCAGAGCATCATGCCGTGGAAGGACGGGCGCACCCGGGTCGCCATCTTCATGAGCCCGCTGAACGTGCACGTCAACCGGGCGCCGCTGGCCGGCACCGTGACGTCGGTCGAACACGTCCCGGGCGGCTACGTGCCCGCCTTCAACAAGGAGAGCGAGAGCAACGAGCGCGTCATCTGGCACTTCGACACCGAGCTCGGCGACATCGAGATGGTGCAGATCGCGGGCGCGGTGGCACGGCGTATCGTTCCCTACCTGCCCGCGGGCACCAAGGTGGAGCAGGGCGAACGCATCGGGCTGATCCGCTTCGGCTCCCGCGTGGACCTCTACCTCCCCGGCGATGTCGACGTGGCGGTCGAGGTGGGCCAGAAGACGACTGCGGGGGTGACTCGAATTGACCGTGATTGATCCCGAGACGCAGACCGGCTGGGTGACCGACGCCGAGGAGGGCGAAGAGACGGACGACATGCCGCTGTCGCTCCGGCTGTCGATAGCCGACGCGCTCACCCTCGGCAACGCGACCTGCGGTTTCATGGCGGTGTACTTCACCACCACCGGCATCCTGATCCCGCACCTCACCGGCAGCGACGAGAGCGGCGGGATGGCCCGCCACTCGGCGGCCACGGCCGTGATCCTCATGCTGTGCGCGGCGGTGTTCGACCTGTTCGACGGGCTGGTGGCGCGCAAGCTGCGCAGCTCGCCCATGGGCGCGGAGCTGGACAACCTCTCCGACCTGATCAGCTTCGGGCTGGCACCCGCGTACTTCGTGCTGGTCTACGGGCTGGTCGAGAGCGACGCGCACCAGCGCTTCTCCGTGGTGGCCGCGGTGGTGGTGCTGCTGGCCGTGGTGCTCAGGCTGGCGCGGTTCTCCTGCGTGACGGTCCGCGACGGCATGTTCCAGGGCATGCCGAGCCCGTTCGGCGCGCTGACGGTGGTCTCGATCGTGCTGCTCGAGCTGCCGTTCGTCCCCACGCTGCTGGCGATCGTCGGCGTGGCCTGGCTGATGGTGAGCCGGGTCGAGTACCCGAAGCCGCGGGGCATCCTGGCGGTGGCGATGCTGAGCTGGATCGTCCTGGCGATGGCCCTGCTCGCCGCGTGGGCGTTCGACGCCCCGGGCGGCCAGCTGCTGCTGGGGACCGGCTGCGCGCTGCAGGTGGTGACGGGCGCGGTGATCCCCCTGTTCGCGACGGCGCGCCGGGTGAACACGTTCCGCGGCAACCGCCGCGAGGCACGGGCGGCGCAGCTGCCGTAAACCACCCCGAACGGCCGAAGGGGCCCGGGAGCCGATGCGGCTCCCGGGCCCCTTCGCAGGTCAGGACGATCTTCCCGGGCCGCGTGCCGCTCGGGGAGCGTCGGCGCGATTCACCCGGACGGCCCCCTCCCGGTGGGTAGCGGGGACGGGGCCGCTGCACGGTGGACGGCATGTGGCCTCACAGGCTCAGGTACGGCATCCCGGTGCTGCCGCTGGCCCTGCTGATGGCGTGTGGCGCTTCCGGCCACACGGCGGGGCAGGAGCAGCAGCAGCCGCACCGGGCCCCTGCGGCGGCGCCGGAGCCGGCGATCGTCAGCCGGCAGTCGTGGCACGCCGACGAGCACGACGTGCGCGAGAAGCCCGTCTACACGGGGCCCGTCGAGGTGGTGTTCGTCCACCACACGGACAACGCCAACGACTACGACTGCAAACGCGACGTCCCCGCCATGCTGCGGGCCATCGAGGAGCAGCACATCGACGGCCAGGGCTGGGACGATCTCGGCTACAACTTCCTCGTCGACCGCTGCGGCACCATCTATGAGGGCCGCGCCGGCGGCGTGGGCAGGCCGGTGCGCGGCGCGCACACGGAGGGCTTCAACACCCACAGCGTCGGCATAGCCGCGATAGGCCACTTCGAGAAGGGACAGCCCGTGCCGCGGGCGATGCTGGAGGCGATCGCCGAGATCGCGGCCTGGAAGCTGCCGCCTGACGTCGACCCGCGCGGGCGGGTGAGGCTGGTCTCCCACAACGACGCCAGCCGGTACCCCAAGGGCACGGCGGTGGAGATGAACGTCATCTCGGGGCACCGGGACGCCTACGAGACGGACTGCCCGGGCGACGCCCTGTACGGCAAGCTGCCCTGGCTGCGCCGCCGGGCGGCGCAGCTGCGGCACGCCGCGGCGAAGCCGCCGCCGCTCCACCACGGCGACGGCTGAGCGCCCTCGCACGCCCCGCGCCGGGCCCCAGCGCGGCCCAGCCCGGCTCAGCGCAGGAAGTCGGCCGCCAGCGCCTGTGCGGCCCGTTCCAGCAGCGGGCCCGCCTCGGCCATGCACCGCGCCGGATCCGGCTCCAGCGCGGTCAGCGGATAGGCCCGCAGGATACCCGCGCCCCTGAGCGCGGCGGGATCGAGCGCGAGGCGGCCGCACACCGCCACCACGTCGACGCCGCGGGCGCGTGCCGCGGCCGCCACACCGACCGGGGCCTTGCCGTGCAGCGTCTGCTCGTCGAGCGACCCCTCCCCCGTGACGACCAGGCCCGCGCGCGCCAGCGCCCGGTCAAAGCCCAGCACGTCGAGCATGACCTCGATGCCCGACCTGAACACGGCGCCGAGTCCGACCAGCGCGCCGTAGCCGATCCCGCCCGCCGCACCCGCGCCCGGCGCGAGCGCGGCAGCGGCGGCACGCGAGCCGATCCCGGCCTCCAGCACCTCCGCGTACCGGGACAGCGCCGCGTCGAGCGCGGCCACGTCGGCCGGGGTCGCGCCCTTCTGCGGCCCGTAGACCGCGGCCGCGCCCTTCGGTCCGGTCAGCGGATTGTCGACATCGCTGGCGAGCACGATCTCGGTGGCGGCGAGGCGCGGGTCGAGCCCGGTCAGGTCTGCCGAGGCGAGAGCGGCGAGCCCTCCGCCGCCCGGGCCGACCGGCTCGCCACGCGCGTCGAGGAACCGCGCGCCGAGCGCCGCGAGCATCCCGGCGCCGCCGTCGGTCGTCGCGCTGCCGCCGACGCCGAGGACGATGTCCCGCGCCCCGGCGTCGAGCGCCGCGCGCAGCACCTCGCCCGTGCCGTACGTCGTCGCCGTCAGCGGCGCGAACACGCCGGGCGGCAGGTGCTGAAGACCGGAGGCCTCCGCCATCTCGACGACGGCGGTGCCGTCGCGCAGCGCGAACGCCGCGGTCAGCGGCTCGCCGAGCGGCCCGGTCGCCGCCACCTCGCGCCGCTCGAAGCCGCCGGCCACCGCGGCGGCGACCGTGCCGTCGCCGCCGTCGGCGACCGGCACCGCCTCGATCCGGGCGTCCGGGACGGCCCGGCGGATCCCGGCCGTCACGCGCTCGGCCACCTCGACGGCCGTCAAAGACCCCTTGAACTTGTCCGCGGCCACCAGCACGCTCCCGCGCACCCGTGCGTCGCCGCGGCCCCCACTCACTGCTCCGTCCGTCACTGTCATCCCTTTGCTGTCGAACAGGCAGTCGCGCCGCGTCGACCCTATCCGCAGGTCCCCCGCCCTGCCCAGGCCTCCCCGGCGGGTCAGGTCGTAGGCTGCGTGGATGACCCGCAGCGACGACTACGCCACGTACATCGCCGGCCTGCCCCGGATCCTCGCCGGTGCGGGCATGTTGTTCAGGGATGTCGCGGGCCGGGTGCTCGCGGTCGAGCCCAACTACCGCGAGGGCTGGGCCCTGCCGGGCGGGACCGTCGAGTCGGACGACGGCGAGAGCCCGCGCCAGGCGGCACGCCGGGAGACGCTGGAGGAGATCGGCCTGGACATCGCGCCCGGGCGGCTGCTGACCGTGGACTGGGTGCGCGGCCCCGGCCGCCCGCCGATCGCCGCCTACCTCTACGACGGCGGTGTGCTCAGCGCGGGGCAGCTCGCGGCGATCGTGCTGCAGGAGGCCGAGCTGGTGTCGTGGCGGCTGGTGGAGCGCCCCGAGATCCCCGCGCACTTCCCCGGGCCGCTGGGTGACCGCGTGCTCGCGGCGCTCGACGCGGTGGAATCGGGCGCGGGGACGGTCGAGCTGGAGAGCGGCCGCCCGGTCGGCTGAGGGATCTCCGACAGGCTCTCTTCGACAGAACGAAGACCATCTCCGTCAGAACAGGGTGCCCTCCGGGGACGTCGCGTTCGCCGACTCGAGCGCCAGCAGACGCTGCTTGTTGGCGAGGCCGCCGCCGTAGCCCGTGAGGCTGCCGCTCGCACCGATCACGCGGTGGCAGGGCACCACGATGCTGACGGGGTTCTTGCCGTTCGCCAGGCCGACGGCGCGGGAGGCGCCGGGCCTGCCGATGGCCTGGGCGAGCTCCCCGTACGAACGCGTCTCGCCGTAGGGGATGCGCCGGAGCTCCCGCCACACGAGGCGCTGGAACTCCGTGCCCGCCATGTGCAGCGGCAGGTCGAACTCCCGCAGCTCGCCGCGGAAGTAGGCGTCGAGCTGCGCGATCACGTCGGGGAACGGGTCGTCCGAGCGGGTGCCGAAGGTCTCCGGCGCGGGCATGTGGCGGTGGTCGGTCATGAAGACGCCGCTCAGGGCGGAGTCGACGGCCACCAGGGTCAGGGGCCCGAGCGGGCTGTCCATCAGGGTGTGCTGGCGTCGCATGGGTCGAGTCTCCGGTCTGTGGTGCACATCTGTGGTTCGTGGGGGGAGCTATGCGGGGAGGCGGTTGATCGGGTGGTCGTCGGTCGCCCACAGGTACTGCGTGGCGTAGGCGCGCCACGGCCGCCAGGCCGCCGCCCGGGCCGTCAGCGCGGCCGGGGTGGCCGGGAGGCCGAGGTGCGCGGCGGCCTTGCGCATGCCGAGGTCGGTGGGGAGGAAGGCGTCGGGGTCGCCGAGCGCGCGCATGGCGATCGCCTCCACGGTCCAGGGGCCGAAGCCGGGGAGGGCGGACAGCCGCGCCCGTGCCTCGTCCCAGTCGCTCTCGGGGCCGAGGTTGAGGGTCTCGCAGGCCAGCGCCTCGACGAGGCCGAGGAGGGTGCGGCGCCGGCTGCGGGGGAACGCGAGCGACTCGGGGTCGAGCACCGCGAGCGCCCGCGGGGCCGGGAAGAGGTGCGTGAGCCCGCCTTCGGGGTCGTCCACCGGCGTGCCGTACGCGGTGACGAGACGGGCCGCGTGCGTACGGGCCGCCGCCGTGGAGACCTGCTGGCCGAGCACGGCGCGTACGGCGAACTCCGCCGCGTCCACCGTGCGCGGTACCCGCCGGCCCGGCGCCTTGCGCACCAGCGGTTCGAGCTCGGGATCGGCGGAGAGCTGGGTGTCCACGGCGACGGGGTCGGCGTCCAGGTCGAGCAGCCTGCGGCAGCCGCTGATGGCGACGGTGAGGTCACGCGGGTCGGTGAGCGAGAGCCGGCACGCGACATGGCCCGGCCGCGGCGAGAGTGACACGATGCCGTGCCCGTACGGCAGCGACAGCGTGCGCCGGTAGGCCCCGTCGCGCCACTCCTCCACGCCGGGCACGGCCGTGGCCGCGAGGTGCCCGAACAGGTTGTCCGGGTTGAGCGGCTCGCGGAACGGCAGCCGGAGCGCGATGACGCCGGGCACGGGCGGCGCCGCGCCGCGCCCGCCGCTCGCGGCGCTCCTCCGGCGCAGCTCGCTCGGCGCGAGGGCGAAGACCTCCTGGACCGTGTCGTTGAAGGAGCGCACGGAGGCGAAGCCCGCCGCGAAGGCGATCTCGGCCATCGGCAGCCGCGTCGTCTCGATGAGCAGCCTGGCGGTCTGGGCGCGCTGGGCGCGTGCGAGCGCCAGCGGTCCCGCACCGAGCTCGGCGCGCAGCTGGCGCTCGATCTGGCGCGACGAGTAGCCGAGCCGCGAGGCGAGCCCCGGCACGCCCTCGCGGTCCACGACGCCGTCCTGGATGAGCCGCATCGCGCGGGCCACGCTGTCGGCGCGGGCGTTCCACGCGGGCGAGCCCGGGCTCGCGTCCGGCCTGCACCGCTTGCAGGCGCGGAACCCGGCCTGCTGGCACGCGGCGGCGCTCGGCCAGAACTGCATGTTCTCCGTCTTCGGGGGCACGACGGGGCAGCTGGGCCTGCAGTAGATTCCCGTGGTGAGTACCGCGGTGAAGAACCAGCCGTCGAACCGCGCGTCCTTCGACCGGACGGCCCGGATGCAGCGTTCCCTGTCGGTGTGCATGACCCCAGCATGCGGGACGGGAGGGGCCGAAGCTCGCAGAAAAACGACATCAAGCCGGCCCGGTCCCGTGCCCGCGGTCATGGTGGTGGCGTGATCGGCCCCACATTCCGCGCGCGGCCCGCGCGGTAGCATCCACGCGTGACGAGTACCCGCGCAACTGCTGCCCGCGCCACGCGGATTGCCGCCTCATGAGCGCCGCGGCCGACGGTGGCCGGCTGCTCGCCATCAGCGACCTGCACGCGGCGCACGCCGCCAACGCGGAGATCATCGACGGGCTGCGGCCTACGTCCGATCAGGACTGGCTGCTCGTCGCGGGCGACGTCGGCGAGATCAGCACGGACATCGAGCGCACCCTCGCCCTGCTCGCCGGACGGTTCGCCACCGTGGTCTGGGTCCCGGGCAACCACGAGTTGTGGACGCATCCGTCCGATCCGCTGACACTGCGCGGCGACCACCGCTACCGGCACCTCGTGTCGCTGTGCCGGGGGCTCGGGATCGTCACGCCCGAGGACCCCTACCCGGTGTGGCGCGGCGCGGGCGGCCCCGTCACCGTCGCGCCGCTGTTCCTGCTGTACGACTACACGTTCCACGCCCCCGGCACGTCGAGCAAGGAGGAGTCGCTGCGCACGGCGCACGAGGCGGGCGTGGTGTGCACGGACGAGTACCTGCTGCATCCGGACCCGTACGAGAGCCGCGACGCGTGGTGCCGTGCGAGGGTCGAGACGACGCGGGCGCGGCTCGACGCGTGCGACCCGTCGCTGCCGACGGTGCTGGTCAGCCACTGGCCGCTGGTGCGCGAACCGACGGATGTCATGTACCACCCCGAGTTTGCCCAGTGGTGCGGCACGGTGGCGACGGCCGACTGGCACGTCAGGTACCGGGCCGCGGCGGCCGTCTACGGGCACCTGCACATCCCGCGCACCACGTCGTACGACGGCGTGCCGTTCGTCGAGGTCTCCGTCGGCTATCCGCGCGAGTGGTCAGGGCGTCCCGGCGGGGCGCCCGGACTGCGCCGGATCCTGCCCGCTCCCGCGGGGGCGGTGCGGTGATCGCGGAGCTGCTGCCGCGGTCGGTGACCGCGTACGACACGTTCGCCGACGCGTCTGGCGACGTGCTGTTCCCCGAGGAGGAGGCCGTCGTGGCGCGCGCCGTCGACAAGCGGCGCCGCGAGTTCGCGACCGTCAGGGAGCTGGCCAGGACGGCGATGGCGGAGCTCGGCATCGCGCCCGCTCCCCTGCTCCCGGACCGGCGGGGCGCGCCGCGCTGGCCCGAGGGGATCGTCGGCAGCATGACGCACTGCGACGGCTACCGTGCCGTGGCGGTGGCCCGCGCCAGGGAGGTCTACGCGATAGGGGTGGACGCGGAGCCGAACGATCCGCTGCCGGACGGCGTGCTCGATGTCGTGACGGTGCCCGCCGAGCGTGCTGTGCTGGCGGAGCTGGCCGCGTCGCACCCGCGGGTGGCGTGGGACCGGCTGGTGTTCAGCGCCAAGGAGTCCATCTTCAAGGCGTGGTACCCGAGGACGCGCCACGAGCTCGACTTCACCGAGGCCGAGGTGGTGCCCGTGCCGGAGGGCGAGGCGGCCGGCACGTTCACCTTCACACTGGCTCCGGGGCCCGACGCGCCGGACACCCGGTGGCTGACGGTGGCGCGCGGGCGCTGGACGGTCGGCGACGGCATCGTGGTCACGGCCCTGTCGTTGCCGGCGGCGAACCTGCCCGCGCAGCGGCGCGGCTGAACCTCCGCGGCGCCGCCGCGCGGGGGCACGTCCGGCGTGCACGTCGACGACGTCGAGGACGTCGACGAGACGGCCCAGCTTGCCGCGGGCGCGGGCGCCGTCGCGGCGGGGTACCTCCACCCAGGCCACGGCGGGCCCGTGCGGTGGCACGTCGTACGACAGGTGGCGCACGTCCATGGCGCCCAGGGCCGAGGCGATGCGCCCGAGCGCGCCGTGGCCGGCGCTCACGGTGACCCGGAGGGTGCACGCGGCACGCGGTGCCGTGCCGTCCTGTCCTGAGGCGTTCGTCGTCATGGCGGTGTCCTGTCCTTCTCGCGCGTGCCGATGGGCCGCGTCGGCGGTGGTGGCCTGGTGGCCGGGGTGTACGCGGCGGCCCGGAAACCGGGGAAAGAAAAAGACCCCTCGCGGGTGCGAGAGGTCTGCGTGCGGGCGGTGGGCCGCGCGAGGGGGAGGTTCACTTCCCGGTCGGCCCGGTGCCGGCACGCTGCCGCTGATAATGAGCCGACGCCGCATGGCGGCGATTGTGGCACCACCGGGGCATCCTTGGGACGCTCGTCTCACCTGGCGGACCACGGCGCGGCCTGGGAGCGCTGGGCGGCCAGGTCGTCCCAGGCGCCGTCGTGCTCGGCCCAGCGGTGCGGCGGCGAAAGGAAGCCGCACCTGCTCGCGGCGCTTCCCCAGGTGCTCTGACGAGCGCAGGCCGTCCGGCGGGAGACCGCGGCTACCGCCTCCTGCGCAGCTCCCGCCAGACCGCCTTGGCCGCGTTGTGCCCGCTCATCCCGTGCACCCCTGGCCCCGGCGGTGTCGCGGACGAGCAGAGGAAGACCGCCGGGTGGGGCGTCGTGTACGGCGAGAGCGTCAGCTTCGGGCGCAGCAGCAGCTGGAGCCCCTGGGCCGCGCCGCAGGCGATGTCGCCGCCGACGTAGTTCGCGTTGTGCCGGGCGAGTTCCGGCGGGCCCGCCGTCGCCCTGGCGAGCACCAGATCGCGGAAGCCGGGGGCGAAACGGTCGAGTTGGCGCTCGACCGCGTCCGTGAGGTCACCCGTCCAGCCGTGCGGGACATGCCCGTACGCCCAGAAGACGTGCTTGCCCTCCGGCGCCCTCGACGGGTCCACCACGCTCGGCTGGGCCGTGATCAGGAAGGGCACCTCGGGAGCGGTGGATCCGTAGGCCTGCTTCAGGGCCGTGCCGATCTCGGCGCTCGTGGGGCCGATCTGCACGGTGCCGGCGCGGCGTGCGGCCTCGGCCGTCCACGGCATGGGCCCGTCGAGCGCGTAGTCGAGCTTGAAGACGCCCGGCCCGTACCGGTACCCGTCGTAGAAGCGGCCGAGTCCCGCGATCCGGGCGAGCGCCGTCGGCGAGGTGTCGAACACGTAGGCGCGGGCCGGCGGGAGGTCGTCGAGGCGCTTGACCTCGAAATCGGTGTGGACGCTCCCGCCGCAGGCCCGCAGGTATCCGGCGAGCGCGTCGGAGATCGCCTGGGACCCGCCGCGCGCCACCGGCCAGCCGCCCGCGTGCGCGGCGAGCGCGAACATCAGGCCGATCCCCGCCGTGGCGATGCCGCCGAGCGGCGAGATGACGTGCGCGGCCAGCCCGGCGAACAGCGCCTTGGCCCTCTCGTCGCGGAACCGGCGCACCAGCCAGTTGTACGGGGGCAGACCGGCGAGCCCGAACCGGGCGAGCGTCACGATGTCACGCGGCAGCCCTCGCGGCGGCAGCGAGAGGAAGTCGGCCGCGAGCGTGTCCCACCGGCCGAGGAACGGCGCTACCAGCCGCCGGTAGGCGCCCGCGTCGTGCGCGCCGAGGGACGCGGCCGTCTCGGCGACGGACCGGGCGAGCACCGCGGCCGAGCCGTCGTCGAAGGGGTGTGCCATCGGCAGTTCCGCGTGCAGCCATTCGAGGCCGTGGCGTGCCAGCGGCATCCCGCTGAACGCGGGCGATCCGGCGCCCAGCGGATGGACGGCCGAGCACGGGTCGTGCCGGAAGCCGGGCAGCGTCAGCTCCTCGGTGCGGGCGCCGCCACCGATGCTCCCCTCGGCCTCGAAGACGGCAACGGCCATACCGCGCCTCGCCAGTTCCGCCGCGGCGGTCAGCCCGTTGGGGCCCGCACCCACGACGACGGCATCGAGCATCGACGGCACCTCGGACTCCTTCGTCAGCCGACGGCAAGGGACCAAGGATAGGCCGCCCCCGCGGTCAGCCGCCCAGCAGGATCCGTCGCACGTGCCTGGCCGTCGCCTCGGTGCGCGCCGCGGTGAACGGCAGCGCGTTGCCGCCGGTGATGCGGTAGGGGACACCGCTGAGGGTGAGGTGCGCGCCGCCGGCCTCCGTCACGAGCAGCAGCCCGGCCGCATGGTCCCAGGCGTACTCCCAGTTGTACGCGACGGCGTCCAACTCGCCGGTGGCGAGGGCCAGGTAGTCGAGGCCCGCGGAACCGCTGCCGCGCAGCTCGGCGCCGGAGCCGGCGAGTCCCGACAGGGCGCGCTTCTGCTCCTCGGAGGTGTGGTCGGGGTGCGACATCGCGACGCGCAGCCGCCGGCCGGGCCCGGGCGGCCCGGGCCGCAGCACCTCGCCGTCCAGCCGTGCGCCGCGGCCGCGCAGGGCGACGGCCATCCGGCCGGTGGCCGGCGCGTACGTCCAGGAGGCGAGGACCTCCCCGTAGCGCGCGAGGGCGACGAGCGTGCAGAAGCCCGGCTCGCCGGCCACGAAGACGCGGGTGCCGTCGACGGGGTCCACGATCCACACCGGCGCGTCGCCGTCGAGCGCCTCGTACACCGCGGGGTCCGCGTGCACGGACTCCTCGCCGACCACGGCGGAGCCGGGCAGCAGCGCGGTGAGCGAGCTCGCCAGGTGTGCCTCGGCCCCGCGGTCGGCGACCGTGACGAGGTCGTGCGGGCCGCTCTTCTGCGCGATGTCGGCCGCGGAGAGCTGCCGGTAGCGCGGCATGATCTCGGCCTCGGCCGCGGCCCTGATCGCCGCCTCGACCGCCGCGCTGTCCGGTACCCGGAAGGCGGGTGCGCCGGCCATGTCAGCGCCCCACGGCGTAGCCCTGCATGCCGCGCGGGTTCGCGGCGGCGGACAGCACCCCGGTGCGCGGGTCGCGGGCGACGGCGCACAGCCTCCCCTCGGACCACGCGTCCCCGACGGTCACCAGGTGCCCCCTGCGGCGCAGTTCGGCGACGACGTCCGGGTCGGTGCGGCCCTCGACGGTGAGGCTGCCGGGCACCATGGCCCTGGGGTAGAAGGAGCCGGGGAAGCTGTCGGTGTGCCAGTTCGGGGCGTCGACGGCGCCCTGGAGGTCGTATCCGCCGCGTACCCGGTCGCGGAGGGCGAGCGCCAGGAAGAAGTGGACCTGCCACTGGTCCTGCTGGTCGCCTCCGGGCGTGCCGAACGCGATGGCCGGCACGCCGTCCCGCAGCGCGAGAGACGGGCTGAGCGTGGTGCGCGGGCGGCGGCCGGGCGTGAGCGAGTTGGGCAGGCCCTCCTCGATCCACATCATCTGCAGGCGGGTGCCCAGCGGGAAGCCGAGTTCCGGGATGACGGGGTTGGACTGCAGCCAGCCGCCGCTGGGCGTCGCGGAGACCATGTTGCCCCAGCGGTCGACGACGTCGATGTGGCAGGTGTCGCCGCGCGTGCCGCCGTCCTTCGCGACGGTGGGCTCTCCGGCGCCGGCCATGGGCGGCGGCAGGTGCCCGGCGTCTCCGGCGGCGATGGCCGTGGCGTGTGCGCTGAGCCGGGGCTCCTCCCCGTCAGGCGCGCCCGGCCGCAGCTCGTGCGAGGCACGGTCGCCGACGAGGGCGCGGCGCGCCGCGTTGTACGGCTCGGAGAGCAGGGTGGCCAGCGGCACGGGGGCGGCGTCGCCGTACCACGCCTCACGGTCGGCCATGGCGAGCTTGGTGCCCTCGACGAGGCGGTGGACGTAATCGGCCGAGCCGTAGGCGGGCAGGTCGGCGGCGCGCGACGGCAGCAGGGCGAGCTGCTGGAGGAAGGCGGGGCCCTGGCTCCACGGCCCGGCCTTGCAGAGCGTCCAGCCGTCCCACTCGTAGGTGGCGGGCTCCTCGTAGCTCGCGGACCAGCCGGCCAGGTCGGCGGCGGTGAGGGTACCGGCGTGGCGTTCCCCGCTGGTGTCCATGGTGGGGCGGGCGGCCTGGGCGACGACGGCCTCGGCGATGAAGCCCTCGCGCCATATCCTCCGGGCGGCCTCGATCTGCGCGGTCCTGTCGTCGCCGCCCTCGGCCTCCGCCTCGGCGATCAGGCGCCGCCAGGTGGCGGCGAGCGCCGGGTTGCGCCACAGCTCGCCCGGGCGTGGCGCCCTGCCGCCCGGCAGGTAGAGGTCGGCGGACGACGTCCACTCCGTCTCGAACAGCTCGCGCACGGTCTCCACGGTGTCACCCACCCGCTCGACGGGCGCGTGGCCGTCCTCGGCGTACCCGATGGCGTACCGCAGGACCTCGGCCGGTGTCCTCGTGCCGTGGTCGCGCAGGAGCGTCATCCAGGCGTCGAAGGCACCCGGGACGGCGGAGGCGAGCGGCCCGGTGCCGGGCACGAGGTCGAGGCCGAGGGAGCGGTAGTGGGCGACGGTGGCGCCCGCGGGCGCCACGCCCTGGCCGCACAGCACCCGCACGGGGCCGTCCGCGGGGGCGAGGATGATCGGCGCCTCCCCCGCGGGCCCGTTGAGGTGCGGCTCCACGACGTGCAGGACGAAGGCCCCCGCGACGGCCGCGTCGTAGGCGTTGCCGCCGTCCTCCAGCACGGCCATGGCACTCTGGGAGGCGAGCCAGTGGGTCGAGGCCACCATGCCGAAGGTGCCTTGCAGGGTCGGCCTGGTCGTGAACATCAGCTGTGCCACCTCGCCTCTCTCGGTACGGGCGGCCCCGTGCGGTAGGCGCGCCGCCCATGGACGGGCCGGGCGCGCTCGTGACATGGCCGCGGCACCCCTGGACCCCCGGGCAGACTACCCAGCACCGGCGGCTCCCGACGGAGGACGTCCACGCCTCGGGCCGCCGATGGCGTGCGGTTACGCGGACGGGCGCGGCCGTCACACCGCCCGGTCACACCGCGTGTACGGACGGTCGGCACACCGTGTTCGAATCGGAACGACGGCGCGCGGGAGGGTGGCCGCCGGATGCGTTTCGTTTTGTTTGCGTACCTTTCGGTCACATATTTGTTGTGTTCGACGGCCGCGCCTCCCCGGCACCGCAGCCCCTCGACGGGCCCGCGGGGACGGCCCCTGCGTCCGGGCGCCACACTTCGCCGCCTACATGTGGCGAGACCGTGTCCGAATCGAGAGGTTGCTGGCCCACATTCATGGGCAGCAGTCAGCAGATCACGCATCGTTTCAGGGGCGAACCAGCACAACCGCCCACGAAGCACACCAAGCAGTCGTGAGCCACCTCGACACGGAAATCGCTGTCAAGGCTTGATCCACTCTCGCCACGGTGTGCTAAGGATGGGGAGCCGCATGCGGGGCATGGATTCGAAGGACAGATGCAATGACCACGATTGAAAATCCCCCGGGGGGGAGTGCGGAACAACCGCGCCTCCGCCGGGACATGGGGCGCGTCAGCCTGCTGTTCGCCGGTGTCGGATCGATCATCGGTTCCGGCTGGCTCTTCGGCGCGTTGAACGCCGCGAAACTCGCGGGACCGTCGTCCGTCTTCTCTTGGGCGATCGCCGCCGTGATGATCATTCTCATCGGGCTCTGCTTCGCGGAGTTGGGCACGATGTTCCCGGTGTCGGGCGGTGTGGTGCGCTTCCCGCACCTGTCGTTCGGCTCGTTCGCCAGCTTCACCATGGGCTGGATCACCTGGATCGCCGCCGCCACCGTGGCACCGATCGAGGTGGAGGGAGCGCTCCAATACGGCACGAAGTGGGCGCACTTCACTGACGCCCACGCGGATTCCGGGACGCACACGCTCACCGGCCTCGGCTACGGGGTCGCCGTCGTCGCCATGGCGTTCTTCGTCGCGCTGAACTACTTCGGTATCCGGTGGTTCGCGCGGGTGAACAATGTCCTGGTGTGGTGGAAGCTCGTGGTGATCGTCGCGGTGATCGTGGCGTTCTTCGTCACCGCGTTCCACGGGCACAACTTCAGCGCCAAGGAGTACGGCGGGTTCGCGCCGGGCGGTGCGAAGGGCATCTTCACCGCCATCTCGACGGCGGGCATCACGTTCTCGTTCCTCGGCTTCCGCCAGGGTGTGGAACTCGCGGGCGAGACGGACAACCCGAAGCGGAACGTGCCGTTCGCCATCATCGGGTCCGTGGCGCTGACCGCTGTCATCTACGTGCTGCTCGAGCTGGCCTTCATCGGCGCCGTGCCGGGGCACGACCTGAGCTCGTCGCACGGCTGGCTCAGCCTGTCGTTCACCAACGACTTCGGTCCGCTCGCCGCCATCTCCAGTGCGATCGGCCTGGGTTGGCTGGCCTACGTACTGTACGTGGACGCCGTCATCTCCCCGGCCGACACCGGTCTCATCTACACGACGGTCACCGGCCGCATCTCGTACGCGATGGCGCGCAACAAGAACGCGCCGGAGGGGCTCGCCAAGACCACCCGTCGTGGCGCCCCGCTCGTCAGCCTCATCGTCACGTTCGTCGTGGGCCTGATCGTGTTCCTGCCGTTCCCGAGCTGGCAGCAACTGGTCGGGTTCATCACGTCCGCGACGGTGCTCTCGTTCGGCTCAGGACCGATCGTGCTGGCGGCGATGCGCCGTCAGATCCCGGACCAGCCGCGGCCGTTCAAGGTGCCCGGTGGCGACATCATCCCGTTCCTGGCGCTGTACTCGGCCAACCTGATCGTGTACTGGGCCGGCTGGAACACCAACTGGAAGCTGTTCGTCACGATCTGCATCGGCTTCGTCTTCCTGGCCGCCTTCCAGATCTTCGACAAGGGGCGCGCCCCGAAGCTGGACTGGAAGGCCGGCGTGACGTGGGTGGTTCCGTGGCTGGTGGGTCTGGCCATCATCAGCTGGGTGGGCGACTACGACGGCGGCCTGGGCTACATCGGCCTCGGCTGGGGCTTCGTGGTCAACCTGGCGCTCGCCGCGATCGTCTACTTCCTGGCGCTGCGGGTGCCGCTGCCGCAGGCGCGCGTCCTCCAGCACATCGAGGAGGCCCGCGAGGAGGCCCGTGTGGAGGCCGAGGAGCTGGGCGCGGCCCACTGATCGGCGGGTAACACCGACACGCCTGTGCGCGGCGCCCTCCGGGGCGCCGCGCACAGGCGTCTGCGTACCCGCCCACCTGCGAATCTCAGGCTCCTCACAGGGTGGGCCAAGCAATCTCTCACGCCGTGCCGCCACGGTGGCACCATGACGACCACCTCCCCCCAGGACCGGCACCGGCTGCTGCGGCCCGACGGCTCCCCCGTGCGCGTACTCGTCGTGGACGACGAGGCGTCGATCACCGAGCTGCTCTCCATGGCGCTGCGCTACGAGGGCTGGGACGTGCGCACCGCCGCCGACACGGCGTCGGCCGTGCGCACCGCACGCGAGTTCCGGCCCGACGCGGTCGTGCTCGACGTGATGCTGCCGGACGAGGACGGCCTCGCGGCGCTCGACCGGATCAGGGACCACCTGCCCGAGGTGCCCGTCCTGTTCCTCACGGCGCGCGACGCCGTCGAGGACCGCATCGCCGGGCTCAGCGCGGGCGGCGACGACTACGTCACGAAGCCGTTCAGCCTGGAGGAGCTCGTGGTGCGGGTGCGCGGGCTGCTGCGCAGGTCGGGGGCGGTGGCAGGGCGTGAGGAGCGGCTGCTCGTCGTCGGTGGCCTGGTGCTCGACGAGGACAGTCACGAGGTACGCAGGGACGGGGACGCAGTCGAGCTCACCGCCACGGAGTTCGAGCTGCTGCGCTACCTGATGCGCAACCCGCGCCGCGTGCTGTCCAAGGCGCAGATCCTCGACCGCGTGTGGTCGTACGACTTCGGCGGCAAGGCCAATGTCGTCGAGCTGTACATCTCCTACCTGCGCAGGAAGATCGACGCGGGCCGCGCGCCGATGATCCACACACGGCGCGGCGCGGGCTACGTGCTCAAGGCGGCCGACGCGGCCGTGTCCGAGGCCGGGCCTGGGGACGGGCCTGGGGACGGGCCTGGGCCCGAGGCCGGCGGGCGCGCGGGTACGCCGTGAAGCGGCGCCCGCGGCCCGCCCGCCGCCGGCTCGGCCGGGGGTCGCTGCGCACCCGCCTCGTGGTGTCGGCGGTGGCGCTGATCGCCGTGGTGGCCGCCGTGATCGGCGCGGTGACGACCATCGCGTTCCGCTCGTACCTGTACGACCAGCTGGACGCGCAGGTGCTCGCGGTGGCCACACGCGCCTCGGGACCGCCACCGCACGCCGTCCAGGGCGCGGGGGGCCTGCCGCCCGGCGCGCCGGCGGTCAGGGACCCGCTGCTGGCCGTGACCGGCGGCGGTGCCCCCGTCGGCACGGTGGGCGCCGAGGTGTCGGCCGACGGCTCGCTCGGCCGTGCGGTGCGCAGCACCGAGCACGGCGGCGCGAACCGGTTCGGGCAGGTCACCGAGGCGACGTTGAACGCGGCGCAGACCTCGGCGCTCGCCACCGTGGCGCGTGACGGCTCACCGCACACCGTGGCGCTGCCGGGCCTCGGCGACTACCGCGTGCGGCACACCGACGGCGCCAACGGCGACTTCCTCGTCGGGCTGCCGCTGGCGGAGCTGCACGACAGCCTCGACACCCTCGTCCTGGTGGAGGTCTGCGTCACCGCGGCGGGACTCGTGGCCGCGGGCCTGACGGGCAACGCCCTCATCGGCGTGGCGCTGCGGCCGCTGCGCAGGGTCGCGGGCACGGCCAGGCGGGTGTCGGAACTCCCCCTGCACAGCGGCGAGGTGTCGCTGCTCGAGCGCGTGCCGGACGCGCAGGCCGATCCGGGCACCGAGGTGGGTCAGGTCGGCGCCGCGCTCAACAGGATGCTGGGGCACGTCGGTTCGGCGCTCGCCGCGCGCCAGGAGAGCGAGACGCGGGTGCGGCGGTTCGTCGCCGACGCCGGCCACGAACTGCGCACGCCGCTCGCGTCGATCCGCGGCTACGCCGAACTCACGCGGCGCGGCCGGGAGGAGACGGGGCCCGACACCCGGCACGCGCTGCGCAGGATCGATTCGGAGGCGACGCGCATGGCGGGACTCGTCGACGACCTGCTGCTGCTGGCACGCCTCGACCAGGGCAGGCCGCTGGAGAGCACGGACGTCGACCTCGTACCGCTGGTGGTGGACGCCGTCGGGGACGCGCGCGCCGCGGGCCCCGGGCACCGCTGGGCGCTCGAACTGCCGTCGCCCGACGAGGGCGCCGCCGGCTCGACGACGGTGCCCGGCGACGCGTCCCGGCTGCACCAGGTGCTGGTGAACCTGTTCGCCAACGCCCGCACGCACACGCCGCGCGGGACGACCGTCGTCGCGCGGGTGTCGCCGGGCGCGGCGCCGGGCGCGCCGGTGCGCGTCGAGATCGAGGACGACGGCCCCGGCATACCGGCCGAGTTGCTGCCGCGCGTCTTCGAGCGCTTCGCGCGCGGTGACGCGTCCAGGTCGCGCGCCGCCGGGTCCACGGGGCTCGGTCTCGCGATCGTACGGGCCGTGGTCACCACGCACGGCGGCACCGTGGGGGTCGCCAGCAGGCCGGGGCGTACGGTCTTCACGCTGACCCTGCCCGGAGCCGGCACGGAGACGACGGCCGCGCGTGCGCCGTTTCCGCGCTCATAGCCCCACCACAGCCTCAGCACACTGCCGGGACAGCGCGCCCCGCGAGCGTATGGGCCATGCGCACCGAAACCCCAGGGGACGCGCTTCCCGCACGCGAGCACCTGCCGGCGAGAGCCGCGGGCGCTCCCGTGCTCGATGTGACGATCCCCGTGTACAACGAGGAGCAGGACCTCGCGCCCTGCGTCCGCAGGCTCCACGACCACCTGACACGCACGTTCCCCTACGCCTTCCGCATCACCATCGCCGACAACGCGTCCACGGACGCCACCCCGGCGGTGGCGGCCGGCCTGGACGCCGGCCTTCCCGAAGTGAGGTCCCTGCGCCTGGAGGAGAAGGGCCGGGGCCGCGCCCTGCGCGCCGTGTGGTCCCGCTCGGACGCGCCGGTGCTCGCCTACATGGACGTCGACCTGTCCACGGACCTCAACGCGCTCCTGCCGCTGGTCGCGCCGCTCATATCGGGCCACTCGGACCTGGCCATCGGCTCCCGGCTCGCCCGCTCGTCGCGGGTCGTGCGCGGCCCGAAGCGGGAGTTCGTCTCGCGGGCGTACAACGTGATCCTCAAGTCGTCCCTGTCCGCGCGGTTCAGTGACGCGCAGTGCGGGTTCAAGGCGGTCAGGCGGGACGTCGCGGAGCGGCTGCTGCCGATGGTCGAGGACACCGGCTGGTTCTTCGACACCGAGATGCTCGTGCTGGCGGAGCGCGCGGGGCTGCGCATCCACGAGGTGCCCGTCGACTGGGTCGACGATCCCGACAGCCGGGTGCACATCGTCCGCACGGCCGCGGAGGACCTCAAGGGGGTCTGGCGGCTCGGCAGGGCGCTCGCCGTGGGCGCCCTGCCGCTCGACCGGCTGGCCCGGCCCTTCGGCGACGACCCGCGCGACCGCGGCCCCGCGGAGGTACCGCGCGGTCTGGTCAGGCAGGTGGCCGGGTTCTGCGTGGTGGGCGTCGTCTCCACGCTCTTCTACCTGCTGCTGTACTCCCTCTTCAGGCCGGGCCTCGGCGCCCAGGGCGCCAACGCGGCGGCGCTGCTGGTGTCCGCCGTCGCCAACACGGCTGCCAACCGCAGGCTCACCTTCGGCGTGCGGGGCAGGCGGCGCGCGGTGCGCCACCAGTTGCAGGGGCTCGTGGTGTTCGCGGTCGGGCTCGCCCTGACGAGCGGATCGCTCGCGGCGCTCGACACGGCGACCGGCTCGGCCTCGCACACGACGGAGCTCGCGGTCCTGATCGCCGCGAACCTCGCCGCGACGGTGCTGCGGTTCCTGCTTCTGCGGGCCTGGGTCTTCCCCGAGCGCCGGATCCCCGCCCCGGCGGCCGCGCCCCTCACCGCGCCCGATTCCCGCACCGATCCCCCCACCGATCGCGCCGATCCCGGCGATCCCGGCGATCCCACCGACATGACCGGCATGAACGACGAACGGACCACTCGATGACCACGACCTCACAGGCGGCCGTGACCGGCGGCGCGGGCGCCACGGCGCACGGCCGCCCCGGCGGCCCGGCCGCGGCGCTCACCCGGCTGTGGCGGGGCCGCGCGGCCGACGCGCCCTGGGTGCGGCCCGCGCTCCTCGCGCTGCTGCTCCTGACCGCGGTGCTGGAGCTGTGGAACCTCGGCGCCTCCGGCTACGCCAACTCCTTCTACTCGGCGGCCGCCCAGGCGGGCAGCAGCAGCTGGAAGGCGTTCCTGTTCGGCTCGTCGGACGCCGGCAACTCCATCACCGTCGACAAGCCGCCCGCCGCGCTGTGGCCGATGGCGCTGTCCGTGCGGCTGTTCGGCCTCGGGTCGTGGCAGATCCTGGTCCCGCAGGCGCTGATGGGCGTGGGGACGGTGGCGGTGCTCTACGCGGCGGTGCGGCGCAGGTTCGACGCCGTCGCGGGGCTGCTGGCCGGTGCGGCGCTCGCGCTGACGCCCGTCGCGTCGATGATGTTCCGCTTCAACAACCCGGACGCGCTGCTCGCCCTGCTGATGACCTCGACGGTGTACTGCGTGCTCCGCGCGCTTGAGGGCGCGCGGACCAAGTGGCTCGTGTGGGCCGGGGTGCTGCTCGGCCTCGGCTTCCTCACCAAGACGCTCCAGGCGTTCCTGATCGTGCCGCCGCTGACACTGGTGTACGCCGTGTGCGCCCCGGGCCGGACGGCGAGGCGGGTCGGGCAGCTGCTGGCGGCGGGCGCCGCCATGGTGGTCGCGGGCGGCTGGTGGGTGGCGCTCGTCCAGCTGTGGCCCGCGGCGTCACGCCCGTACATCGGCGGTTCGCAGGACAACTCGTTCCTCGAACTGACCTTCGGCTACAACGGGTTCGGCCGGATCACCGGTGACGAGACCGGAAGCGTCGGCGGCCTGGGCGGCGACGCTCCCGGTGGTGGCGGTGGGCCCGGCGGTGGTGCGGGGTTCGGCGGCGGTGGCACGGTCGGCATCGGCCGGGTCTTCGGCGACGCGCTCGGCGGCCAGGTGTCCTGGCTGGTGCCCGCGGCACTGCTGCTGCTCGTGGCGGGCCTCCTGATGACACGCCGGGCTCCGCGCACCGACACCGTACGGTCCGCCTTCCTCGTCTGGGGCGGCTCGCTGCTCGCGACGGCGGCGGTCTTCAGCTTCATGGCGGGGATCTTCCACCAGTACTACACGGTGGCGCTCGCGCCCTACATCGCCGCGCTCGTGGGCATGGGCGCGTCGCTGCTGTGGCGTGAGCGCGGCCGGCCCTTCGCCGCCGCGGCGCTGTGCGTGGTGGTGCTGGCGACGGCGGTCTGGTCGTACGTGCTGCTCGGCCGCACGCCCGGCTACCTGCCCTGGCTGCGCTGGGTCGTCCTGGCGTGCGGTGTGCTGACGGCGGCCTGCACACCGCTGTCGCGTCGCTCACGCGGCGGCGTCGCGGTGGCCGCTCTCGCCGTGGTGGCGGCGCTCGCGGGCCCGTTCGCCTACACGATGACGACGGTGACGACCCCGCACACCGGCTCGATCATCGCCGCGGGCCCTTCCTCGGCGGGCGGCATGCCCGGCTTCGGCGGTGGGATGCCGCGCGGCGGGCAGGCCGGTGGTGAGCGTCCCACGGCAGCGGGCGGTCCCGGTGGCGGACGGTTCCCCGGCGGCGCGGGTGCGGCGGGCACGGCGGGCGGAAAGGGCGCCGCGGG
>NZ_JAGIQL010000350.1 GCF_017813245.1 Streptomyces montanisoli
TGCGGGCCCGTGGCGCGGGCGGCGCGGGCGTCAGCGCGGTAGGGCCGGAGGCGGTGGGTCCGGGGCGCCGCCGAGCCAGTTCTGGAACGTGCGCCTCGGGCCCGCCCAGCGTGCGTCGTGGTGGTACGCGCGCAGCGTCGCGCGCGCCCGGGCCCTCGGGCGAGTGCGGTAGAAGCGCTTGGCCCAGGGGGAGCCCGGCCGTCCCAGCCTGACCGCGCCGATCAGCGCGACGAGCGGGATCAGCACGCCGATCAGGCCCAGCCTCGGCTTCCCCTTGAGGAAGGTGACGATCGCGAACAGGCAGTTGACGACGAGCGTCACGATCGCCGTCACACGGTCCTGCCGCTGCTCCACGCTCAGCGAGTCGACGCCCAGCGGCGCGAACCCGCCGAGCGCGAGACCGGCCAGGGCCGCCGCCATGACGACCACCTCGACGCTCTGCCGGCCCTGTTCCGTCCAGTACACGTCGTCCAGGTGCAGGATCAGCGCGAACTCGTCCAGCACGAGGCCCGCGCCGACGCCGAAGACCACGGCGAACACCGCGGGCGTCAGGCCGCGCGTGCCCGTGCTCACCGCGCCGAAGCCGCCGATCACCGTGAGGATCACGCCGGGCACCACGTGGTGGATGTGCATTCCGCCGGGTGCCACGTTGCGGAACGGGCCCCTGCCCGCCCTGATGAGGCGGGTGACCGTACGGGTCAGCAGGAAGCACACGACGAAGGAGAAGAGCGCGAGCAGCATCGGCAGCTTGCCCGGCTCCACCACGTTCTGATGGAACCAGTGACCCATGCCACCCCGCCTCCGGCGACCGATACGGACTGTATGCGCAATTTAGCCCGTCTTTCCCTCGCGCGCCCGCGGTTAGGGTGCGGCGGTGGCCGACTCCTCCGCTCCCCCACCGCCGCCGCGCGGCTCGCTCGGTGACGGCGCACGGTTCGCCCTCGGCACCCTGACCGTGCTGCCCGTACGCGTCACACGCTGGGACCGCCCGGCCGCCCGCCTCGGCATGCTCACCGCGCCGCTCGCGGGGATCGCCGTCGGCGCGGTCGCCGCCGCGGTCGCCACCGCGCTGTGGCTGTGCGGCACGGGCGCGCTGCTCGCAGCCGTCGGGGCGGTCGCCGTGCCCACCGCCCTCACCCGCGGCCTGCACCTCGACGGGCTCGCCGACACCGCGGACGGGCTCGGCAGCGGCAAGCCGGCCGCGGACGCCCTGCGCGTGATGAAGCAGTCCGACATCGGCCCCTTCGGCGTGATCACGCTGCTGCTCGCGCTGCTCGCCCAGGTCGCGGCCGTGGACAGGCTCTACGAGCACGGCGCGGCCCGCGCGGCCGCCGGGATCGCCGTCGCGGCCGTCGCCGCGCGTGTGGTCTTCGTACTCGGCTGCCGCACCGGCGTGCCCTCCGCCCGGCCCGGCGGCCTCGGCGCGGCCGTCGCG
>NZ_JAGIQL010000351.1 GCF_017813245.1 Streptomyces montanisoli
GGAGGCGCCGCCCAGTCGGCGGGCAGCGGGGCCCCCTGGCCGGCCGGCTGGAAGCCGCTGCCCGCGGGCAGCCCCGGCACGGCCAGCGGCGCGCCGGACGGCGGCGGCGGAGTGGCCCGGCCGTCGTACCCGGCGGAGCCCGGGGCCCCGTTCGACCCGTTCGGACCGGCGGGCCCGCTCCCGGAGGAGTCCCCCGAGGCGTTCTGCGTGTACCAGGCGGGCGGGGTGTAGTCGATGGTGAACTCACCCGTCAGCTCGGGCTCCGCGTCGGACTGATCGTCCGCGGGCGGCACGCTCCAGCCGTCGCGGAACTCGTCCCGATCGCCGTTCACTTTGCCTCCTGCGTGTGGTCGAGCACCCTTGTGCCGTCGTGGGTGGGGGCGACGGATGTCCTGCCTCGTGTCCGGCTCGCCCGGCTCTCCCCCTGGCGACGCGGCTGCCCTGCCCGCAGGTACCTGCCGCGCCCGTACCCACCCTAATCGTCGTCGGCGCACCTGCGGCAGGCCAGATCGAGGAGCGGCGTCCGGGTCCGCCGCCTCACGCGCCGTGCCCAAGTGGGTGTCACACGGCGGCCGATGACCATCGGCGTGGAGCAAATCGGCACATGAGCCGACATGGTGGTGCGCTCTCGTGGAGCTCGTGGAGAAAGAGGCACAGGAACGGCACGCGGAGTTGTCACCCGCGGAGGCCTCCGGCGGCACACGGGGAAGCCGGCTGTCGCGCGCTCTCGGCCGCCGAGCCGCCAGGGTCGGTCCTCACCGTCCCCTGGGGATCCCAGGCGGCCACGCCCGTGCCGCCGGGCTGGCCGAGCCAGCGGCGCACGCGGCCTCAGGAGCAGCGGCGCGGCGCGCCGCCGCGCGTCAGTCCATCCTGCGTGCCCCGCCCAGCAGCCCTGTCTCCGCGTCCGTCGGCTGCGTCATCACGAACTGCCGGTCCCGTTCCGTGCACCAAAGGGTGACCCCGTCGGCGAGCGTCGTCAGCGCCGCGGCCTCCCCCTGCGGCAGGCCCATGATCCGGCCGATCTGCTCGCCCTCGTCCGGTGACACCCGCTGGACGCCGACGAGGTCCGACTTGCGCATCAGGCGCGGCGCCACGGGGCTCAGATAGGGCAGCAGTGTGACGACCGACTGCCAGGGCGCCGAGACCACACGCCCGCGCGGCGGCCGCATCCCGCAGTCCCGCACGATCACGACCGGGCTGCCCGCCGAGGCGCCCTGCGGCGGCACCCGGCCCACGTCGTGCAGGGTGATGCACGGCTGGCCGCCCCCCGCTGCCTGGGCCAGCGCCGCCCACACCTGCGTCCTGCCGGTCTCGACGGCGACCCGCGCGCCGGTGGCCGCCGCGCGCAACGCGAGGATCTGCGCCGTCCACAGGCCGCCGATCAGTGTGACGTCGTACGGCGCGGGCCTGTTGACGCCGAGCACCGCGGGCCTGCTGTTCGCGTCGACGCCGATCATCACGCCGTCGTCACCCACGGGGAGGGCGAGCGACTCCAGCTGGTCGAGCGAGAGCGCGTGCCGCTCACGGCGCGGGCCGATCAGGCCGAAGCCGATACGCGGCCTGCCGCCCGACGGCCGCGCCGGCCGCTCGACGCGCCGCGGCCTGGCGGGCGCCCCG
>NZ_JAGIQL010000352.1 GCF_017813245.1 Streptomyces montanisoli
GCGCTCGACTCACCCGCCGGTGCGGACGCGCCCGGAGCCGGCGCGTCCCGCGCCGAGAGCGGGCCCGCCGGCCGGGGCGGGGGCCGGTTCGGGCGGGCCGCCGTGGTCACCGCCGTGCTCACCGCGTTCGGTGCGCTGCTCGGGCTCGTGCGTGACCAGGTCATCGCCCACCTCTTCGGCGCGGGCGCCGAGAGCGACGCGTTCCTCGTGTCGTGGACCGTCCCCGAGGTGTCCTCCACCCTGCTCATCGAGGACGCCATGGCGCTCATCCTCGTGCCCGCGTTCAGCCTCGCCGTCGCCCGGCACTCCGTGCGCGCCCTGCTGCGGCGCACGCTGCCGACGCTGTGCGGCGTCCTCGGCTGCGTGGCGCTGCTGGTGATCGCCGGGGCGCCGTGGGTCGTGGACGCGCTCGCGCCCGGGCTGCCCGACCACCGGCTCGCCGTCGACTGCACGCGCGCCACCGCGACGTGCGTGTTCACCTTCGGGCTCGTCGGCTGCTTCAGCGCCGCCCTGCGCGCGCACGCACGCTTCTTCGCACCCGCCGCGATCTACGTCGCCTACAACGCCGGCATCATCGCCACGATGGTCGTCCTGCCCGGCCGCCTCGGCGTGCGGGCCGCCGCGCTCGGGGTGGCCGTCGGCGGGGTGTGCATGGTGCTCGTGCAGGCGCCGTCGCTGTGGCGGGGCCTGCACGCTGCCCGGCGGACAGCCGCCGGAGCCGTGCCGGGCGCCGGAGCCGTGCCGGGCGCCGGCGTCGCGCCGGGCATCGGCGTCGCGCTCGTCGCGCCCGTGATCGTCTTCGCGCTGAGCAGGCAGGCGCAGGTGCTCGTCGAGCGCTTCCTCGCCGCGCCGCTGACGTCGGGCGCCATCTCCCACCTCAACTACGCGCAGAAGGTGGCGCAGCTGCCGATGACGCTGTCGCTCATGCTGTGCACCGTCACCTTCCCCGCCGTCGCCCGCGCCATGGCCGCGGGCGACACGGCCGCCGCGCGCCGCCGCGTCGAGCGCGACCTCGCGACGGCCGCCGTCGTCGTGCTCCTCGGCACCGCGCTCGTCATCGCCTGCGCCCCGCAGCTCGTGCACGTCCTCTTCCAGCGCGGGGCGTTCGACGCCGCCGACACCGCGGCCACCGCGTCCGTCATGCGCGTCTACGCGCTCGGCCTGCTCGGGCAGACCCTCGTCGGGGCGCTCGTGCGCTGCTACTTCTCGGCCGCCCGCCCCCTGTGGTACCCGGCGCTCACCATGCTCGGCGGGCTCGCGCTGACCACCGCCTCGGGTGCCGCGCTCGTCGGCCCCTGGGGCGTGCTCGGCATCGCGGCGGCCAACGCGCTCGGCATCAGCCTCACCGCCGTGCTGCTCCTCGCCGGGCTGCGCCGGCGCAGCGTCCCGGTGCGCGTCCCGTACATCGCCGCCGCCCTCGCGAAGCTCGCGGCCGCCGCAGCGGCGGCGACCGCCGCCGGGGCGCTGTGCGCAGCCGCGAGGGCCGACCCGCAGCTCGCGCTCGCCCTAGCGTGGCCCCCCATCGGCGCCGCGTTCCTCGCCCTCGCGGCCGTCCTGCGGGCGCGCGGGGC
>NZ_JAGIQL010000353.1 GCF_017813245.1 Streptomyces montanisoli
CCCCTTTTCTGAAGAAAAAGACGCATTACAGGATCCACGGAAGCTAGGAGTCCAGACCAAAGCTTTCCGGTTCAGCCAGGCGGCGAAGCCATAGGCCTAGCCCGCCGCCTCCTGCGTCCGGGCGACCATGCTGGCCGCGCGGTCGGCGAAGTCGTTCAGGGGGTCGCCGCCGACCTGGTGCGCGGGCACGTACCGGAACTCGACCGTGCGGCCCGCGAGCAGCGCGTCGATGCGCATGACCAGCTCCTGGTTGGCGACTGGCTTGCCCGCGGACGTCTTCCAGCCCTTGCGCTTCCAGCCGGGGAGCCACTCGGTGACGGCCTTCATCGCGTACTGGGAGTCCATCCGGACCTCGAGCTCCACAGCGGGGTCCGTGGAGCCGAGCAGCTGCTCGAGGGCGGTCAGCTCCGCGACGTTGTTGGTCGCGGTTCCGAGCGGTCCCGCCTCCCAGCGCTCCGGCGCGCCCGCCCCGTCGCCGACGACCCAGCCCCAGGCCGCGGGTCCCGGATTGCCCTTCGATGCCCCGTCGCACGCGGCGACCACACGTTCCACCATGCCCTCGATGATGCCAGCTCCCGGCGGCCGGCCCGCGCCGGGCACGTCGTCGCGCTCCGGGGACTGCCCGCCGGGCCCGGGGCGGCCCGGGCGTGGGCTGTTCGGGTGGGATATCACACTCCGTCAGAGTTTCTTGGGACTTTCGCCTCCAGACCATGACATCAAGTGGCCATCGGCCCACAAGTATGACAATCACACGGCTTGAAGGAGCCTCGCATGACCCTCTCGGCATCTCCCCGCCCGCGCCGGCCCCGCACGGGCGCGGTGGCCCTGGCCACGCTGGTTCTCAGCGGCACGACCTTCCTGTGCGCCTCGGCCGCCGTCGCCGCACCCGGCGACAGTGGTGTCCTCAAGGTGCACCCCGCGGGCGTGCCCGCGGCCAACACGAGCGACGCGCCCAAGGTCTGCACGTTCAACCTGGCCGCGTCGAACTTCCAGACCCTGCCGGCCGTCTCCTACACCCTCACCCCCCTGCCCAAGGCCCCCACCAAGCCGACGCTGACCGGTCAGCTGAAGCTCAAGAAGGGTGCCGGCGCGACGCAGAACCTGTCGCTGCCCAACGGCACGTACACCCTCACCTGGACGTTCCCCGGCGGCGTGCCCAAGCACAAGAACTTCAAGGTGGACTGCGGGGCGGCCGACCACAAGCCGCTCGGACCGGTGCACGCCGGCGGTGGCGGCGTGCCGCCCACCACCACGGGCGGGAACGGCGGCGGCTCGTCCATCGCGGCCCCGCTGCTGGTCACAGGCGCCGTCGCGACCGCCGGGCTGATCTTCGTGCGCCGGACCCGCCGTCGCGCCCATGGCGTCGCGTAACGCGCCCCGGCCCCGCCCCCGACCGCACCCGTACGCCTACGCGCAGCCGCAGCCGCAACCGCGCAGGCGGCCGCAGCCGCAGCGCCGAGATCCGAAGAGCAGCGGTCCGAGCACCGGACACCGAAGTGTCCGGGATGGCGACGGCCC
>NZ_JAGIQL010000354.1 GCF_017813245.1 Streptomyces montanisoli
CCCCCCCCCCCCCCCCCCCCCCCCCCCCCCCCCCCCCCCCCCCCCCCCCCCCCCCCCCCCCCCCCCCCCCCCCCCCCCCCCCCCCCCCCCCCCCCCCCCCCCCCCCCCCCCCCCCCCCCCCCCCCCCCCCCCCCCCCCCCCCCCCCCCCCCCCCCCCCCCCCCCCCCCCCCCCCCCCCCCCCCCCCCCCCCCCCCCCCCCCCCCCTCCCCCCCCCCCCCCCCCCTTTATT
>NZ_JAGIQL010000355.1 GCF_017813245.1 Streptomyces montanisoli
TGTGAGCTCATCCGATCAGGCGGCGCCGATGAGGCCGGCCACGCCGGGCGGCCGCGCGAGGCCGGCCTGATCGGCGCGGCCTGGTACGCGAGTTGCGGTGCGTCGCGTCGCGCGGGGGAGGATCATCGTCGTACGGACGTCGCGGTACCGCCGGGACCGGCCGGACCATGACCCAGCCAACAGCGTTGAAGGAGACCACCGTGGCCAGCGGGCCGCCCGCCCCCACCACCGCACAGCCGACGATGAAGCAGGTCGCCGCTCTCGCGGAGGTCAGCGCGATGACCGTGTCGCGGGTGCTGCGCGGCGACGCCGGGGTGTCGCAGGACAAGCGCGACCGAGTGGAGGAGGCCGTACGGCGGCTCGGCTACCGGCCCAACACGCTGGCCCGCAGCTTCCGTCAGGGCCAGGGCAGCGGCACCATCGGACTGGTCGTCACCAACCTCGCCAACCCGTTCTACGCCCGCCTCGCGCTGGGCATCGAGGCGGCCGTCGCCGAGGACGGCCTGCGGTTGATGATCACCAACACTGCGGGCGACGCCGCCCGCGAGCGTGCCGCGGTCCGCGACTTCTCGGGCCGCAGGGTCGACGGTCTCGTCCTCGTCCCGGCCGGAGCCGACCAGTCCTACCTCGCGGAGGAGCTGCCCGCCGGCCTGCCGGTCGTCACGGTCAGCCGGCCGCCCGCCGGCCACGAGGCCGACTGCGTGCTGGTCGACGACTTCGGCGGGGCGTACGCGGCGACCAGCCGGCTGCTTGCCGCGGGCCACCGCAGGATCGGGTTCCTCGGCAACCCGCCCTCCGTCTACACCGGTTCCGAGCGCTACCGTGGCTACTGCGCGGCCCTGCACGAGGCCGGGATCGATCCCGACGGCGCCCTGGTGCGGCGCGGCCAGGAGGACATGGCATCGGCGGAGACGGCCGCCGCCGAGCTGCTCGCGCTGGAGCGGCCGCCCACGGCCGTCTTCTGCACCAACAACCGCAACACGCTGGGCGCATACCGGGCCCTGCGGCACCATGGCCGCAGGGCGACGCTGGCCGGCTTCGACGACTTCGACCTCGCCGACGTGCTCAGCGTCCCGGTCCTGGTGGTCGACTACGACGCGGACGAGATCGGCCGCCGCGCCGCCCGGCTGCTGGCCGAGCGGCTCGCCAGGCCCGGCGCCGAGGCGCCGCCGCCGCGCAGGGTCGTCGTGCGGACCTCGATCATTGCCCACGGCGACGGCCAGGGCCCGCCGCCCGCGTCTG
>NZ_JAGIQL010000356.1 GCF_017813245.1 Streptomyces montanisoli
CCCCCCCCCCCCTGCCGCTCCCCCGCCCGCCCGCCCCCCCCCACCGGCTCCCCCGTCCTCTTACGAGCAGAAGCGGACATGCGAGATGCAAGGGAAACTGGAGTCCAGGGGAGTGGTCTACCGATCTGGCGTCGGCCAGGCGCGCCGACAGGGCACGGGGCCGCGCCCGCGCGCACCGGCCGCCGCATCGGGGTGGTCGCGCTCGGCATCGCGCTGGTCGTCCCGCTCGCCCTGCCACAGCTCGGCGGCGGCCTGCTCGCAGGACTCGGCGCGGGGAACGGCACGGGCCTGGGGGGCGGGGGCACGATCTCCGCGGTCAACCCGCTGGTGTCCCTCCAGGACGACCTCAACCAGAACGACGACCGCGAGGCGCTGCGCTACCGCACCAACGCACCGGACTCCCAGGACCTCTACCTGCGGATCATGGCGCTCGACGAGTTCGACGGCACGACGTGGCGGTTCTCGCAGCGCAAGGTCGGTGACGTACCCGACCGGCTGCCGACGCCGCAGGGCCTGGCCCCGTCCGTGAGCAGGACGAGGATCAGCACGAGCATCACGTCGGCCCCCTGGTACCGGCAGAACTACCTGCCGATGCCGTACCCGGCGGCGCACGTCTCCATCAAGGGCCGCTGGCGCTACGAGCCCGAGGGCAGGACGCTCGTCGGCGACCACGGCCAGTCCACCGGGGACGCGCGCTACACCGTCGAGAGCCTCCAGGTGAACCCGACGCGCGCGCAGCTGGCGACGGCGGGTGCGCCGCCGTCGTCGCTCCAGCGGGAGTACACCAAGGTGCCGCGTAACCTCCCCGGGGTGGTGAAGCGGACCGCCCAGCAGGTCACGGCGGGAGCGAGGAACAACTACGAGCGGGCCGTCGCGCTGCAGAACTGGTTCGCGGAGGACGGCGGCTTCACGTACGACACGCACGTCGACTCCGGCACGGGCCCCGGCGCCATCGCACGGTTCCTCAAGGAGAAGCGCGGCTTCTGCGTCCACTTCTCGTTCACGATGGCGGCCATGGCCCGCACGCTGGGCATCCCGGCGCGCGTCGCGGTCGGCTTCGCGCCCGGCACCCCGCAGGCCGACGGCACGGTCGACGTCGCGCTGAGCGACGCGCACGCCTGGCCCGAGCTGTACTTCCAGGGCGTGGGCTGGACACGGTTCGAGCCCACGCCGAGCCGGGGCAGCCTGCCCTCCTACACGCTGCCCGTGTCGCCCTCGGACACGGGATCCGACGCCTCGACGCAGCCGGCGGCGCCCGACCAGGCCGCGCCGTCCGCGGCGCCCTCGTCGTCGAGCAGCTGCGCGGCGCAGGACCGGCGCCTCGGCGCCTGCGACCAGGCCGCGCTTCCCGTGGCGCCGCCGACGGCCGGC
>NZ_JAGIQL010000357.1 GCF_017813245.1 Streptomyces montanisoli
GTGAACCGTACCGGGTGAAGTGGAGACTCGATTTCATGAGAGGATCGAGTCATGGCACGTCCTTCCCGTTATCCTGTTGAGCTGCGCCGTCGTGCGGTGCGGATGGTCGCCGAGGTGCGACCCGAGTACGACACCGAGTGGGCCGCGATGAAGGCGGTCGCGGTGAAGCTCGGGATCGGCTCGACCGAGACGCTGCGGAACTGGGTCCGTCAGGTCCAGGTCGACGCCGGGCAGCGTCCGGGGACGACGACGGAGGAGTCCGTCCAGCTGAAGGCGTTGAAGAAGGAGAACGCCGAGTTGAAGCGGGCGAACGACATTCTGAAGGCGGCGGCGAGTTTCTTCGCGGCCGAGCTCGACCGGCCACACACGCGCTCGTAGCTTTCATCGACGAGCACCGGGACCGCTTCGGCGGGGTCGAGCCGATCTGCAGGACGCTCACCGAGCACGACTGCAAGATCGCCCCTTCCACCTACTACGCCTACAAGAAGCGCTTGGAAACGCCCTCGGCCCGCCGTGTGCGCGACGAGGGACTCAAGGTGGAGATCGAGCAGGTCTACACCTCCAACTACCGTGTCTACGGGGCGCGGAAGATCTGGCGCGAGCTGAACCGCCAGGGCCACACGGTTGCCCGCTGCACCGTCGAGCGGCTGATGCGTGAACTCGGCATCGCCGGCGCGGTCCGCGGCAAGCGCGTGATCACCACGATTCCCGGCGGGCAGGCCCCGCGTGCCCCCGACCTGGTTGATCGTGATTTCGTCGCCCCGGCACCGAACCGCTGCTGGGCCGCGGACTTCACCCATGTGAAGACCTGGGCCGGCGTCGTTTACGTCGCGTTCGTCGTCGACACCTTCTCCCGCCGGATCGTCGGCTGGTCCGCGGCCGCCATCAAGGAGACGGTCTTCGTCCTGGACGCCCTGGAGATGGCCCTGTGGCAGCGTGACCGCGATCAACACCCCGTCGCTGCAGGAGAGTTGGTGCACCACTCCGATGCCGGATCGCAGTACACGAGCTTCCGCCTCGCAGAGCACCTGGACGCCGTCGGCATCGCGGCCTCGATCGGATCGGTCGGCGACGCCTACGACAACGCCCTGATGGAGTCCACGATCGGCCTCTACAAGACCGAGCTGATCAAACCCCAGCGGCCCTGGAAGACCCTCTCCCAGGTCGAGTTGGCCACCGCCGAGTACGTCGACTGGTACAACCACCGCCGGCTCCACGGTGAAATAGGCCACATTCCACCGGTCGAATACGAGAACAACCACTACCTCACGACCACGAAACCCCAGGTCACAAACAATAACTGAAGTCTCTACCGAACCCGGTACGGTTCA
>NZ_JAGIQL010000358.1 GCF_017813245.1 Streptomyces montanisoli
CCACGGTGGTGCCGGGCGGCCGCGTGGCCCCGCCCGCGCACGCGCTGACGCGCCGCCTGCGGGCGTGGGGCAGCGCACTCAACGACCGCGCCGCGGGCCGGTACAACGAGCGCGGCCCGGCGCAGGGCCAGGGCTGACGGCCGGCGCGGGCGTTCAGTCGACGACGGCCCGCGCCTCCCCCGCCGTCAGCGTCATGCCCTGGCCGTGCCCGCACGGTACGACGCGGTCGGCGAGACCCAGGCGTTCCGTCTCGCCGAGGAAGTCGCTCAGCGGCGACTTCATCACCGTGTAGTCGCCGTAGTGCACCGGCAGCACGAGCCGGGGCCGCAGCCGCGCGGCGAGTTCGGCGCCCTGCCTCCCGGTCATCGTCACGATGAGCCCGCCGGGCAGTTGGGTCCCGCCCAGGTGGAGCACGGCGAGGTCGGCTGTGGGGAAGCGGCGGCCGATCTCCGCCAGGCCGTCGAAGGGCATGGTGTCCCCCGAGACGTACAGGCGCAGGCGCGTGGGACCGCCCGCGGGCCCGAACTCCAGCATGCTGCCCATCACCGGGGGCAGGACCGCGTTCAGCAGGCCACCGCGGGCGTGGCGGGCAGGCAGTGCGGTGATGTGCACGGCGCTGCCGCCGTGCGTGAGGGTGTGGTTCTGCCAGTCACGCAGCGCGCACGCCTCGCGGAAGCCGTGCAGCCGGCGCAGCCTGCGCGCCGCGTGCGGCGTGGTGATGACGGGAAGTGACCTGTCCAGGCCCCGGCGCGCCACCCTGTCCCAGTGGTCGCCGTGCATGTGGGACAGCAGGACGGCGTCCAGGTCCGGCAGTTCGCCGATGCCGAGGGCGGGTTCTGTCAGGCGCCGGCTGGTCAGGCCGTGCCCCAGGTAGGCGTGGCTGCCCTTGTGGAGGAAGTTCGGGTCGGTCAGCAGCGTGAGCGGGCCGTAGCGGATCAGCAGCGTCGCGTTGCCGATGAAGCGCACATGCACCGAGTCGGGTGCGTCGTCCGTCATGGTGGCGCTCCTTCCGTCGCGCGCCCCCGCCGAGTAGCACGGACCGCGCGGACGAAACCACGGCGCCCCGGTGCCGCGCGACACGGCCCGCGGCGGGCTCGCGGCACGGCCCGCGGCGGGGCCGTCCGCGCGGACGGCTGATCC
>NZ_JAGIQL010000359.1 GCF_017813245.1 Streptomyces montanisoli
TGAAGTTCCCCCTGTGAGCTGGACAGCCTGATACTGGGACGGATGGTCCCGGAGGAAGCAGTCACAGATAGTGAGCAAGAAGAGCAATACGAGTAAGCGGTACACGGCCGAGTTCAAGCGGGACGCGGTCGCGTTGGCGTTGTCCTCGGAGAAGACGGTCACCGAGGTCGCCCGTGACCTGGGCGTGAGTCCGGAGGGACTGCGGGGCTGGGTGAGGCAGGCGAAGATCGACCGGGGTGAGGGCCCGGCCGGGGCCCTGACCACCGCGGAGCGTGAGGAGCTGGTCCGGCTGCGCCGGAAGGTCCGCGAGCAGGAGGCCACGATCGACGTCCTGGGAAAAGCCACCGCCTTCTTCGCGCAGGACAAGAGCAGGTAGACACCACCGCACGGTGTCGCCTCATCGACGCGGAGAAGGCGTCCAAGGACAATCCGGCAGGTCACAGCGTCGCCTTCCTGTGCCGGGTCATGGGAGTGCCCCGCTCCACCTACTACGCGCACGTGGCGTCGCGGCCGGCCCGCGCCGTGCGCGACCGCGCCGAGGAACTGCTGGTCGGGGAGATCCGGGTCCTGCACGCCGGCTCCCGCGGCGCCTACGGGGCCCCGCGGATCCACGCGGCCCTGCGACGGGCCGGGCGGATGGTCAACGAGAAGCGGGTCGAGCGGCTGATGCGCGTCCATCACATCACCGGGATCACCAGGCGGCGTCGCCGCGGTCTGACCCGGCAGGCGAGGCGGGCGGTGTTCGCCGCCGATCTGATCGGCCGGGAATTCACCGCACCCTGGCCCGGCATGCGCCTGGTCGGCGACATGACCGAACTCGTCACACTGGAGGGCAAGTTGTATCTGGCGACATGCATCGACCTCGCCACCCGCGAGATCGTCGGCTGGGCGATGGCCGACCATCACCGCGCCGAGCTGCCGGTCGCAGCCCTGCGGATGGCGGCCGGACGCGGCGGTCTGGAGGACGGCTGCATCATGCACACCGACCGCGGGAGCGAGTACACCAGTGACGAATTCCGCACCGAGGTAAGCACGTTGCGCATGCGCCAGTCGATGGGACGTGTCGGCTCTTGTTACGATAATGCTGCCGCGGAAAGCTGGTTCGCCCTGCTCAAGGCGGAGATCGGGACGACCGTCTGGGAGACCCGAGAGGCCGCCCGGGCGGACGTCTTCCACTTCATCGAGGTCGAGTACAACCGCAGCCGGCTTCGCCGGCACCCCGACCACGGATACGTCACCCCACTTGAAACGAGAACCCTTCTGAGGCAGAACCTCGCCCCCGCAGCGTAAGCACCCGCTGTCCAAGTTCAGGGGGGAACTTCA
>NZ_JAGIQL010000036.1 GCF_017813245.1 Streptomyces montanisoli
GGTGCCCTTCCGATCTCGGCCGGCCCGGGCCCCGCCCCCGTGCACCGCAGCGACGGGACGCCGCACACCTCCGGCTCAGGACGTCTCCATGCCGGCGGCCGGGACCGCCGGCAGGCCGAGCCCCCGGTGGCGCCGGCGCTCCCGGACGGCGCCTCCGGCGTCTGCGCGCTGGGCGAGGCGTACGGCCACTGGCCCGCGGGCAGCCCACAGGCCCGGATCTGCCACCAGGCGTACGGGCACTGAGCCCGTCCGGCCCCGCTCGGACCTGGCCGGATCCCCTCGGACCCGTCCGGTCCCGCTCGGACCCGTCCGGCCCCCTCAGGCCGGGGAGAGCTGCCGCGCCACCCGCGCGATGGCGGCGCGCACCCCGTCGCCGTACCCGTCGTCCGCCAGCACGTGCGCCGAGGCCCTGGCCCGCTCCAGGTGGAGCCGTGCCGCGTCGGGACGGTGCAGCTTCACGTAGTCGGCCGCAAGGTCCGCGTGGAGGGCCGGGCGCAGGGCCACGACCTCCGGCGCCTCCCCGTCGGCTGCCGTCAGGGCCCTGAGGTCCCAGGCCAGCTCGTCGCCGGGGTCGTCCTGGGCGTCGGCGATGTAGTGCGCGAGCGTGCAGCGCTGGAACGCGTCCCCCGCCTCCCCCAGCTCCGCCCACAGGTCGCCCATGCGGTTGCGCGCCTCCTCGCGGTCACCGCCGTGGAGCAGGATCACCGCCTGGCCGATCCTGGTCATGAGCGACTCCCCGGACGACTGCCGCTGCTCCATGCGTGGCCCCTCCACCGCTGCGTAATGAAAATCCGACAAAACGCTCAATGAAGACGCTAGTCGCGGTCGGCCGTGATCGCCTTCAGGCTCGGCCCAGGTCGGGGATGCGCCAGTCGATCGGCGTGTGGCCCTGGGCGGCCACCGCCGCGTCGATCCGGGTGAAGGGCCGGGAGCCGAGGAACTTCTTCGCGGAGAGCGGTGACGGGTGGGCACCCTTCACGACGGCGTGCCGCGACTCGTCGATGAGCGGCAGCTTCTTCTGCGCGTACGCGCCCCACAGCACGAACACGGCGGGGTCCGGCCTCCCCGAGACGGCCCTGATGACCGCGTCCGTGAACTTCTCCCAGCCCCTGCCCTTGTGCGAGTTGGGCTCGCCCTCGCGCACCGTGAGCACCGCGTTGAGCAGCAGGACGCCCTGCCGCGCCCAGGGCATGAGGTGGCCGTTGTCCGGCACCGGGTGCCCCAGGTCCTCCTTCATCTCCTTGTAGATGTTCCTGAGCGACGGTGGCGTCCGCACGCCCGGCCGTACCGAGAAGCACAGGCCGTGGCCCTGGCCCGCGCCGTGGTACGGGTCCTGGCCGATGACGACCACCTTCACGTCCTCGTACGGCGTGGCCGCCAGGGCGGCGAACACCTCGTCCTCCGGCGGGTGGACGGGACCGTTGGCACGCTCCTTCGCCACGAACTCCATCAGCTCGGCGAAATACGGCTCGCTCAGCTGCCCGCCCAGCGCTCCGCGCCAGGACTCGGGCAGCATGTCGGTTTCGGTCACGTCAACATCCTCCGGGGTTCGCCAACTCGTCGGCCGTTCACGAACCTACCGGGCACCACTGACAACGGCGGCGGCCGGCCCGCCCTCACGGGACGGCCAGCCGCACACGGCACGGCACACGGCACACGGGCGCGGTGCCTGCCGCTCACACCCCCGCGTTCAGGAACAGCCCGCCGTCGACGACGAGCGTCTGCCCGGTGATCCAGCCGGCCGCGTCCGAGCTGAGGAAGGCGGCCGCGCCGCCCACGTCGTCCGGCGCACCGAGACGCCCCATCGGGTACCCGGCGGCGGCCTCCTCCTCGCGGCCCTCGTAGAGCGTCCGCGCGAACTTCGTCTTCACGACGGCCGGCGCGATCGCGTTGACCCGGACGACGGGCGCGAACTCGTGCGCCAGCTGCATCGTCAGGTTGATCATGGCGGCCTTGCTCATGCCGTAGGTGCCCATGAACGGCGACGCGCCGAGCCCCGCGATGGAGGCGATGTTCAGGATCGTGCCGCCGTGGTCCTTCTGCCACGCGTGCCACGTCTTCTGCGCGAGACCGAGCGCGGACAGCACGTTCGTCTCGTACGTCTTGGCGGCGACCGCCAGGTCGAGGTCGGCCAGCGGCGCGAAGACCGGGTTCGTCCCGGCGTTGTTGACGAGGTGGTCGATCCGCCCGTACGCGCCCATCACGCCCTCGACGACGGCGGCCTGGTGCGCCGGGTCGTGCGCCTTGCCGGCGATGCCCATGGCCCGGTCGGCGCCGAGCCGCTCGACGGCTTCCCCCAGCGCGTCCTCGTTGCGCCCGGTGACGCACACGCGGTCGCCGCGCGCGACGAGTGCCTCGGCGATGGCGTAGCCGATGCCCCGGCTCGCGCCGGTCACCAGGGCGACCTTGCCGCTGTCGGGTGCCTGCTGCTGTGTCATGGCTGTCCTCGGTTCAGTTGAGCGGGCCGCCGGCCACGTACATGACCTGCCCGGAGACGAACCCCGCGTCGTCGCCGGTGAAGAAGGCGATGGCGTTGGCGACGTCCTCGGGCCTGCCGGCGCGCTGCACGGGGATCTGGCTGACGGCGGCCGCCTCGAAGTCCTCGAAGCTCATGCCGACCCGGGCGGCCGTCGCGGCGGTCATGTCCGTGG
Organism: Streptomyces montanisoli; assembly: GCF_017813245.1. Taxonomy (GTDB): domain Bacteria; phylum Actinomycetota; class Actinomycetes; order Streptomycetales; family Streptomycetaceae; genus Streptomyces; species Streptomyces montanisoli. Next base: position 2,652 of record NZ_JAGIQL010000036.1, read on the forward strand.
CGATGAAGCCGGGCGCCACGGCGTTCGCGGTGATGCCGAACTTGCCGAGCTCCTTGGCGAGCGTCTTGGTGAAGCCCTGCAGCCCCGCCTTGACCGAGGCGTAGTTGAGCTGGCCCCTGTTGCCGAGCGCGGAGGACGACGAGAGGCTGACGATGCGGCCCCAGCGGGCGTCGACCATGTGCTTCTGGCACGCGCGCGACATCAGGAACGAGCCCTTGAGGTGCACGTTCATCACGGTGTCCCAGTCGGACTCGGACATCTTGAACAGCAGGTTGTCCCGCAGGACACCCGCGTTGTTGACGAGGATCGTCGGGGCGCCGAGCTCCGCGACGACCCGCCCGACGGCCGCCTCCACCTGCGCGCTCTGCGAGACGTCGCAGCCGACGGCGAGCGCCTTGCCGCCCGCCTCCGTGATCGCGCCCACGGTCTTCGCACAGGCCGCCTCGTCCAGGTCGAGTACGGCGACGGCGCGGCCCTCGGCCGCGAGCCGCACGGCGGTCGCGGCGCCGATCCCCCGCGCCGCCCCGGTAACGACGGCGACTCGCTGCTCGGTGGTGGACATCCCTGTTCTCCTCGCCCTAGGAAACCTCATCGACTGAGCGACCGCTTAGTCTCTTGGCAGGACGACGCTAGAAGCCCTGGCACGCGGTGTCAACGGGCCGGGCCAGTGGCGGTCGCCTCACGGGCCGCGGGTACCGCCGAACGGTCCTCGCGGCGCCCGCGTGCCGACGTCACAGCGGTCGGTTGATCAACTCATCGATGCGTCGACGCGTCGACAAAGCGGCAATCGAGATGATCAGCGCACCAGCAGATCGAGCAGCCGCTCCGCCTCCGCCTTCGGATCGGCCGTCAGCCCCGTGTGGACGGGCCCCGGCTGCACGACGGTGGAGCGCGGCGCGATCAGCCATCGGAACCTGCGCCCCGCGTCGTCCCGCCCCGCCTGGCCCGCCGAGGCGCCTCCGTCGCACACGGACTCGACGGCCGCGAGCGCGGCCCGCACACCCGCCAGGTCGACCGACGGATCGAGCGCCGTCACGCGCGCCTCGTCCAGGTGGGTCCTCGCGGCGATGAAGGACTGCGCCCGGCAGTACACGATCACCCCGGCGTTGCAGCACTCGCCGCGCTCGACGCGCGGAACCACGCGCAGCAGCGCGTACTCGTAGACGTCCCGCACGCTCATCGGCCGCCCTCCCGTCCGCGCGGGCCCCGGGCGCCGTCGTCCGAACGGCCGGTGAGCCATCCGGGCGCACGCGAGAGACCCTTCCTGGTGGGCGCGTCCATGACGATGCGCTCGTGGATGGTCGCCGCCCGGGCCAGCAGCGGCGCCGCGTAGGCACGCCGCAGCTCACCGGTCGTCGCGAAGCCGGGCTCGTCGACCAGCCACTCGTCCGGCACGGCCGCGGTGACCTCCGCGAGCAGGTCCTCCGTCACCAGCGGCGCGAGCGCGGCGGCCGCGGCCGCGACGTCCGGCGAGAACGGCGCGAGCGCGTGGTCGGATGCGTTGTAGGGCTTGGCCGCGGAGGCCTGCGCGGTGGGCCAGTTGTGGTGCCAGATCATGGTCGCGCCGTGGTCGATGAGGTAGAGGTCTCCGTGCCAGACGAGCATGTTCGGATTGCGCCAGGAGCGGTCGACGTTGTTGATCAGTGCGTCGAACCAGACGACACGGCCGGCCTCTTCAGGCCCGACCTCGTAGGCGAGCGGGTCGAACCCTATGGACCCCGGCAGGTAGTCCATGCCGAGGTTCAGCCCGCCGCTCGCCTTCAGCAGCTCCTGGACCTCCTCGTCGGGCTCCGACAGGCCGATGACGGGGTCGAGCTGCATGGTGACCAGCTCGGGCACCCGCAGCCCGAGCCGGCGGCCGAGCTCGCCGCAGACGACCTCGGCCACGAGCGTCTTGCGCCCCTGGCCGGCCCCGGTGAACTTCATGACGTACGTGCCGAGGTCGTCGGCCTCGACGATCCCGGGCAGCGACCCGCCTTCACGCAGGGGCGTGACATAGCGGGTCGCGACGACCTCTCTCAGCACTTTCCCAGGCCACCCATCTCTTCAGCCTTACAATCCACGGAATGCTCTCCCGGGGTGCCGGGGCGCGAATCGCCCGTCAACGACGCTGGGGAGAATCTGGGGAGTTTCAGCTGGCGCTCTGGTCTCCCCGCTCCCCAAGCATATTGTCGAGGGTGCTGCGCCCCTTGCTGCCAGCTTCCGGCATGAAGTGAGCATAGTAACCGAGGGTGATCGCCGGAGACGAGTGTCCGAGCCACCGAGCCAGGGTCACGACGGACTCACCGGCTTCCAGCATGATCGAGGCGTAGGTGTGCCGAAGCACATGGAAACCGTCCTTCGGGGCCGCCGCCCACTGCCAGGCTTTCGCCCCCTCAGCACGCGGCGGGATGACTCCGGCCTTCGCCAAGGCGGGCTTCCAGGCATAGGTGTTCCATGTGTTCACCGAGACGGGGTTGCCGAAGCGCGTGGTGAGTACTGAACTTGATCGGGTGATGTCGGGCTGTTCGCCAGACAGCGTGAAGGTGACCTCGGTAGTCCTCCTTCGGTGAGATATGCGTAGGGCGGCGGCTTGACCGACATCGGGAGAGACGCGCGGGAGCGGGTCCGGCGCCAGGCCGTGACGTGCTTTGAGGTTGGCGGGAAGAACCGGGAGATCGCTGCCATGCTGCGGGTCTCGCGTCCCTCGACGGGTTCTGTCCTGCCCACGACGGCACCATGGAACCTGTCATTGGTCGGGACCCGGAACATAGGCACGAGCACAGGCTGCCGCCGACAGGGCCGCTGGATAAACGCGGCCGTGCGGGCATCGGCTCGCGAAGGGAGGGAAAGCGCGCACGTCAGCGGACCGTATGGCGCACCTTGACCGGGTGATGGGGCGCTTCAGCCCCGTCAAGTGTGCTCGGGGAAGCCGGGCAAGTTCTCGACCTCGGTTGTAGTGGTGAACGCACCGCCGACGAAGATGGCGCCGCCGAAGACGAGCGGCTTGAGCTCTGGCGCGGGCGGTGTAGAGGGCGGGGTGAATCCGGCGCGGCCGGAGTTACTGAGCGCTGGAGCAGCCACCACACGGGCACTTGGAAGAACCACCTACGACTGTGACTTGCGTAGTGAGGCGAACGAGGCACCAGGACCGCTTCCTGCATGTTCGTGCAGATCTCACCCGTAGTTTCTGGGGCTCCTGTGTACCTGGTACCGCTATCTACCTTGCCCGCGCGCACCCAACTCTGCCCACGCTGCATACTCCTCTTGGGCCTGGTTCAGTGGCCCGTCAACAGGAATGTGACGTATTTCCGGACACCGAGGTTGCGCCGGGTCTCCGTCCGTGCGGTGCTGAGTTCGCCCGTCACCCTCGCTCGCTCCGCCTCGGCGCCGCTCAGCTGCTTCTGACGTTGCAACAGGTCAGCACGCTTGCGCTGGGTCTCCATAGCACGCTGCTGGCGGTCGGCCGTGAGCCGCTGCCGTGCGTCGGTGATCTGCTTTTGGAGGACGTCCCTGTCCTGCTGGGCCTTGCTCTCAGCCTGCTTTATCTCCCGGTCGTACTGCGTCCGCAGCGTGGCGATCTCTGCGCGGATCCTCGTCAGGGCTGACCCAGGCAGCTTCGCGGGTGCGGATGCCCTTGCCCGTTGCTCCAGGGACCGGCGCCATGCGTCGAGGGCGTTCGCCCGTGCTTCGCCCACGCCGGCCACACGGACGTGGTGGCCGCCTGCGCGGACGAAGTAGGCGACACGGCTCCCGGAACCCTGGCTTTGGGAGTAGGACACCCCCGTGAAGTCGGCCGCGGTGCGGATTCCAGCCTGCACCAGAGCCCCGACCGTCTTGGCGCCCATGTTCGACAGTGACCGCGCTTCCTGAATCGAAGTGGCGCGCAGCTTCGCTTCGACGTGCTGGCGTACCGCCGGTTCCAGCGCGGCGGCGATCTTGTTCTGCTCTCTGGCGGGAAGCTCCGCCTTGCGCTGGCGGGACTGGTCGGTGCGGCGGTTCAGATCCATAGTGATGCGAGCCAGTCCGTCGCGCAGGTCGGTCTGCAGGGTCTGCATGCGCTTGTCAGTGGCTGCGCCGTCCTTGGCAGTGGCGGCATCCAGCTTCTGGATCTCCTGCTCCAGCCGCCTGTGGGCGCCGGCCGGATCCTTGAGTTCGCGGGCCCGACGACGTAGTCCCCGGACCCGTTGGCGGGCGGTTCGATACTCCGGCCTGAACCGTCGGCCTACGCCGATCATGGCAGCCGAGGCGAGTAGGGCGGCCCCCTGCGCGGCAGGCAGGTAGCCCTCCGGCTGTCCGACAGTGACCGCGAGCACGGTTGGGGCGGCGGTGCCCAGTACGGCGGTGGCCGCGGCCGCCAGGTCGCGAGGGCGGCGCCCGGTGAAGCCCGCGGAGGCGGGGGCCGGCGCGCTAGTCGGCACCGCACTTGCAGGGGCGGACGCCACGCGACCCACCAGCCAGGCTGGGATGCCACCGGAAGGCGCATTTGCCTGGGCGGCGGCACTCGTCGTACCGCCGGTCGCCGTCGGAGCCGCGGCGTTGCCCTTGCGCTTGCGGGGTGGGGCGGGGAGCGTGAGCGCGTCGGCGGTCAGGCGGGGCAGCGTAGAGCAGGGTTGCCCAAGGAAGCCCCGGACGTGGGCGGACTCCACGCGGAGCCGTTGGTCGGAGTGGCCGAGGAGCAGGGGCCAGGCCAGTGACGTCGCCGGGTCCTTGAAGTCGGGCTCGGAGAGGATCAGGTACTCGCCCTGGCTGTCGTGAAGCTGAGTCCACAGGCTTGAGTCGGTAGCGACGGCGAGCAGGGAAAGGTGGATGAGCCAGGCCGAGAAGCGGTCCATGGCGGGCCCGAAGTCGGCGGTGCCGCGTTGCGGCGACTGGTAGTTGCGGTGGCCGTTCTCCGTCGCTGCTTCGCCCTTGAGAGCGGGGACGTACATGCCGTCGTAGTCGACAAGCCTAAGTGTGCTGTCGTCCGCCACGAGGATGTTGCCGTGCTGCAGGTCTCCGTGGGCGATGCCATGGTCGTCCAAGTCGCCCACCATCGCGAGGAAGCGGTCGGCGAGGGCGTGGACGGCAGCCGGGTCGTGGCGGTGATGATCGATCCAAGACATGAGGTCGGTGCCCTGCACCCACGCCATCCGGACCACCGGGAACCAGTCGCCGAGGGCCAGCACGCCCTGCTCCAAAAATTCGAAGCGCACAGGCCACGGTTGAGAGAGACTGCCCGTGTCGAGCGCGCGCAGAGCAGTGCTGATCGCTGTGTAACGGGCACCGATGGCGTCGGTGTCCCGGGTGAAGCACTTGAGCGCGTAGCGCTCCCCGTCCGGCGCGGTGACGGAGAAGACGCTGGCAAAGTTGCCGGAGATCGCCTTGGGACCAAGGACAGGACTCTGCTGGACGGTTCCGTGCTGGAGATCAGGATCGCGGAAGCAGAGTTCGGGGTGTTGCAGGGCCTCAGCGTAGTTTGCGCCCGTAGGGTATTTCCGGACCCCACCGGTTCCGGTGGTGGAGCGACCGCCGGAGGACACAGCCATCACGCCTCCGTTCTCACCTGTATCCGGATAAGGGTCACGTCGTCGTTGCGCATGAGCCCGCGCGCCCGCTGGTCCTCCACCCACTCCGTGAAGGGCTCATTGCCCAACTCGGCAAGCGTGGCCAGCACGGTGCCTGGGGCGCGGTGCCCGCGGTGAGGGGACAGCAGCCAGGCGGCCAGCGCGTCGCTGACCAGCAGCACTTCGTCGCCTGGCGCCAGGGTGCCGTGGGCGAGCTGCAGCCGCTGGGCCACCAGAGCCGTGTCGTGGTTGCGGCTCCCGAGGAGCTGGGGAGTGATGCCGAAGCCCTCGACGTCCTCGAGGGGGAAGGCCCGCCGGACGACACCGTCCCGCACATGGAACAGGCAGCTGTCGCCCAGGGCGAAGGCGTGCCAAGACCAATCGGTCCTACCGCTACGGGGGACGGTGGCTCGAACCTCCGCCCCCAACACGGTCGCGAACGCACCCTTCTCCAGACCGGGTTGCTCGTACCAGGTGATGGGCCGGCCACGGGCGTCACGCTCCGCCCGGTACCACTCGAGGTACGCCTCCCAGCGAGGCGCGGACCGCTCCATGAGGTCGATGACGAACGTGTCCACGTCGTCCCACCAGTCACGGCCGAGGGACATCGACTCGACGGCGTCCGCGACGACGCGCTCCGCCCAGGCGCCAGCGAGTAGGCTTTCCGAGGCGCCGTCGGACACTGCCGCGTACAGCGGGAGGACGGTACGTCCCTCGTCGTCGGCCCGCGCGTCGCCGAACCAGGACAATCCCGCGTCCTCGCACTCCTTGAGCGTGTTTCCCGCCTTGGGTACCCGCAGTAGCTGGCATTCCGGCAGAGCCGAAACGTCCTCCATGGTCAGCGCAGCTCCGTCTCGGTGGTCAGCGCAGCTCGGTGGCGCGGGTGCCGATGTCGAGGAACTCCACGATCGAGGTGATGTCCGCGTTGTAGACGAAGCCCCGGGTGGTCTCGCTGACACGGTGCCCCTGTGAGGCCGCGTAGGAGCGCATGTGGCTGGGCAGCACGCTGGACATCTGGAACAGCAGCCGTGCGTACGTGTCTGGCAGCCCCTCATCGCTGTCCGGGAAGGTGACCGGTGTGCCGCCGGTGCCGGACACGTGGAGGTTGAACAGGAGGACCGCGCCATCGGCGGTGGCGTGCGAGGCCAACGCGATGGCAGCGCTGGTGGGGTCGCCGTCGGTGGACTCGCCGTCGGTTAGGTTGAGCACGATGGGCGGGAAGCCGCTCGGGTGCGCCTCCACCCAGTTCGCCACGAGGATGTCAGCGTAGCCGAGGGCGCGTGTCATGGGCGTACCGCCGTTGGTCACCGGGTCCATCCAGACCGGGAACTGCACCGAGGTCTCGACCAATCCGCCGGCGCCATCGGGCATCTTCTTGGTACGGCTCTCCACCCGCGCGGGGTTGTTGGCGACCTCGCTCAGCGGAACGAGGTCGCGCCCGGCCAGCGCCCCCTGGAATGCGGAGCCCACGTGATTGTGTCCGTACCCGATCACGGCCACGTGGAAGTAGTCCCGTACGCCTTCCTCTTTGGCACACTTGACGGACAGTTCGGTCAGCAGCCGATTGATCGCGTCGGAGACGACCTCGGCTCTCTGCTGCGTGACATCACCGGCGCCCATTGGATCGCTCATGGAGGCGGACTGGTCCACGAGGAAGATGAAGCACCCCGGATTGGTTCGGCTGATCTCTGCGGTGTACGACACTGCGCCCCTCTTGCTGTGAAGGGGATCACCATATCGAATGACCAGTACTTTCGCACTGCCTTCACAGTCTCGGTGTCGGGGAAGTGATCGGCACTCACATGCCGTTCCACCAGCCGCCGGCAGGAGCCCCCGACGGTCTGCTTGACGACGTTTGGATCCAAGTGCTGCTCGGCGCCGTGGAGGACGTTTTCGATGTCTCCGAAATCGAGGCTAGTGCCTTCACCCAGGGCAGATTCCCATGATCAATGACATACGAGGCAGTCTGCCGGTTACGCCTCGTGTGGCCACTGGGGCTGCGCGGCACTCGGAGTGATGAACACCGCAAGGCAGCGGAACTCGCCACTTGAGCCCTCCAGTTGGGTGTATTGACGCCAAGCGAGCGTGTAGGCGCCGGGCAGCACTCGGGTGTTGTCCGGGAAGGAGCCGCTGGCCCACAGCAAGGTGCCGCTCAGTTCGCGCCCGTGGTGGATGCGGAACTATTCGTCCCTGATGGGCAAGCTGCGTTGCCTGGGGCGCCACAGGGCCGCCTCGTTTGTGATGAGCAGGGCCAGCCCGTTCTGGTTCTCGCAGTCGCAGAAGCGCTCCAGCCTTGCTACGTCCCGCAGGAAGTCCCTACGTGCGACGTCCGGGGCGCTGTGTCCGCGCAAGGCGTACTCCTCAGGAGGCGTTCCTGCTGTACCCGACCGTTGTCGGGTCACATACTTGAACTCGATTGCTGTACAGCTCGCCGGTCCCGGGCACAGTAGGTCCAGGTACTCCGAGGCGTTGCTTCGGCGCACCGGGATCTCGAGACGGCACCTGACCTCCGGTGCGACCTCGCCTACAACGAGGGCGAAACTGTGCTGGAGATCGGCCTCGGAGTGGAACACCGGCCGCCGCGCGCGTAGATACTCCAGGACTTCGTCCAGCGTGGCGCTATCCGCGATCGTCTCCAGGGTGGTGGGCGGGGCGGGGGTGTTGGAATCGGCGTGGCCATGACGCCATTGAAGACTGTGCAACCTGCCCACGTCAGCTGACAGGCGGCTACCGTCGACAGGACGTAGGCCACATCGCTGGACGCCGAAGCGCTCAGGATCCGACGAACGCATCTTCGAAGGGGTCCGATACCGAGGATGCCGTCGGCCGGCAGCGATCTCCTAAAGAAGGTTCGTACGACCAAACCCGGGCTTGCTCAACTACTGGGTGCAGCGGCGGCGTGCATCGTGACCGCCGGCTATCGAGTCCTTCTTCGGGAGCACGTTCCGCACGCGGTACGGCCTCCTCTGATGCTGGTCAGGGCGAGGGTAATGGCCGTGCTGCACCTACAGTGGCAGCGCCAAAGGTCGGTGGTCTTCCCCGGATAGGGCTCCAACGGCTCGAACCCGGCGGCGCATGACTCCGCGGCGGCGCAGCCGCACACGTGGCCGACAGCCGAGCGGGCCCTGGCCGAAGCAGCAGCCAGGACCCCTCGTGTGGTCGGTCCGCCGTGAGCGGGGGGAACGCTACCCCGCCTGGTGGACCGTCACGGCGAACAACTGGAGCCGCGCCTGGTCCGGGAGCGTGATCGACCGCAGCGTACGGCTCGGGTCGAGCGGGAGCGTGCGGGCGTAGATGTCGACGGCAGGGCCGTCGCGCCCGGCGGCGGCCTTGTAGCGGTACGGTGCCGCGACGGCGACGTCCTCGCCCGCCTGGGGGCCGGAGGCCCAGTCGCTGACGTTCAGCGGCAGCGACGCGGTCGTCCCGTCGGTGTACGTGACGGTGGCGGTCGTGCTCACCGCCCCGCCGCTCGCGGCGGCCAGCAACCGCACGTCGCCCGCGCGAAGGCCGGGCAGCGGTAGCGTCTGGCCCTTCGCCGTGACCGTGTTGTCCACCCCGTCGGCGCCCGACGGAAAGGCGAACGGCGACCCGGCCAGCACTTCGGTGTCCGCCGCGGGGAGCGTCTCGGCGGCGTAACTCCAGCCGAGTCCGTCGAAGTCGCCGTCGCCGGGGTGCGCGGCGGTCGCGATCGAGTCGTGGTCGTAGGCGGAGGTGAGGTCCACCGTGCAGGCGTCGTCGCTCTGCGCGCACCCCACGTGCTCGACGTCGAGAGTCGCCCGGGCGTGGGCCCGTCGGCCGTCACTCGTACGTACGGTGAAGGTGACGTGGTGCGTGCCGGGCTTCGTCGTCGCGGGCACCTCAAGGTCCTGTGCGAGGTCGACCTGTGCGTAGCGCCCCTGGCTGGGTACGGCGAACGAGCTGTGCCGGCTCTTCCCGTCGAGGGTGACGGCGACGCTTCCGCGGACCGTACCCGGGCCCTGGGCGGTCACCCGCGCGGTGAAGGACACGGTGGCCGCGCTGCCGGCGATCGTGACGGTGCTGCTGGGCGCGGCGGCCACCGACAGCGAGTGTTCCGGCCGGCCCTGCGGCGCCGGGCGCACCCGCGCCGGCCGGCCGAGCGCCTTCAGGTCGATGGAGTCGGCCATGGCCCGGTAACCGGCGTCGCCGGGGTGCAGGTGGTCGCCGCTGTCGTACTTCGGCAGCATGCGGTGCGGGTCGGCGGGGTCGCGCACGGCGGCGTCGAAGTCGACCACCGCGTCGAATACGCCACTCGACCGGATCCAGTCGTTGACGCCCTGGCGGGCGGCCTCCTCGTTCGCGTCGTACGTGCCCCAGCCCTCGAAGGGCGTGATGGTGCCGCCCAGCACCCGCAGGCCGGCGGCGTGCGCCTGGTCGGCGATCTGGTGCAGACCCGCGATGATCTCGGCCGGGTCGAGCTGGTGCGGCGTCTGCTGGATGTCGTTGATCCCCTCCAGCACGATCATCGTCTGCGCCCCTGCCTTTCGGACGACGTCACGGTCCACGCGGGCCGTCGCGCGTACGCCGGCGCCGTCGAGCAGGACCCGGTTGCCGCTGATGCCCGCGTTGAGCACGCCGAACCCGGCGGCCGGGCCGTGGCTCGCGTTCAGCCGCACCGCCAGCCGGTCCGGCCAGCTCACGTTGGCGTCCGCCGTGGAGTGGACCCCGTCCGTGATGGAGTCACCGAGGGTGACCACGGCACCGGCGTGGGCGCGGGTCGGCGCCACATCCACCTCGGTGACGTAGAACCAGGACTGCGTGGTCGACGGCAGGCCGGCCGCCGAGGTGTCGGCGGCGTGGTCCGTCCCGTCGGCCGAGAACCAGGACGTCGTGTTCGCGAAGGAATGGAAGGTCATCGGGTCGGACGGGTCCGGCGTGAAGGTGGTGACGAAGAGGTTGGCGGCCGCGGCGAGCGGCAGGGGAACGGGGTCGCTGTAACGCTCCTCGCCCGCCGGGATCGTCACGGACCGGCTTCCGCCGAAGGTCACGTTCCGCAGGGTGCCGGGCGCGATAGCCGCGCTCCCGGGCAGTCGCTGGAGCGCCACCGTGGTGTGCGCGAACTGGACGGGCTTGCTGCCGAAGGCGTTGGACAGCTTCACCCGCACGCTCTGTCCCGCGATGCTCGTGTGGACGAGGTTGCGGATCGTGTATCCGGCGGAACCGGTGCCACTCGATCCACTGTCGGCCGCGGCCGCCCACGTACCGACCCAGTTCCCGCTCCGCGGGGGCTTGTTGACGGGTGTGTGGGCAGCGGTCGGTGCTGCGGTTACGGGTGCGTGTGCGGGTGTCGTTATGGGCGCCGCGGCCGCGGCACTGGCCGCGGCGGACAACGGCAAGAAGGCTGCCAGCAGGAACAGCACTGCCAGCGTCGCATATCTGCGCATGGACACTCCCTCCGAACTCGTGAGGCCTGTCTCTCCCGGGTGCATGGGTGTGCGGCGGGCCCGTCGGCCGCCATGGAGCGGAAATGGCAACGTTGTCATGAGCCTGACGGCCTGAAGGTACCGCACGGCGGACGAGCCGCCAAGAAGGCCGAACGGGACTATTGCCGACGGCGGTTCGCGCGGGGGTACCCGCCCGCCCGCTCACTCGAGAGGGTGGAACCCGGCCGCTCGCTCGATGGCCAAGTCGGGAATGGTCAGGAGCTCCACACTGATCCCGCCGGGGCCGGTGAGGTAGCTGGCCGCCGCGGACCCGATTCTCAGTTCACCGTGCACCGTCGCGCTGCTGTCCCGCGCCCGGGAGAGCAGTCGCCGGTAGTCCTCCGTGTGCCGCGAGCCCAGGGCGATGTTCAGCAGCCCCTGGTCGCTGATGAGGTAACCCTCGGGCCTGTCCCGCGAATCCGGGTAGGACACCAGTTCAAGCAGGAAGTGGCCGGCTCGAAGAAGCAACGTCTCCTGCGGTGGTTCTCCCAGCCACAGGGGCTCGTGGGAGGCGTCGTGCAGTGGTTGCCCGGCCTCGGCGAACCCGAGGGCCTCCTCGAAGAAGGTACGGGTCTGCCCGATGTCCCGGACGACGAGGCGTGCGAAGCGGACGGCCACATCCGCCTCGGGCCGCGCCACGCCGGTGAGTTCTGCGCCGGGCAGGTGGACGTCCGACTCCATGATCTCCAGCAGAACACCCTCCGGGTCGCGAACGCCGACCCTTCTGCCCGGTGCCGACCCGGTGACCGGGGTGGCCGGTGGAGTGCCTGCCTCCCCGAGCCGGTGCACAACCTTGTCGAAATCCGCCACCCACAGCCCGATCGCCGCCCAGCCGAGGTCCGACGGGTGGGCGTCGGGGCGGCGTGGCGCCGGACGGGGCTCGTGGTAGCGGAAGAACTCCAGTTGGAAGAAGTCCTGCCGTCCCACCATCCAGGCCATGTCGAGACGGCAGACGGGCAGCCCCTGCATCGCCGCTGCCTCGGGGCCTCCCTGATCCGTGCTGCCACCACTGGGCAGGAAACCCAGTACCTCCTGGTACCAGGACATTGTCCGTCGGAGGTCCAGCACGCTGAACGCGACTTGGCACACGGCCATTTCGTTTGTCATGGGAAAGGTCACCTGGGTTCTGCGGTCATGGGCAGGGCCGACGGATTGAGGACGATGCGCAGCGCGGGACGGACCGCTGTGGCGTTGGCCGGCCGTAGCCGCCAGCGGGACGCGACCACAGCGAGCACGATCGTCGCTTCCGTCATGCCGAAGACATCGCCGATGCACTTGCGCCGGCCACCACCCATGGCCACGAACGCCTCCCTCTGCCGGGAGGTGACCGCTTGTGGAAGCCACCGGTCGGGCAGAAAGCGGTCGGGTTCGGGGAAGGTGTCCTCGTCGCGATGCAGGAAGTAGGGGGAGAAGAGAATCTCGGCGCCACGTTCAAGCTCGTGGCCGCCCAGCCGTACCCGCCTGGTGGTCGTACGGCTCAGCAGCCACCCGGGCGGATAGAGACGAAGCGCCTCGGTCAGCACCCGCTTCGTGTAGGGCAGGTCCTTGAGGTCGCTGAGAGCCGGTACACGCCCACCGAGCACGGCATCGAGTTCCTTCCACAGCCGGTCCTCCACGTCCGGGTGGCCGCCCAGGAGATGGAAGGTCCAGGCCAGCAGGCTGGCGGTGGTCTCGGTGCCCGCGGTGAGGACCGTGCGGACCTGGTCCTCGATCTCGCCGTCCGTCATGCCCAGGCCTGTGGCGGGATCGCTGACCGCCATGATGTGGGAGAGGAGGTCGTCCGGTGGTTCCTCCAGGCTCCGGTAGTGCTTGACGATCTCTTCCATGGCGGCGGCGAGGGTCCGCTCGGCCCTCTGGTAGCGCCGGTTCGACGGGAGCGGAAGCCGGTGGACCGGGGGCAGCGGTACGACGGTGCGGCGGAACAGTCCCCGCACCAGCTCGGGGATGGCATCGGCCATCGCGGTGACCGAAGTGCCGTACGGTTCCGCGGAGATGAGGGTGCGGCACGCCACGAGGATCGCCGTTCGGAGCATCTCGGCGTCGAGGGCGACCGTGCCACCGGGCGTCCAGCTCTCTGCCATCTCACGCGCACACTGCGCCATCATCGGCACGTACGCGTCCAGATGGGTGCGCGCGAAGGCCACTTGCATCATCGGGCGCTGGCGGGCATGGTCGTCGGCCGTGCAGGTCAGAAGCCCGTTGCCCAGCAGGCCCCGGATGGCGTTCATCACCGGGCCTCCCTTGTCGAACGAGCCGTCGACGTTGCTGAGCACGGTACGGACCAGCTGCGGAGTGGTGACGAGGTGGGCGGCCCGGTTCCCGAGCATGATGCGTGTGACGGGGGCTCCGTCGCGGTGTGCCGACCCGAACAACCGCAAAGGATCGCGCAGCAGTTGGGGCACATGCCCGAGCCCTGGCAGGGCCCCGGGTGCCACGGGAGCCTTCCGTGTGGTCACAACACCGCTCACGATGACACCTCCTGGAACGCACCGTCGGAGAACTTCTTCGCGTACGTGTGGGTGTAGCGCTCGGCGTGCTGGTCCCAGTCGTAGGCCCCGCATCAGTGTCTCCAGGGCGTCCCGCTCGTAACGCATGAGGGCGGCACGGTCACGGCTGTCCAGCCCCACGGAGTCGGCGAGGGCCGGCAACGTCCCCCGGAGCTCCACGAACCGCCTTGTACGGTCCGACACCATGGCGCACATCCGCTCGATGGCCCCCTGGCGTGTCAGGCCTTGCTCACGCTCCAGCAAAAGCACCAGATTCACGTCGCCCGCCATTTCCTCCTTCTCGACGGACACGATGCCGTTGTCCAGGACGACGACCTCGATGGCCAATCGCCGCATTCTCTCGGCGACCGGGCTTCGCAAGGCTTTCGCCGGACATTCGTAGTGTCCGGCGCGCTCGGCGATATCGAGGACCGGAAGGGCGCCTATCGTCCGCCTGCGCACCGCCAGATGCTCGGAGAAGCGCGGAAGTCACCGCTGTCGGCGCGCGGAGGCCTCGTCGACATATCCGTTGAGATACGCACGCCAGTCCGCGGCAGCCCGGGCACGCCACGAACCGGACATTCCCATGGTGCTGCGCGCCCACAGGTCCGCGAACGCGCGAGCGAGCGGATGTTGCGGGACATCCGAACCGCGGAACGCCGAGGCGACGTCCCGCACCAGGCCGCGTACCGCTTTCGGGTCCCGTCCGACGGGCCCGTCGAAGAAGTCGTCGAAAAGGAAGAACCAACTCTGCTGATCCACGCCCAGGTCGAGGTCGTCCCCGGTCGCCGAGGGATGGAACCGCGCGGCCACCTCGGCATAGGAACCCATCAAATGCCGCTGGGACGCGGCGGAATCCGGTATGAGGCCGTGCAGCCGCGGCCACGCGAGGTGTTCACGCCGCGCCCGCGCGAGGTCGGGACTGACGCGACTTTCAAAGGGTATGTCCAGCTTGATGCCTTGGGGCATGAACCGTCCTAACGGAGAACAGGTGGCGCGACGCGCCTGCCAATTCAACGAGAAGAGTCACGGTGCAGGTGCACACTCCTCCCTCTGGCGTGGTTACGAAACTCTGACATCGACGTTCGGTGACCACCCGGCGACCATGCGCGGGCCGCCACAGGACCGCGTGAAAGTGACCGGTAAGATCGCCGGCTTTGCGCGACACCCATTGTTGGGAGCGGTGTGAGAAGTCGCCGAGGCGCGCCACCGCACGGACGGCAACGGGGAGCATCCGGTGCCGTCCGTGATCTCCTTCACCGGCTCCACCGAGGTCGGCCGCCACATCGCGGAGGTCGCGGGCCGCAACCTCAAGAAGCCGATCCTCGAACTCGGCGGGAACAGCGCGCTCATCGTCCTCGCGGACGCCGACCTGGACCTCGCCGTTGACGCCGCCGTCTTCAGCCGCTTCACCCATCAGGGCCAGATCTGCATGTCCGCCAACCGCGTTCTGGTGCACCGCGACGTCTATCCGCGGTTCGCGCGAAGCTACGTGTCCAAGGTGCGCTCGCTGAGGGTGGGCGATCCACGGGACGACGGCACGGTCCTGGGGCCGCTCATCAACAGGCGGCAGTCGGAGGCCCTCGACCGGCTGGTCAGGCAGGGTATCGAGGAGGGAGCACTGCCACTACTGCGCGGCCGCGTGAACGGCACCCTCTTCGAGCCTGTCGTACTGGGCGATGTGACCACCGACATGGCGGTCGCGCAGGCCGAACTCTTCGGCCCCGTGGTGTGTCTCATGCCCTTCGACACCGAGGAGCAGGCCGTCGCGATGGCCAACGACACACCGTTCGGCCTCAGCGGAGCCGTTCACACGCGCGATCTCGATCACGGCGCCGAGCTCGCGAAGCGCCTCGACACCGGCATGGTGCACGTGAACGACACATCCATCGACGACCAGCCGCTCGTCGCCTTCGGCGGTGAGAAGAACTCCGGGTACGGACGCCTCAACGGTGAATGGAGCCTGCACGAGTTCACCACGCACCAGTGGATCTCGATCAACCGCGGACGGCGCCGCTACCCCTACTGAGTGGCGGAGCCCGGACGGCTCGGGCCCGTCCCGCGGGTGGCGAGGGAGGCTGCGGCGGTCAGGACGGCGAGGGCCGCGAAGCCACCGCTGAGGACCGTGGCGGCGGCCGCGCCGGCGACGATCAGCGGGCCTCCCGCGTCGCCGAGTTCGCGCCCGAGTTCGGCCGCGCCCATGGTCTGGCCGAGCCGCTCGGCCGGTGTGGCCGCCACCAGGGCGGAGAAGCCGAGCGGTGTGACCACCCCCGTGCCCAGACCGATCAGGACGGCCGCGATCAGCACTCCGGCAGGCCCGGGGACGACCGCGGCGGCGAGCCCCACCGCCGTGACGGCGAGGCCCAGGCCGATACCGGTGCCTGTGGTGATCCGGCCCTGGTCGAGGGCGGCCCCGGCGCGCGGCTGCACGAGTGCGGCGCAGGCGGCGAGCAGGGAGACGGCCGCGCCGGTGGCGGCCGGCCCGAGATGGGCGGCCGCACCGGCGACCGGCAGGAAGCCGACGCCCACCGACAGGGAGGCGGTCGCCAGGGCCAGGGCCGTCGTCGGGCGCAGGAAGCTGCCCTGGCCCAGCCGCTTCGCGAGGTCGAGGACGGTTTGGCGCGCCTTGGGCAGCGGCGGGACGGCGGGTACCGCGAGGGCAGCCCAGACGGCCACGGCGGCGGCCACCGCGGTCATGACGGTGTAGAGCAGCGTCAGCCCGCCGAGCGCGACCAGGACGCCGCCCAGGAGCGGCCCGGCGGTGTAGCCGACGCTCTTGAAGAAGCCGTACGAGCCGAAGGCCCGGCCGCGTTTGGCCGCCGGGTTGAGCCTGGCGACCAGGGTCGAGGCGGCCGGGGAGAACGCGGAGGCAGCGGCACCCTGGCCGAGCCGTGCCGCCCACAGCAGCCCCGGGTCCTGCGCGAGAGCGAACAGGACGGAGGCCGCCGCGAAGGCGATGAGCCCGCCCAGCAGGACCGGGCGGGCGCCGATGCGGTCGGACAGCGTTCCGAAGACGGGCTTGAGGAGCAGCTCGGCGCCGTCGTACAGGGCGAGCAGACCGCCGAGGACGAGCAGGGAATCGTGATGGCCGGTGGTGTAGTGGCCCAGGTTCGCCGCCACGCCGTGCGCGCCGAAGGCGGTGGTGAAGCCGGCCGCGTACAGCGGCCACAGCCGTCCGCGCGCAGGTACGGCCTCGATGCTCGGCGTCTGGGGCGGCATGAACGGATCCTTGACTCGACGGACTCGACGGACTCGACGGACCCGATGGACGGTGCGGGTGCGGGCGGGCGCGGGCGCCGGGCCTCAGGCGCCGTCGGCAAGGGATTTCCGCCAGGCCGCTTCGCGCAGCAGTCGCAGGCCGTTGAGGCCGACGATGACGGTGGAGCCCTCGTGCCCGGCGACGCCGAGGGGCAGCGGCAGGGTGGCGACGAGGTCCCACACCACGAGGCCGGTGATGAACACGGCCGCGATGACGAGGTTCTGGACCACCAGGCGCCGGGCTGTGCGGGAGAGGGCCACGACGGCCGGGATGGTGGCGAGTTCGTCGCGGACCACGACGGCATCGGCGGTCTCCAGGGCGAGGTCGGAGCCGGCCTTCCCCATGGCGATGCCGGTGTGCGCGGCGGCCAGGGCGGGGGCGTCGTTGACACCGTCGCCGACGACCAACACCTTGCGCCGCTCCCCTCCCCCGTCCCCTTCCCCTCCCCCGTCCCCTTCCCCTCCCCGCTCCCACTGCCGGACGGCGGCGGCCTTGTCCTGCGGCAGCAGTCCTGCCCGTACGTCACTGATGCCGACTTCGGCGGCCAGGCGCCGCGCGGCGCGCGGGTTGTCACCGGTCAGCAGTACCGGCGGGCGGCCGGTCAGGGCGGTGAGGGCGGCGACCGTGGTGGCGGCGTCCGGCCGCAGCCGGTCGGCGATCGCGATCATTCCGGCCGGCGCGCCGTCGCACAGGACCAGCACCGCGGTGCGCCCGGCGTCCTCCAGCTCCCGCGCCAGTGCCTGCGCGGGACCGGTCACGCAGGGCACGAGACGGGCCGGCGAGCCGACCTGGACCTTGCGGCCGTCCACGGTGGCGCTCACGCCCTGGCCCGGGGCGGAGCTGAAGTCGGTCACCTCGGGCAGGGCGAGGCCGCGCTCGTCTGCCGCGTCCAGGACGGCGCGGGCCAGCGGGTGCTCGCTGGGGTGCTCGGCGGCGGCCGACAGGGCCAGCAGCGTCTCCTCGGTCAGGCCGGAGCCGGGCAGCGGATGGACGTCGGTGACGCGCGGAGTGCCCTCGGTGAGCGTGCCGGTCTTGTCCAGGGCGACGGTGTCGATCTGGCCAAGACGTTCCATCACGACGGCGGACTTGGCGAGGACGCCGTGGCGGCCGGCGTTGGCGATGGCCGAGAGCAGCGGCGGCATCGTGGACAGCACGACCGCGCACGGCGATGCCACGATCATGAAAGTCATCGCCCGCAGCAGCGAGGACCGCAGGTCGGAGCCGAAGGCGAGGGGGATCGCGAAGACCGCGAGGGTGGCGATCACCATGCCGATCGAGTACCGCTGCTCGATCTTCTCGATGAACAGCTGGGTGGGGGCTTTGGTACGGGAGGCCTCCTCGACCATCTGCACGATCCGGGCGATCACCGAGTCGGACGGGTCGCGTCGCACCGTCACGCGCAGCGCGCCGGCGCCGTTGACGGTGCCGGCGAACACCTCGTCACCCGGCTGCTTGGCCACGGGCAGCGGCTCGCCGGTGATGGTGGCCTGGTCGACTTCGCTGCGGCCGGTGACGACCAGGCCGTCGGCGCCGATCCGCTCGCCCGGGCGGACCAGGATCGTGTCCCCCACCACCAGGGTCTCCGCCGGGACCGTCTCCTCGCCCCCGACACTCCCGTCGGTTCCGTCGCTCCCGTCGGTCCTGAGCCGGGTCGCGGTGGCGGGGGCGAGGTCGAGCAGACCGCGTACCGAGTCCGCCGTACGGGCGGTCGCGACCGCCTCGAGCGCGCCGGAGGTGGCGAAGATGACGATCAGCAGCGCGCCGTCCAGGACCTGGCCGATGGCCGCGGCACCGAGGGCGGCGACCACCATCAGCAGGTCCACGTCCAGCGTCTTCTCCTTGAGGGCCTTCAGGCCCTCCCAGCCGGGCTCCCAGCCGCCGGTGAGATACGTGGCGGCGAACAGCGGCCCCCACGTCCACGCCGGCGCGCCGAGCAGGTTCAGCGGCAGGGCGATCAGGAACAGCACCAGCGCGGCGAGCGCCCAGCGGGCCTCGGGCAGCGCCAGCACTCGCGTGCGACGGCGAGGGGCCGGAGAGGACTCCGCGGGCGGCGACTCGGGCCGCTGATCCAGGACACAAGACATGACGAAACAACCCTTCACGGGCGAACAGCCGCAACACCCCGACCATACCGGAACATCTGAACAGGTCTTCAAGCGTGCCGCGTATGCTGAACGCATGGGCCACGGAGCGGACACCGACAGCAGCGCCACCACGCGGGAACGCCTCGACACCGTCGGCGCCGACGACGTCGCCGCGACCCTCCAGGCCCTCGCCACGCCCTCGCGGCTGCGCATCCTGGCCCGGCTCCAGCAAGGCCCCTGCTCGGTCGGCGACCTCGCGAACGCCGTGGGCATGGAGCCCTCCGCCTGCTCCCACCAGCTACGCCTGCTGCGCAACCTCGGCCTGGTCACGGGCGAGCGCCAGGGACGCTCGATCGTCTACGCGCTCTACGACAACCACGTCGCCGAACTCCTCGACCAGGCGCTCTACCACGTGGAACACCTGCGCCTCGGCGTGCGCGACACCCCGGCCGAACTGCGGGACGGCACGGCACGTGCCGGGAGTCTCGCGCGCGGAGCCACCACCTGACGCCTCGACCGTTTCCGTCAACACTCCGGCAGAAAACGCTCGCGCGACGCGACACCCCCAACAGCATCTTCGAGGACCACCACGGCGGCCTCTGGTCGACGTTCTTCCGCAACCCCAACGCCGGCCACTGCTCCGACCCGTCACGCGCCGCTGATTCCGCCGTGCCCGGCGTCGTCCGGCTGGAGTGGACCGGCCCGCAGGGCGGCCGGCTGCTGGTGCGGCGGCGGCGCCGTGGGCTGCCGCCGGCGGCTGACCCGCGTCCGCGCCCTGTCGCCACGACCACGTTCTCCTACGGGAAAGGAACACCATGACCTGCCCGACCGCACCGAACGACGCGGCGAATTGGGACGCCTTCTCCGAGTACGGGCACACGAAGGCGCCGGACACCACCACCGAGCAGCGCGCCTTCACGGCCTGGCTGAAGTCCATCGACATGGGTACGACGACCGCTCCCACACCGTTCCCACCGGAGCAGCAGTACGCGTAGGGGGACCGCACGCACATCCTGGGCCACCACGAGGTGCCCGGCACCATCCACACCGACCCGGGCGCGAACTGGGACTGGGACCACTACCTGGAGCTGGTGCGAGCCGCGCACTCGCGCCGCGACGAGCGCGTCAGACATCCGTAAGACCTGGTCACGGTAAGGGCGCGGGGTCCGCCGACACGAAATGTGCGACGGGGCCGAGCGGGTCCCGTCCGGCCCGGGTGACTGGCGCCGCCGCTCTTGTCCCGAGGAAACACTTCATGAGAAGACAGCCCGCCGCGGTCCTGGCCGGTGCCTCCGCCGCCGCTCTGGCGTCCCTGGCCCTGTTCGCGGCACCCGCCTCCGCGCACACGCCCCACCACACCACCTCAGCCCGGGGCCACTCGGGACACGGCGTCGTGTTCGTGCAGAACGACGACGTCGAGGGGAACGCCGTCGTCACCTACGACCGGGCCGCCGACGGATCGCTGACGAAGGCGGGTACCTACGCGACGGGCGGCCTCGGCGGCCAGGAGGAGGGCACCGGGCCCGACCACCTCGCGTCGCAGGGCTCCCTCGCGTACGACAAGGCCCACCGGCGCCTGTACGCCGTCAACGCGGGCAGCGACACGCTCACCGTGTTCGCCGTGCGCGGCGACCGGCTGGTGCGCGAGCAGACCGTGTCCACCGGGGGCTCCTTCCCGGTGAGCGTCACCGTGCACGGCGGCAGCGTGTACGTGCTGAACGCGCTGGACGGCGGCTCCGTACAGGGCTACCTGACCATCGGTGGACGTCTCGTGCGCGTGCCGTCCTGGCACCGCGGCCTGGGGATCGAGGGCGACGGCACGCCCGGCCAGGTGTCGTTCACGCCCGACGGCTCGAAGATCGTGGTGGCGGGCAAGGCCGACAACACGCTGGCGGTCTTCCGCGTCGGCCTGCTCGGGATATCGGCCAGGCCGACGTCGACGACCCTGCCATCGGGTGGCGTGCCGTTCGCGCTGGCCTTCGACGCCAAGGGCCGTGCGGTGGTCGCGGACGCTGCCGCGAACTCGCTCGACACCTTCACCGTGGGGCGTAACGGCTCGCTGACGAAGACGGACGAGGCCGCGACCGGCCAGAAGGCCACCTGCTGGGTCGTCAGGGACGGCGACTACTTCTACACCGGCAACGCGGCAAGCGGCACCATCTCCGGCTTCGCGCAGCACCACGGGCGGCTGACGCACATCGGGGACACCACGTCGGGCGCGGGCACCGTCGACCTCGCGGTCAGCTCCGACGGCGCGTACCTCTACGCCCAGGTGGGCGCCACGGGCAGCGTGACGGGCTTCCGCGTCCACGCGGACGGCTCGCTCACGAACGTCGGCTCGGTGACGGTGCCGAACGCGGTCGGCGGCGAGGGTATCGCCGCCTCCTGACCGCGATCTTTCGCTCTCCGGTGAACGCGGCGCGGCCGGGCCCCGTACCAACGGGTGGCCCGGCCGCGACCGCGCCGGCCGCATTCGCCACGCGAAGGGGAGCACCACCATGACGGGTACGCAGACAGCCGAAGGCGGCGTGACGCGCAGGACCGTGGTCGCCGCGGCGGGAACGGCGGGACTCGGCGCGGCACTCGTCGCGTGCGGCGGCGGTTCGAGCAGCGCGAACGGCACGAGCAGCGCAAGCAGCGCGAGCGGCACTAGCGGCGCGAGCAGCCCGAGCGGCTCCTCCGGGCCGTCGGACGAGGCGTCCGGCGGAGGCGACGTGCTCGCGAAGACGGCGGACATCCCGGAGGGCGGCGGCAAGATCTTCGCCGACCGGAAGGTCGTGGTGACCCAGCCGAAGGCGAACGAGTTCAAGGCGTTCTCCGCGGTCTGCACGCATCAGGGCTGCACGGTGGCGTCGATCACCGACGGCGTCATCAAGTGCCCCTGTCACGGAAGCGAGTTCAGCATCGCGGACGGCAGCGTGAAGGGCGGCCCGGCCCCCAGCCCGCTGCCGCCGGAGCAGATCAAGGTCTCCGGCGGCTCGATCTCCCTGGCCTGAGCCGCGTCGCCTCCCGCGTACGCGCGCCGCGCCGCGTCAGCCGAAGATGCGGGCCGGCGCGGGGCTCACGGCCGCCGCCACCGCGTCGGCGACCGGCTCGATGTCGGCGGCCGTGAGGGTGGAGACCGTGATCCTCAGGCCCTGCGGCGCCGCGATGCGAAAGCGCGCGCCGGGCGCGACGACGAGCCCCGCGTGCAGCAGCCGCGCCACCGCGCCCGTCTCGTCGGCCACCGGCACCCACACGTTCATCCCGCTGCGCCCGTGCGCCGCGACGCCGCGCGCCGCCAGGGCGCGCACAAGCGCGTCGCGGCGCTTCCCGTAGGCGGCGGCGACGGCCGGCACGTCCACAGCGGCCGACTCCCACAGCTCGACCACGGCGCGCTGGAGCAGGCCGCTGACCCAGCCGGGCCCGAGGCGCTGGCGCCCCATCACTCGGTCGACGGTGAGTTCGTCCCCGGTGAAGACGGCCAGGCGCAGGTCGGGACCGTACGCCTTGGCGACGGAGCGCACCAGCGCCCAGTGCGCGGTGGTCCCGGCGAGCGGGTGCAGCGGCAGGTCGACGATGGCGTGGCCGTGGTCGTCCTCGATGAGCAGCACGTCGGGCCTGCTCGCGAGGAGGGCGCGCAGCTCGGCGGCGCGCGCCTCGGTCACGGCGGCGCCCGTCGGGTTCTGCGCGCGGTCGGTGACGACGACGGCGCGCGCGCCGGCCGCGAGTGCGCGTTCCATGCCGGCGGTCAGCGGGCCCGCGTCGTCCACGCCCATGGGCAGCGGCCTCAGGCCGAGCGCGGGTACGAGGTCGAGGAGGCTGCCCCAGCCGGGGTCCTCCACCGCCACCGTGTCGCCGGGTTTGAGGTGCGCGGCGAGCACCCGCTCGATCACGTCGAGGGAGCCCGACGCGACGCCCGTGGGCCCTGCGGGGACGCCGTCCGCGTCGAACCCCGCGCGTGCCAGGCGTGCGAGGTCGGGGTCGAGGGCGGATCTGTGCCCGTAGAGCCGCGGGTGCGCGGCGTTGGCCCGCGCGGCCGCGGCCAGCGCGTCGTGCAACGGCGGCAGCAGGGCCGCGTCGGGGTTGCCGTCGGAGAGGCCGCGCGCGCCCGGCGGCACATCCACCCCGAGCGAGCCGCGCGACGTGCTGGCGGGCCTGTCGCGGACGCGGCTGCCGCGACGCCCCGCGGTCTCGATGACGCCGCGCTCCCGCAGCGTGCGGTAGGCGGCGGCGACGGTGTTCGGATTCACGCCGAGGCGCGCCGCCAAGTCCCGCATGGGCGGCAGCAGTTCGCCGGGGGCCAGGTCTCCGGACGCCACTCCGCGCTCCACGCTCGCCGCGATTTCGGCTGCGCGACGGCCTTCGATTGGGTATTCTCCTAGCACAAAGCAAATTATGCACTAGTGCAATGGAGGACGCAATGCCGGACGCGGACGCCGAGGCCGCCCCCCGCCCGACCGGATACCCGCCGACCACCCGTACCGTCCCGACGCGTTCGAAGGAGCGGGCCAGCTACGACAGGGAGCTGGTGCACCGCCTGCTCGACGAGGCGTACGTGTGCCACCTGGGATTCGTCAGGGACGGCGCGCCCGTGGTGCTGCCGACGCTGTACGCGCGGGTCGGCGAGCGCCTCTACGTGCACGGATCGACGGGCTCGCGGCCCCTGCGCGCGGCCGCGGCGCGCGGCGAGGACGCACATAAGGACACGCGGGAGGACGCCGGCCTGCCGGTCTGCCTGACCGTCACCCGGCTCGACGGCCTGGTCCTCGCGCGTTCCGCGTTCCATCACTCGATCAACTACCACTCGGTCGTGGTGCACGGCGTCGCCCGTCAGGTTCACGACGAGGCGGAGCGGCGGGCCGCGCTCGACGCGATCGTCAACCACGTCGTGCCCGGCCGCGCGGCGGACTCCCGTCCGGCGAACGACAAGGAGCTCGCGGCGACGGCGGTCATCAGCCTCGACCTGGAGGAGGTCTCCGCGAAGATACGCACGGGCGGGCCGAACGACGAGCCCGAGGACATCGGCCTGCCGTACTGGACGGGCGTCGTGCCCGTCACGCAGCAATATGGGACGCCCGTCCCGGCGGACGACCTGGACCCGGCCGTACAGCTGCCCGGCTATCTGAAGGGGATGGGCGCCTGATGCTGATCCACCCCTGGGACGAGCCGCCCGAGGACCGCGTCTGGCGCGAGTGGCTCGCGGAACACGACTTCGGGGAGCTCGCCGTCAACGGAGCGGCGGGCGAACCGCCGTTCGTCCAGCCGCTGCACTTCGCCTACGACCCCGCGGTGGGCGCGCACGGCGAGGTCGTCACGCACCTGGCCAGGCCCAACCCGCTGTGGTCCGCGGTCCAGTCACGGCCGACGGTGCTGCTGAGCGTGGTCGACGACTACGTGTTCGTGCCGGGGCCCTGGCAGGCGCCCGACGGCACACCGCCGGAGCACGGCGTTCCGACGAGCTTCTACACGGCGATCCAGCTGACGTGCGAGGCGCGGGTGGTGGACGACGCCGAGGAGAAGGCGGCGCTGCTGAACCGGCAGGTCACCCACTTCCAGGGCGAGGGCGTCTCGGTGCCGGTGCGTGCGGGTGAGCCGCCGTTCGGCAGGATGCTGACCGGCATCAGGGTGCTGCATCTCGAAGTGACCGCGGTGCGCGCCAAGTTCAAGTACGCGGCGCACAAGCCGGAGGACGTCAAGGAGCGTACGGCCGCGGGCCTGCGGGCCAGGGGCGCGGCGCACGACGCCGAGGCTCTCGCCCACCACACCCGTCATCGGGCGCGGCTCGACGCGCGGTCCTGACGCGCGGTCCTGACGCCCGGCCGCCACCGGGCGGCTCGGGGACGCGGCGGCCGGCCGCGCCCCCGAGCCGTCCAGCCGTCACGCGGCGGGCGCGCTCCGGCGCCACAGGCGCGAGGCGCGGGCCTCCGCGGCCGCCAGTCCCACCACCGCGGCGAGCAGCAGCAGTGTGCCGGCCACGGTCGCGCCCGTCAGCCGCTCGCCCAGCAGCCACACGGCGATCGCCGCCGCACTCACCGGTTCGAGCAGCATGATCACGGACACGGTCGCGGCGCGCACCACGGCCGCGCCCGTGAAGTACAGCGCGTAGGCGAGCGCGGTCGGCACGGCCGCCACGTACACCAGCAGCCAGACCACCTCGGGAAGCCGTTGGGTGTGCGGCAGCAGCCCGCCGCCGGTCATGAGCGCGAGCGGCAGCAGCACCGCCACGCCGATTCCGCAGGCCCAGGCCGTCGTGGCGAGCACGTCCGAACGCTCGCCGCCTCGGCCGAGCCACCGGGTCAGGAGCGTCATCGCCGCGTACGCGGCCGCGGAGAGCACGGCGAGCGCCACCCCGGCGGGCCGGACCGCGGCCGAACCACCGCTCCCGCCGCCCAGGGTCAGCACGCCGAGGCCGGCGAGCGCGCCCAGCACGGCCGACAGACCGCCCGCGCCGAGCCGCTCCCCCATCAGCGTGCGCGCGCCGAGCGCGATGAACACGGGCCCGGCGCCCAACGTGACGACGGTCCCGACGGCGAGCCACGTTGACCGTACGGACGCGAAGTAGGCGGTCTGGAAGACGGTGAAGGCGACGCCCGACCCGGCGATGCGCAGCGCCTTGCGTCGCCATGGCTCGGCGGGCACGCGGGCAGACCCGGTGCCGCCCCGGCGGGCACCGCCCCGCACCCGGCCGCGTCCGCGCAGGGCGAGCGCGGCGAGCAGCAGCACGAGGCCGCCCGCGCACCGCCAGAACGACAGGGCGATCGGCCCGAGGTCGCTGACGCGGTAGACGAGCGTGCCGGCCGCGCCCGCCGTGCCCCACGCCAGGCCGGCGACGGTCAGGAACAGCAGGCCGCGCCCGGTGGACGCGGACGGGGGAACGGGCGACGCGGAAAGGGAGAAAGAGGACGCCGAAGGCGTGGAGGGAGAGGTGGAGGGAGAGACGGAGGGTGAACTCGACACGTGTGTACTCCGTGGACGAAGAGCGGTGATCGGTCGCTTGCTCCGGCACGCGGGCAGCGACGAACCGCCCGGGGCGCGCCCGGGCCATCTCCTCGTCGGTGTGTTGCGCCCGCGTCAGGCGACGGGCGGCGGCAGCACGGTCGAATGCATGGTCGGCAGCCTACGTTCCGTGTCCGCCGCCGGACAACCGCTCCACCGGCGCGGCCGGTCCTTCCGCACCGCCGCCGTGCGTCTCGGCACCGTCGGCCGCCGGGCCCGCGCCCCGCGCCACCTCGGCCCCCGGTGCCTTGCCCGGCGTGCTCGACTGCGCGACGAACGCGCCGACGAGCACCACGAACCCGCCCGCGAGCTGAGGCGGCGACAGGTGCTCGCCGAGCAGCACCCACGCCAGCACGGTCGCGACCACCGCCTCCAGGCATGCGACCACCCCGGCCACCTGCGGCGAGAGCCTGCGCACCGAGACCACACCGGTCATGTACGCGAGAACGGTGGCGACCAGCACGATCCAGCCGAGCAGGAGGACTGCGGGCACCTGGGTGCCGTCCATGGCCGCGCTCCCGCCGAGCACCTGCCATCGCATCCGCCAGGGCCGCGCCACAGCCGTCAGCACCAGCGCGCCGCACAGCAGGCCGTACGCGATGACGCCCAGCGGGTCGGCCGCGTCGGCGCCGTCGCTGCCGTGGTCCGACAGCACGAAGTAGGCGACCTGGCAGCAGGCGGCGCCGAGTGCGAGCAGCAGTCCGAGCGGGTCGAGGCGCAGCCCCGCCCACACCTCCACCACGCACGTGAGCCCCGCCACCGCGAGCACTACGCCGAGCGCCGCGGCCCGTGTCACGGCGCGCCGCTGGACGAACCGCACCCAGAGCAGCACGAGCGCGGGCGCGAGGTACTCCACGAGCAGGGCGACACCGACGGGGATGCGGGAGAGGGCGGCGAAGTAGCACGCCTGCACACCGGCGACCGCGAAGAGCCCGAATCCCGCGAGCAGCGCGGGCCGGCGGCGCACCAGCGCGCGATGGCGCCAGGCCACGGGCGACATCACCAGGGCCGCGCCCGCGACGCGCAACCACACGACGTGCAGCGGGTCGAGGCCCGCCTCGATCAGCGGCTTGGCCGCCACGCCGGAACCGCCGAACGCGACGGCGGAGACCAGCGCGAGGCCGAGGCTCGTGCCCCTGCCGGTGGGGTTCTGGGTGACACGCATGGCGCCATCATGACAGCAGACGTCAGGAGCGTCAGTACGGTGACGCCTGTCAGAACGGCGGCCACTCCCCGGCGTCCACACCCGGGGACGCGGTGGACCGGCCGAGCCGGGCGGCCAGCTCGGCCGCGTCGGTCCCGGCGCGGGTGAGCACCTCCACCGCGCGGGACTCCGGGTCGGCGGCGAGAGCCGCCAGCAGGTCCGTGCCGCTCGCCGCCTTCGCGCCGCGGCGCGCCGCGCGCTCCAGCGCACGTTCCATGGCGCTGAGAGCGGGCGGCGACCAGCCGCCCGGCGCGCCGGGCACCACGACCGGCACGGCGCCCGAGTCCTCGACGGTGCCCTGCCAGCGCAGCCCGTAGCCGATGCTCCGCTGCACCAGGTAGCCGAGGACCCGGGCGATCCCCGGGCCGCTGGCGAACGCGTCGCGCACCTCCGGGTCGGACTCGATCAGCGAGTGCAGCAGGTGCGCGGTGTCGATCTGCCCGTCGCCGTCCCGATGGGCCCGCCTGCGCGCGCCGGAGACCACCGACGCCAGTTCCACCGTCAGGTGGGCATCGAGATCGGCACGGAGGGCGGCGGGCGCTTCGGGCATCCGCGGGCTGGGAGGTAGCACACTGCCACCACACCACCTCGATGGCGTGAAAACATCCCCGGAGAGGTCCATCCGCACGTCCGTCAGTGGGTGGGCAGGCCGGGGCGCGGAGTCATCCCTGCGAAGGAGATCGCGGAGTACGGCCCCCGAGGGGCGTCACGCGATGACGCGCGCCAGCAGGAATCCGTCGTGCCCCTTCGTGCCGACGGTCTGGACCGCGGTGGCGGACAGCCGCGGGTTGCTCCCGGCGAGCTCGACGAAGGCGCGGATGCCCCGCACGGAGGGGTCGGTGGAGTCGCTGTCGGCGACGGCCCCGCCGCGTGCGACGTTGTCGCCGATGATCACGCTTCCGCGGCGGGTGAGCTTGAGC
The DNA here is from genome assembly GCF_017813245.1 of Streptomyces montanisoli. Taxonomy (GTDB): domain Bacteria; phylum Actinomycetota; class Actinomycetes; order Streptomycetales; family Streptomycetaceae; genus Streptomyces; species Streptomyces montanisoli. The sequence continues at coordinate 30,549 of NZ_JAGIQL010000036.1, forward strand.
ACCCACTCCAGGTAGCGCGGGTTGTTGGGCTTGTCGGCGTCGATGAAGACCAGGTCGAACGGCTCGGCCCCCTCTGCGGCGAGCGCGGCGAGCGTGTCCAGCGCCGGCCCGAGCCGTACCTCGGTGCGGCCCGCCAGGCCCGCGTGGGCGAGGTTGCCGCGCGCGACGTCGGCGTGCAGCGAGTCGGCCTCCAGGGTGACGACGTGGCCGTCCTCGGGCAGGGCCCTGGCGAGCCAGATGGTGCTGTAGCCGCCGAGGGTGCCGATCTCCAGGATGCGCCGTGCGCCGTGCATCTGGGCGATGAGCTGCAGCAGCTTGCCCTGGTTGGGTGCGACGTTGATGGGCGGCAGTCCGGCCTTTTCGCTCGCGTCCAGCGCCGCCCTGAGCGCCTCGTCCTCTCCGACGAGGTGGTCGGTGAAGTAGTCGTCGACAGCGGTCCACTGCGGCTGCGCCATGTGTCTGCTCCGTCGGTTGCGTCGGTGCCCGAGCGACGCCTGATGGCCCGCCCCCGGATGAACCGTATACGCGCTCGGCATGCGGAAGAGCCCCGCGGCCAAGGCCGCGGGGCCCTTTCCCCCGTCCATCCCCCGTCGCTCCCCCGTCGCCGGTGGCGGTGGGCCGAGGAGGGTCAGTCCTCGTCGCCGTCGGCGAGGATCAGGTAGAGCTTCTTGCGCGTCTCGTTGATGACGGCGAGTGCCTTCTGCCGCTGCTCGGTGCTGCCGGTCTTCCAGACCTGGCCGAACGCCTCCATCAGGCCGAACCCGGCCTGGCGGATCTCGTTCATGGTCTCCCAGTCGATGCCGCGGCCCGCGTCCTCCCACGGTGCCTCGGGGACCCCTTCGGCCTCCGTGCGGCCCGTTTCGGTCAGCGTGAACAGGTTCTTGCCGCCTTCACTGCGGCTCTCGATGAGCCCCTCGTCCTCCAGCATCTGAAGGGTCGGATAGACCGAGCCGGGACTGGGCCGCCAGGCCCCGCCGCTGCGCTCGCCGATCTCCTGGATCATCTCGTAGCCGTGCATCGGGCGCTGTTTGAGCAGCGCGAGGATCGACGCGCGTACGTCGCCGCGGCGCGCCCTCCCCCGTCCGCCGCCCCGCCCGCCCCCGCCGAACGGCCCTCCGAAGGGAGGCCCGAACTGGCCGAAGGCGGCGCGCAGTCCTTCGATGCCCCCGCGCCCGTGCGGTCCCGCGCCCCAGGGTCCTGGCCCGAAGCCGGGGCCGTGCTCGTGTCCACGTCCGTGTCCGTGGTGCTGCTGTGCTCCGTACATGGTGGTTCTCCTTCTGACACAAGATCTAGACGTACGATCTTTGATCGGTCGCGATGCGTCAACGATATATCGGAAACACGCTTACGACAACCCTCCGGCCGTGGCGGCGTCACGGGCGCGCCGCCTACGGTCGGTGCCATGCGCATCCGAATCGTCGACGCCTTCACCGATCGCCCCTTCAGCGGCAACCCGGCAGGCGTGGTCCTGCTCGACCACGACCGCTTCCCCCCGGACCCGTGGCTGCGGGACGTCGCCGCCGAGGTGAACCTGTCGGAGACCGCCTTCGCCCATCCGCTGCCGCCCGGCGGGGCCGCCGACTGGGCCCTGCGCTGGTTCACCCCGGCCACCGAGGTGTCGCTGTGCGGCCACGCCACCCTGGCCACGGCACACGTCCTGCGCACGACGGGGCGCGCCGCCGGCCCCGTACGGTTCGCGGCGCGGCCCGGCGTGCTGCCGGCGCATGCGCACGAGGACGGCTCGTACACGCTGGACTTCCCCACATCGACGCTGACGCCCGTCGCCGCCCCCGACGGCACGGCGGAGGCGCTGGGCGCGGAGCCGGTGTCGGTGCACGACACGGCCGGCCACATCGGGGACCTGCTCGTGGAGCTGGCCGACGAGCGCACGGTGCGCGGGCTGACGCCCGATCACGACGCACTGGTCAGGCTCTCGGACCGCGGGGTGATCGTCACGGCCGCCGCCGCGGACCCCTCACGCGGCTACGACTACGTCTCGCGCGGCTTCTTCCCCGGCGTGGGGATCGCCGAGGACCCGGTCACGGGCAGCGCGCACACCGCCCTGGCACCGCTGTGGTCCGGGCGGCTCGGCAGGGACGTGCTGACGGGGTACCAGGCGTCGGCGCGCGGCGGTCTCGTGCGCACGACGCTCAGCGGCGACCGGACGCTGCTGACCGGCCGGGCGGTCACGGTGATCGACGGCGAGCTGCTGGCCGCGCCGCCGGAGCCGCGCTGACGGCGCCCAGGGGCGCGGATGCCGGCGCGGGCGCTCAGAGCGTCGGCAGCCAGCTGACGTGCCCGGCGAGCAGCGCGTACCCGACGAAAGCGCCCACGTCCATCAGCGAGTGGGCGACCACCAGCGGCCCCACCCGCCCCCACCTGCGGTAGAGGAGCACGAACACGACGCCCATCGCCATGTTGCCGACGAACCCGCCGAGCCCCTGGTAGAGGTGGTACGAGCCGCGCAGCACGGCGCTCCCCGCGAGCGCGGCCAGCGGCGACCAGCCCATCCTGTCCAGCCGCCGCAGCAGGTAGCCCACCACGACGACCTCTTCGAGGACCGCGTTCTGCACGGCGGAGACCACGAGCACCGGGTACTTCCACCACACGCCGGGCAGCGACTCGGGCACCACCGTCAGGTTGGCGCCCGAGCCCTGCGCGAACAGGTAGAAGACGATGCCGACGCCGCCGACGCACGCGGCGATCGCCGCGCCCCAGCCGAGGTCGAACCAGGGCCTGCGCCGGTCGAAGCCGATCGCGCGCAGGCTGCTGCCCTCCCTCATCAGCAGGTACGCGACGAGCGCGACGGGCACGAGGGCCGTCGCGATGCCGAACAGCTGCCATGTGAGGTCGAGCCACGGCCGTCCTGGCGCCGCCGAGGCGTTGAGGTGCGCGGCCTGCTGATTCAGCGAGCCGCCCTTGGTGACGGAGCCGACGAAGCTGATGAGGGCGGAGACCCCGCTCGCGCCGAGGGAGAGCGCGAGGACGATCACGGTCTCGGTGCGCAGCACCTTGTGCGTGAGCGTCGTCTCGCCGGTGCTGGGATCGGTCACGGACACTGCCTCCACCTGCACACCGGCCTCCGGGGTCACGCGTTCGCGTCGCACGCCGGCGCGGGTGCCGACGTGCACAAGTTACGCCCGGCGGCTGTGCGCCCACCGCCGCGACCCGGCGGCAGCCGTGGGCTACCCGGTGGGCAGCCGCCCCGTCTCCGCCGGCCCCGGGAAGCCGACGGGCCAGGTGTGCACGGGGCTGCCGTGGTGCATCAGCTCGCAGTACCTGCGGGTGGTCGCCGCGAAGGCCGCGTCGCGCTCGAGGCCCGCGTCGAGCGCCCGGTGGAACGTCCCGACCTGCCACGCCGCGCCGTTCATGGACCGGTTGCACCGCTCCTCGATCACGCCGAGGTAGAGGTCGCGGTCGGCGGGCTCGATGTTCCAGGCGTCGAGTCCGGCCGCGGCGAGCGGCAGCAGTTCGTCGCGTACGAGGTCGACGGCGGGGCGTGTGGCGAGCCCGGCCGACCTGGCGCGGCGCGGCCAGCGCAGCTCGGCGCCGATGCCGTGCCGGCAGGCGTCGTCGAAGTTCTCCGCCGCGGCCGAGAACGGCATGCGCCGCCACACCGGGCGCGCTTCCTCCGCGAGCGCGCGCACGAGCCCGTAGTAGAAGGCGGCGTTGGCGATCACGTCGGTGACGGTCGGGCCCGCGGGCAGCACGCGGTTCTCCACGCGCAGGTGCGGCACGCCCTCGGAGACCTCGTAGACGGGACGGTTCCAGCGGTAGATCGTGCCGTTGTGCAGCGCCAGTTCCTGGAGGGCGGGCACTCCCCCGTCGTCGAGCACCTTCTGCGGGTCCTCGTCGGACATGATCGGCAGCAGCGGCAGGAAGTACCGCAGGTTCTCCGCGAACAGGTCGTACGGCGAGTCGATCCAGCGCTCGCCGAACCAGGTCCTCGGGCGCACGCCCTGGACCTGGAGCTCGGGCGGGCGCACGTCGGTGGCCTGGGTGAACAGGGGAGGACGCGACTCGTGCCACAGCTCCTTGCCGAACAGGAACGGCGCGTTGGCGCCGAGCGCGATCTGCACCGCCGCCACGGCCTGCGCCGCGTTCCACACGTCCGCGAACCGCTCCTGCGTCACCTGCAGGTGCAGTTGCACGGACGTGCACGCCGCCTCGGGCGTGATCGAGGGGGACGTGGCGACCAGCCGCTCCTCGCCCTCGATGTCGAGGAGGAAGTCCTCACCGCGCGCGGCCCGCATCTGGTCGTTGAGGAGGGTGTAGCGGTCGACCGCCGACAGGCTCCCCGAGCCGACGTCGTGATGGCCGAGGGTCGGCAGGATGCCGATCATCACGATTCCCGCGTCGACCTCCTCGGCCTTGCGGTGGGCATATCCGAGCCCGGCGCGCAGCTCCTCGGCGAGCTGGTCGAGAACGCGGCCGTGCAGCCGGTGCGGTGCGATGTTCACTTCGAGGTTGAACATGCCGAGCTCGGTCTGGAAATCGCGGCTCGCGATACGGCTGAGCACCTCGTGGTTCATCATCCGCGGCAGACCGTCGGAGCCCGCGAGATTGAGTTCGATCTCCAGGCCGATCAGATTCCTCGGCTTGTCGAAACGCTTCTCGGCGAGCAGCCTGCCGAGCACCGAGAGGCACTGACGCAGCCTCTTGCGGTACTGCTCGCGGCCTGCCAGGTCAAAGCCGGCCGCCTCGACCTTCTCACCCATCGACGTGCCCTCCTCGGCGTGCATCGCCCGCGACCGGCGCGCGCGTCTCGCTCGATAATGCCCACCCGCGTCGATCCCTAACGCCCGCCGCGCGCTGCTCGCGGCCGCTAGACTGACCGCGGGTACGGCCGCATGGCACATTCGCGGCACACGTGCGTCGCGTGCATGCGCGGGGCACGTTCCCGGAGAGCGCTCCGGAGATCGCACCCTTACGGCATACGGTTGGGGCCGTTAGCATAAACATGCAGGCGGTCCCACGGCGGGAAACGGGTGCCAGGAAAACGCATGTGCCTCCGGCATAACGGCCTGGCATGAGAGTGCCGGTACGACCGCAATAGGGCGCAAAAAGACGGGGACGCGTTTCGGCCGTCCGCGGGAGCGGGGTCGCCGCAGGCCAGCGGCGAGGCGTTCATATTACGTCCAGCCAAAGGCCTCGGAAATCCGGCCGAATAGCGGCTTGCGCGTAATACGGGCGACGGCTAGAAGAAACATTGTGTGAACACGCGTCGTATAAACTTCGCGGACGAGGTGGAAAGCGGGCGCAAGGCGCCAGAACCCGGATCACCCTCCGAGCCCGCATGCCGACAGAGCCGTCCCGCACCTCCGTACGCGACCCGCGCTGCACCCTGTCTCCTGAGCGAGAGGCAACCCACTATGCCGCTGCACGTTCCTCCTGTACCCGCACCCGCCCTGCGCAGCGTTCTCACCGCCCTCGGCTCCCCCACCGCCGTACGAGAGGCCCCCACCCCCGCGCTGCGTTCCGCGGCCGGGCCGCTGAGCCCTGAGCTTTCCCTGCCCCTGCACGTGCTGGACGCGCCGGCCGGACTCGCCGGCGCGCAGAGCGCGCCGGGCACCCGCCTGACGGGCTGGCGGTTCGTCATCCACGCGGGCGACCGCCCGGTGGCCGCCGCCGACACCGTGCTCACGGCCGACGGCTGGGCGTTCTCCCGGTTCTTCGAGGGCCCCTACGTCACGGCGACGGAGCGCGCCCTGCGCCAGGCGGAAGCACTCCAGACGGCCTACCAGCCGCGCCTGCTGTCCATTCCCGGCCTGTACATGCTGACGCTGTGGCTGCACGCCGACGCGGCCGCCGACCCCGCCGCCGGCGGGGTGTCCCCCGACGACCTGATGGTGCCCCTGGCGCCCGCGCCTCCCGGATTCGCGGCGCACCGGCCGCATCACGCCACGGAACTGCTGCCCCTGATCGGCCTGCGGCTCGCTCCCGTACCACCGCCCCTGCTCGGCACGCCCGTCTGACGCGCGACACTGCGCGACCCGCCCGCCCCGCGGCCCCGCCGCGGGGCGGTTTCGCGTGCCGCCAGGGCGGCCGCCGCGTCCAGGGCCACCTGCGCGCCCGGGTCACGGTTCGCCAACCATCGCGCCGGAGCGGTAAGTTGTGCTGCCCGTCCCACCGGTGAGGGCGCGCTCGTCCGCGGCACGGTTCTGGTCCGTCGGCAACGTACTGCGCTGAAATACCCCCGGATCGCTCTCCGGAGGAGAACACTGGGTCCGGACAACGAAGGACGGGGGACGCCATGGATTCCACGCAGGGCGGGCGATCGCAGCAGCGGCGCCCGGCAGTCACCACAACGCAGCGAAAGAACCCGCACATGTGCCAGCACCAGCCAGCCTGTCCCACCTCCGACTCCGCCGATCGCGAGGCGGCCCGCCCGGTGGCGAGCCACCCCGAACAGGGCTGGAGCCTGCTGTGCAACGGCGTCGTGCTGTTCGAGGACACCGGTGAACTGCTGCCGGACGGTCAGGTGATCGGCCCGCACAGGCCGGCGCGTACCGATCGGATCGTCACGGCAGCCTGACGCGGCGCCGATGACCGTCCGCGGACACGCGCGGGCGCACGCGAGGGGGCCCCGGCCCGGAGCGGCATGCTCCGTGCCGGGGCCCTCGCTGTCATACGGCCGCCGCCGCGCCGCTCAGTGGTCGTACGCGTCGAGCGGGGGGCACGAGCAGACCAGGTTGCGGTCGCCGAAGGCCCCGTCGATGCGCCGTACCGGGGGCCAGTACTTGTCGGCCGCGGAGACGCCGGCCGGGAAGACGGCCTCGTCCCTGCCGTAGGGGTGCGACCAGTCGCCGCCCAGCGCGGCCGCGGTGTGCGGCGCGTTGCGCAGCGGGTTGTCGTCGGCGGGCCACTCGCCGGCCGCCACCTTCTCGATCTCGGCGCGGATCGCGATCATGGCCGCGCAGAACCGGTCGAGCTCGGCGAGGTCCTCGCTCTCGGTCGGCTCGATCATCAGCGTGCCGGCGACGGGGAACGACATGGTCGGCGCGTGGAAGCCGTAGTCGATGAGGCGCTTGGCGATGTCGTCGACGGTGACGCCGGTGGCCTTGGTCAGCGGCCGCAGGTCGACGATGCACTCGTGCGCGACCAGCCCGGCGGGGCCCGTGTAGAGCACCGGGTAGTGCGGTTCGAGCCGCTTGGCGACGTAGTTGGCGGCCAGCACCGCGACCTGCGTGGCGCGGGCCAGGCCCTCCCCGCCCATCAGCCGCACGTACGCCCACGAGATCGGCAGGATCCCGGCCGAGCCCCATGGCGCCGCCGAGACCGGGCCCACGCCCGTGTCGGGGCCCGCCGCGGACTGCAGCGGGTGGTTGGGCAGGTGGGGCGCGAGGTGCGCGCGCACGCCGATCGGACCCACGCCGGGGCCGCCGCCGCCGTGCGGGATGCAGAACGTCTTGTGCAGGTTCAGGTGCGAGACGTCCGACCCGAAGCGGCCCGGCTTGGCGAGGCCGACGAGGGCGTTGAGGTTGGCGCCGTCCACGTACACCTGGCCGCCCGCGTCGTGCACCGCGGCGCAGATGTCGCCGATCTGCTCCTCGAAGACGCCGTGCGTCGACGGGTAGGTGACCATGAGGACGGCCAGCTCGTCGCCGTGCTGCTCGATCTTCGCGTGCAGGTCGTCGACGTCGACGTCGCCGGAGCCGCTGGTCTTCACGACGACGACCTTCATGCCGGCCATCACGGCGCTCGCCGCGTTGGTGCCGTGCGCGGAGGACGGGATCAGGCAGACCGTGCGGCCGGTGTCGCCGTTCGCGCGGTGGTAGGCGCGCACGGCGAGCAGGCCCGCGAGCTCACCCTGCGAACCGGCGTTCGGCTGGAGGGAGACCGCGTCGTAGCCGGTGACCTCGGCGAGGCGCTCCTCCAGCTCGCGGATGAGCGTGAGGTAGCCCTGCGCCTGCTCGGCGGGCGCGAAGGGGTGCAGTGCGCCGAACTCCGGCCAGGTGATCGGCTCCATCTCGGTGGTTCCGTTGAGCTTCATCGTGCAGGAGCCGAGCGGGATCATGCCGCGGTCGAGCGCGTAGTCACGATCGGACAGGCGGCGCAGGTAGCGCAGCATGGCCGTCTCGGAACGGTGCTGGTGGAAGACCGGGTGGGTCAGGAACTCGTCGTCACGCAGCAGGTCGCCCGGCAGCGCGTCGGCGGCCTGCTCGTCCAGCGCCTCGATGTCGGCGTGCACGTCGAAGGCGGCCCACACGGCGGCGAGCTGGGCGCGGCCCGTGGTCTCGTCGCAGGCGGCGGAGACGTGGTCGCCGTCGACCAGGCGGAGGTTGACGCCGCCCTCGCGCGCGCCGGCGACGATCTCCGTGGCCCTGCCCGGCACGCGCACGGTGATCGTGTCGAAGTAGGCGTCCTCCGTGACCTCGGCGCCGCCGGCCCGCAGCCCCGCCGCGAGGACGGTCGCGTACCTGTGCGTGCGGCGCGCGATGTCCCGCAGGCCGTCGGGCCCGTGGTAGACGGCGTACATGCCGGCCATGACGGCGAGCAGCACCTGCGCGGTGCAGATGTTGCTGGTGGCCTTCTCGCGGCGGATGTGCTGCTCGCGGGTCTGCAGCGCGAGCCGGTACGCCTTGGTCCCGTCGGCGTCCACGGAGACGCCCACGAGGCGTCCGGGCAGGCTGCGAGCGAACCGGTCGCGGACGGCCATGTAGCCGGCGTGCGGGCCGCCGAACCCCATGGGGACGCCGAAGCGCTGCGTCGTGCCGACGGCGATGTCCGCGCCCAGGTCCCCGGGCGGCGTGAGCAGCGTGAGCGCGAGCAGGTCGGCGGCGACCGTGACGACCGCGCCGAGCTCGTGCGCCCGCTCGATCACGGGGCGCGGGTCACGCACGGCGCCCGAGGCGCCCGGGTACTGCAGCAGGACGCCGAAGACGCCGCGCTCGGCGACGTCCGCGGGAATGCCCTCGCTCAGGTCCGCGACGACGACCTCGACACCGGCCGGTTCCGCGCGGGTGCGGATGACGGCGACGGTCTGCGGCAGGGCGTCCGCGTCGACCAGGAAGACGCCCTCCTTGACCTTGCCGACGCGCCGCGCGAGCGCCATCGCCTCGGCGGCCGCCGTGCCCTCGTCCAGCAGCGACGCGCCCGAGGTGGGCAGCCCCGTCAGGTCGGCGACCATCGTCTGGAAGTTCAGCAGCGCCTCGAGGCGGCCCTGGGAGATCTCGGGCTGGTACGGCGTGTACGCGGTGTACCAGGCGGGGTTCTCCAGCACGTTGCGGAGGATCACCGGCGGGGTGTACGTGCCGTAGTAGCCGAGGCCGATCATCGGGGCGAGGACCTGGTTGCGGTCGGCGAGCGACCTCAGTTCGGCCAGCACCTCGGCCTCGGTGCGTGCCTCCGGCAGGTTCAGCGCCTCGGCGCTCTTGATCACGTCGGGCACGGCGGCCGCGGTCAGCTCGTCCAGCGAGCCGTAGCCGACGTGGGCCAGCATCTTGGCCTGGGATGCGGCGTCGGGTCCGATGTGGCGGTGCTCGAAGGGGGTGCCGCGCTCCAGCTGTGCGAGCGTCATGCGGTGGGCGGTCATGTGCGGAGGCCTCCTGGTCGACGCGACCTGCGTGGGGTGCCACTCGGCAGTGGCACCCGGACGGGCTCCCCCTCTGTCATGGACCTGAGAGCTTCACCGGCCCGCGACGTGAGCGGTCCGGTTTTCACCGTCGGTGAGGGCGGATGCCGTCGCGTCCGTCCTGCTTTCCAGAGTGACCTCGTCCGTGCGGTACGGGTGCCTGAGAGATTCCGGGGAGGATTTGCTCCTTCGGCGCCTCCGGCGGGCTGCCGGGGGACTCTCCCGCGCGGGGTCAGTGGCCGCCTGCCAGCCTACCAGCGGCGCTCCGGAAGGGGATTTCCGGCCGAAGGCGGCGGTCCACGGTGCGAGACGCCGAGTGGACGCACCCGCGGAAGTGCCGTTTCGTAGTATTCAGGAGCAGTTGCGAGCGGTTGCGACCTGTTGGAGGGACCGTGGAGACAGACATCGATCCGCGCAGCCTGATCGGCCGCAAGGCGCTCGACCGCGAGGGACACAGGATCGGCACGGTCGACGAGGTGTACCTGGACGACGCGACCGGCGTGCCGGAGTGGGCCGCCGTCCGCACGGGGCTGTTCAGCAGGGACGCGTTCGTCCCGCTGGCGCCGAGCGCCCTGGTCGGCGACACGCTGCGGATCCCCTTCGAACGCGCGCTGATCAAGCAGGCGCCCGACTTCGGGGTGGGCCGCCACCTCTCGCCCGAGCAGGAACTCCAGCTCTACCACCACTACGGACTGACGCTGCCCGCCGCCGGGCCGCCCGAGCCGCCCGCGTCCATGACGGACAAGGACGCGGAGCGCGACTTCGGCAAGGTGGCGGGCAAGGACGACTGAGGGCGGCGCGGAGCCCCGCGGGTACCGCGGTGCGTGCGCCGGGCTACCCGGCGCCCGGTATCAGCGGCAACGGGTCCGACGGCTCCAGGTCGGGGTCGTCCAGCCAGAACGTCCGCACACGCCCCACCGCGGAGCCCGGCTGCTCGAAGCGCACCGTCACCCGCCGCGCCCCGCTGCCCTGCACCCAGCCGGGGCCGAAGGACGCGTGCCGCACGTCGTGGCCGGCCGGGTAGCGGCGCGGCGCCGCCTCGGCCATGTCCGGGGGTGGCGCGGCCGGCGGCGGCTCCGGGGCCGCCGAGGGCTCGTCCTGGACGACCGCTTCCGTCACCGCGCCCGTGCCCGACTGGGCGAAGAGGTCCTCCTGCGTGTAGTCGGCGAGGCCCGTCACGCCGACGCCCAGCAGCCGCACGCCGCCCGTCGTGTCCACCGCGTCGAGCAGCCGCCCCGCTGCCTCCCGCACCACCGCTCCGTCGTCCGTGGGCCCGCGCAGCGTCTCCGAGCGCGTGAGCGTCGAGAAGTCGTAGCGGCGCACCTTCAGCACGACCGTCCGCCCCGAGCGTCCGGCCCCGCGCAGCCGCTCCACGCAACGCTCCACGAGCCGGTCCACCTCGGCGCGCACCCGCACCCTGTCGTGCAGGTCGACGTCGAAGGTGTCCTCCACGGACACCGACTTCGCGTCCCGGTCGGAGACGACGGGCCGGTCGTCGAGCCCGAGCGCCATCCGGTACAGCGACAGTCCGTGCGCCCTGCCGACGAGCCGCACCAGCTCGTCCTCCCCGGCCTCGGCGAGATGGGCGACGGTCGTCATCCCGGCACGCCTCAGGTGGTCCCCCGTCGCGGGCCCCACGCCCGGCAGGGCCCGCACGGACATGGGCCCGAGCAGCTCGCGCTCGGTGCCGGGCTCGATCAGCAGCAGGCCGTCCGGCTTGGCGCCCTCGGAGCCGATCTTCGCGAGCATCTTGGAACCGGCGAGCCCCACCGACCCGCTCAGCCCCGTCACCGCCCTGATGTCCGCGCGCAGCCCCTCCCCCGTGGCCCGCGCCGCGGCCGCGTCGAAGGCCGTGCCGCCGGCCTCGAGGTCGACGAACGCCTCGTCCAGGCTGAGGGGTTCCACCAGCGGTGACAGCCGCCCCAGCAGCTCCATCACCTGGCCGCTTATCGCGCGGTAGAACAGGAACCGCGGCACGAGGTACGCCGCGTGCGGGGCGAGCCGCCTGGCCTGCGCCATCGGCATCGCCGAGTGGACACCGAACCTGCGCGCCTCGTACGAGGCCGTCGCGACGACCCCGCGGGGCCCGAGGCCGCCGACGACCACGGGCTTGCCCCGCAGGCTCGGCTTCGACGCCTGCTCCACCGAGGCATAGAACGCGTCCATGTCCAGGTGGAGGATGGTCGGCGCGCGTCTCATGTCCTCGATGCTGCCGCAAGGGTCTGACAGTCGCGCCCCCGCTCAGGTGCGGCTCAGACCGCCCGGTCGCGGCGGCGCCGCGCGAGTTCGTCGGCGGGGTTGTTGCCGACGAGCGTCTCGCCGGTGTCGATCCGCTCCCCGTGGAGCTGGGAGAGCGCGCACTCGACGTCACGCCACACCACGCCCACCGCGATGCCGAAGACGCCCTGGCCGCACTGGAGCAGCGAGACGACCTCGTCGGGAGACGTGCACTCGTGGACGGTCGCGCCGTCGCACATGAGGGTCATGCGGTCGAGGTCCTGGAAGCCGCGCTCCCGCAGGTGCTGGACCGCGGCCCGGATGTTCTGCAGGGCCACGCCCGTGTCGAGGAACCGCTTGACGATCTTCAGCACGACGACGTCGCGGAAGCTGTAGAGCCGCTGCGTGCCGGACCCGTAAGCGGGCCTGACGCTCGGCTCCACGAGCCCGGTGCGCGCCCAGTAGTCCAATTGGCGGTACGTGATCCCCGCCGCCGCGCAGGCCGTCGGTCCCCGGTACCCGACACCCTCGTGGGTGGGGTCGACCGAACTGCCGTGAAGCCGGTACGGGCTGACCGCCGTACCGTCGCCGCTGCTTCTCACGCCGACCTCCGTCCTTGACCTGCCTTCACGAAGGTAGGCAGTCACCCGGGGTGCGTCAACGATCGCCGCACTCGCCACGCCGAGTGATAATCACCCTGAGGGTGGTTTAGCGTGCCCCGAAACAGGGAAAAGGTCGTGGATTTGCCTGGGTGTGGACGGGCCGGGGCGGAGTCACCGCCGCCCCGGCGAAGTCACTGCCGACCCGGCGGCCTCACTGGCTGTTGGTCCCGAAGTCCTCCGGCGAGATCTGGTCGAGGAACTCGCGGAACTTCTCCACCTCGTCCTCCTGCTCGTCGGGGATCGCGATACCGGCGTCGTCCAGCACGCCGTCGCTGCCGTAGATCGGCGTCCCCGTGCGCAGGGCCAGCGCTATGGCGTCGGACGGCCGCGCGCTCACCTCGACCCCGCTGGCGAAGACCAGCTCCGCGTAGAACACGCCCTCGCGGAGGTCCGTGATGCGCACTTCCGTGAGCTCCTGGCCCACCGCTTCGAGGACATCCTTGAACAGGTCGTGCGTCAGCGGTCTCGCCGGCGCCATGCCCTGCTGGGCGAAGGCAATGGCGGTCGCCTCCCCAGGTCCGATCCAGATGGGGAGGTAGCGATCGCCTCCCACTTCGCGCAGGAGCACGATCGGCTGGTTGGAGGGCATTTCCACCCGGACACCCACAACGTCGAGCTCGTTCACACAGCAACCCTAGGACGTGCCCGGCAGGTTTGGGTAGTCGGGCACCGGCCGGATCAGTGTGACTGTCCGCTCAGCGCCGTTTTGACCAGGGCCGCGTGGAGCCGCACCGACAGCCCCGCGAGCTCCCGCGTGGTGGCCTCCGCATGGGCCCTGGTCTGCGGATTACGGTGCCTGCGCAGCGGCGCGACCACCTGCTCGACGAGCCCGGCCTCGCGCTCCGCGGCCGCTTTCATGACCCGCAGATGGCGCGGTTCCAGCCCGAAGCGTCCGAGATCCGCCACCAGCCTGGCCACGGCCACGGAATCCGCGTCGTAGGCGCCGTCAGGGCCGGCGGCCACCAGGCCGTAGGACTCCCACTCGGCGAGCTCGCGCTCGGCCACGCCCAGCGCGGCCAGCAGCTCGGCGCGCCCGACACGGGCCGCGGTCGGCTCCTCGGCGGCCGCCACAGCGGGCGCGGGCCAGTCGTCGTCGCGGTCGCGCTGGGGACCCGGCAGTGCGACCCGCTCGCCGCGGCCCAGCGCCTCCAGGTGCTCCTTGATGACCTTCAGCGGCAGGTAGTGGTCGCGCTGCATGCGCAGCACCAGCGCGAGCCGCTCCACGTCCTCCGGGGAGAACTTGCGGTAGCCGGACGGCGTCCTGCGCGGCTCCACGAGCCCCTCCGCCTCGAGGAAGCGGATCTTCGAGATGGTGACCTCGGGGAACTCGTCGCGCAGCCTCCCGAGCACCGACCCGATGCTGACGAGCTGCTCCCCCGCGCGGGCGGTGCCGTGGCCGGCACCGCCCTGAGGCGTGGGCGACATGGCCCTTCTCCGGCTCACGCGCCCCGCTGGCTCGGGTAGAAGACCAGTCGGTACTTGCCGATCTGGACCTCGTCGCCGGTCGCCAGCAGGACCGAGTCGATCCGCTCACGGTTGACGTAGGTGCCGTTGAGGCTGCCCACGTCGGAGACGGTGAACAGGCCGTCCGCCCCCCTGCGGAACTCCACGTGCCGGCGCGACACCGTCACGTCGTCGAGGAAGATGTCGCTCTGCGGGTGGCGTCCCGCCGTCGTCAGCTCGCCGTCCAGCAGGAAGCGGCTGCCCGAGTTGGGCCCGCGGCGCACGATCAGCAGGGCCGAGCCGAACGGCAGCGCCTCGACGGCGGCCTGCGCCTCCGGGCTGAGCGTCGGCAGCTGCGTCTGGCCCGTGGACTCCGGGTCGTAGGCCTCGAGACCGGAGATGGAGATGGTGGACGTCGTCTCAGCGGCGCGCTCGGCCGGAGCGCCGGCCCGCAGCGGCGCACCGCAGTTGGAGCAGAACCTGCTGGATTCGGCGTTGCGGTGGCCGCATCTCGAACAAACCAGGGCCGACATGGCGGGGTCCTCCTGCCGTGGCTGCCCCGCCCGTGGGTCGGTCGCGAACGAGGCGGTGGGAAAGTCTCCACCCGTACTTGAGGTTGACGGTTCCCCGAAACCTATGCGCCCTTGCCCGGCGGGGTCAACCGGCGACGCGCCGTAGCCGCCCGCCCCGCCCTCCTGACCGCCCACCTGGTCGCGGAAGAGCGGGCGGTCGCCGCCCCGCTCCTCACCCTCGCCCTGCGCCTGCCGCGCCGCGCGATGGCGGGCATTGCCGCCCTCGTCGCGGGAGCTCCTGCCGAACAACTTCGCAAACAACTTCACGGGCGATTCCCCTTGACCGAAACAGACCCGCCCGTGGGGCAGGACGACATATCACTGAACATGCCTGCCGACCCGGACATCTTGACAGCGTCCGTACACAACGAACAGTTTCCACCACACATCGCGCTGATCATGCGTCGACCCCCCGCAACCTCCTGCCCGTAGCGAACCTCCCACATGCACGCGCGGCTCACCGGGAGGACGACCGAGCGTAGTCAGGCTGCTTCGCCGGTCGCAAGGCGTCCACGACGACCTTGTCGGAGCCGGTCACCGTGGCCGTGGCCTGCTCCTTCTCCAGCGTCTGTACCACGCCGCCCGGGATGCCGAGCGCGGGCTTCAGGTCCTGCGGCCGGCCGATCGCCGTGAACCGGTACGGCGACGACACCGCCTTGCCGTCCACCTGAATGCTGCCTCCCGTTCCGGTGAAATCCGTATCCGCGACCACGCGCACGCCGTTGACCTCGATGGCCTCCGCCCCCGCCGCGCGCAGTTCCTCCACGGCGTCGAGCAGCATGTCCGCCCCCACGGCGTGGTGCGGGTCGCTCACCGTGAGCGTGATGCCGGGCCCCTGCGCTCCCGCGGTCCCCGCGAGGATGCCCAACTGCTGCTCCTTCTCACGTGTCTGCTTGCGGGCCTCCTCCGCCCGGTCAGAGCTGCTCTCCAGTCCCGTGCGCTGGTCCACGAGATCCTGCTTCTCGTCCTCAAGACGCTGGGTTCGGTTGTCCAGTTCATCGAGGATACGGACAAGATCCTCCTGACGTGCCCCGCGCAGCGCGCTGTTGTCGCTGTGCGACCTGACCTGGACGGCCAGTCCGAGGCCGAGCACGAAGAGCAGAACGGCGACGGTCAGTTGGGCGCGGGTGACGCGCGGCGGCCAGAGGCCGGCCGCCAGCCGCTGCCGTCCGGTGGGCCGCGGGGCGTCGGGTCCTTCAGGGGTGCGAGGCGTGCTCATCGGCGTCACGCCCGGAAGATGTGCCGGCGGATCGCCGCGGCGTTGGAGAAGATCCTGATGCCGAGGACCACGACGACACCGGTGGACAGCTGGGCGCCCACGCCGAGCTTGTCGCCGAGGAACACGATCAGCGCGGCCACCACGACGTTCGACAGGAACGACACGACGAAGACCTTGTCGACGAAGATGCCGTCGAGCATGGCGCGCAGGCCGCCGAAGACCGCGTCGAGCGCGGCGACGACGGCGATGGGCAGGTACGGCTCGACCACCGCGGGAACCTCGGGACGGACGAACAGCCCGACCACGACTCCGACGACGAGGCCAAGTACGGCGATCACGATGTGCCCTCTTCTGTCTTCCCTGTTGCGCTCTTCAATGGCCTGGCCGCGCGCAGGACCAGACTCGGGGCGGCCGGAACCCGCACGTCGTCCTGCGCGGACAGGGACACACGGATACCGAAGTCGCTCGCCAGCGTGTCCAGATACGTGCCGTCGGCGCTTCCCTTGAACCTCGCCGCCAGTTTCCCGCCGTCCCCCACGGCGAGCACCGTGTAGGGCGGCGCCAGCGGCCTGTTGTCGACCAGTATGGCGTCACCGGCCGCGCGGATGGCCGAAAGCGACGTGAGCCGCTGGCCGTTGACGGAGACGGCCTCGGCGCCCGCGGCCCACAGTCCGTTGACGACGCGCTGCATGTCCCGGTCGCGCACCCGTCCCGTGTCGGAGAAGCCCGCGTTCTCCCGCGGGTTCGCGCCGCCCCCGGACTCGGTGTCCTTCGCGTCGTCCACGACGAGCTTCACGCCGGGTCCGTGCACATCCGTGGCGCCCGCCAGCACGGAGAGCAACGGGGCGCGGCCGCCCCCGTGTTGGCGCAGCGCCGCCTGCTGGCGCTGGGCGACGTCCCGGCGCAGGCCGTCGACGTCGTGCTCCAGGTCGTCCGCGTGAGCCGTCTCGCTGCCGACCCGGTCGATCAGCTCCTGCCGCTCCTTGGCCACGACGGGCGCCGCGTGGTGCGCCTGCGCCGCCCCGAGCGTCACCACGAGCGCGGCGAGCACCAGCCCGGCCCCGAGCCACAACCGGCCCCGCACGCCGCGCGGCAGGCCCCCGGCCCCCGACGTCCTGCGGGCGGACGCCTCGGCGTACCCGTCGTCGAGCGCGTGGTCCATCACGTTGGTCAGCAGCGACATGGACGCGTCGGGGCGTGGACGCCCCGCGGCGCTGCTCCGTGTGGGGGACTGCTCCGGCATGCCGCACATCGTCGCATGTCGCGACGGTCTCCACCGAACGGCCCCTGACCACGTGCGCTCACGTGGTCAGGGGCCGCCAGGCGGCCGCCTGCGGCGGGCGGGTCAGTGCCCCGCGCTGTCCACGATCGTCGACCACTCGTCGAGCAGCGCCTGCGCGGAGGCGTCGTCCGGCCCCTCCGCCCACAGGTGCGTCACGGCCTCGGCCGGGTCGGGCAGCACCATCACCCAGCGCCCGTCGGCCTCGACCACGCGCACCCCGTCCGTGGTGTCCACCTGCCGGTCGCCCGCGGCCTCCACGACCGTGCGCATCACGAGGCCCTTGACGGCCCACGGCGTCGCGAGGTCGCGGCGCAGCACGTGCGCCCGCGGGATGCGGGCGTCGATCTGGCTGAGCGTGAGCTGCGTACGGGCGACGAGGCCGATCAGGCGCACGAAGGCCGCGGAGGCGTCCAGCACGCTGCTGAACTCCGGCACGAGGAACGCGCCGCGTCCGTCGCCGCCGAAGATCGTGGTCTCCTCGCGGCCCACGCGTGTCAGGTCGTCGGGCGACGTCGTCGTCCACTCCACCTGCGTGCCGTGGTAGGCGGCCACCTGTTCGGCGATGCGCGTCGTCGTGACGGGCAGCGCCACGCGCCCGCTGCGCCGCTCGGAGGCCACCAGGTCGAGCAGGACGAGCAGCGCCCTGTCGTCCTCGATGATGCGGCCGCGCTCGTCGACGAGCGACAGCCGCTCGCCCACCGGGTCGAACCGGACGCCGAAGGCCGCGCGCGCCGAGGACACGATCTCCCCGAGCCGCACGAGACCGGACCTGCGCGACTCGGGCGTCTCCGTGGGCCGGGACTCGTCGAGCCCCGGGTTGATCGTCAGCGAGTCCACTCCGAGCCGGCCGAGCAGGCTGGGCAGGACGAGGCCCGCGCTGCCGTTGGAGGCGTCGACCACGACCTTCAGGTTGGCCTCGGCGATTCCGTCGGTGTCGACGCTGCGCAGCAGCGCGCCCGTGTACGAGTCGTACACGCTCGACGGGAACTGCAGGTCACCGATCTCGCCCGGGAACGCCCTGCGGTACTCCTGGCGCGCGTAGACGCGGTCGAGCTTGCGCTGACCTGCCTGCGAGAGGTCGGAGCCCCGCTCGTCGAAGAACATGATGTCCACGGAGTCCGGCACGCCGGGCGTCGTACGGATCATGATGCCGCCCGCGCTGCCCCGCGCGGTCTGCTGGCGCGCCACGGGCAGCGGCACGTTCTCCAGGTCGCGCACGTCGATGGCGCTCGACTGGAGCGACGAGATGACGGCGCGCTTGAGCGCACGGGCACCGCGGGAGTGGTCACGCGCGGTGGTGACGGTGGAGCCCTTCTTCAGCGTCGTGGCGTACGCGCCGGCGAGCCGCACGGCGAGCTCCGGGGTGATCTCGACGTTCAGGATCCCGGAGACGCCGCGCGCGCCGAACAGGTTCGCCTGTCCTCGGGACTCCCAGATCACCGACGTGTTGACGAACGCGCCCGCCTCGACCGTCTTGAACGGGTAGACGCGGACGTTGCCCTGGATGATCGACTCCTCGCCGACCAGGCACTCGTCGCCGATGACCGCGCCGTCCTCGATCCGGGCCGCCCGCATCACGTCGGTGTTCTTGCCGATGACGCAGCCGCGCAGATTGCAGTGGGTGCCGAGGTAGACGTTGTCGTGGATGACGGTCCTGTGCAGGAAGGCGCCTTCCTTCACGACCACGTTGGAGCCGATCACCGTGTGCTCGCGCATCTCGACGTCCGCTTCGACCTTCGCGTAGTCGCCGATGTACAGCGGACCGCGCAGCACCGCGTCGGGGTGCACCTCGGCGCCCTCGGCCATCCAGACGCCGGGCGAGATCTCGAAGCCGTCGATCTCCACGTCGACCTTGCCCTCGAGCACGTCCGCCTGGGCCTTCTGGTAGCTCTCGTGGGTGCCGACGTCCTCCCAGTAGCCCTCGGCGATGTAGCCGTAGACCGGCTTGCCCTCCTTCATCAGCTGCGGGAAGACATCACCCGACCAGTCGACGGACGCGTCGGCCTCGACGTAGTCGAAGACCTCGGGCTCCATGACGTAGATCCCGGTGTTCACCGTGTCGGAGAAGACCTGGCCCCAGGTGGGCTTCTCCAGGAAGCGCTCGACCTTGCCCTCTTCGTCCACGATCGTGATGCCGAATTCCAGCGGATTCGGCACGCGCGTCAGGCACACCGTGACGAGCGCGCCCTTCTCCTTGTGGAAGGCGATGAGGTCGGTGAGGTCGAAATCCGTGAGCGCGTCGCCCGAGATCACCAGGAACGCGTCGTCCTTGAGTGCCTCTTCCGCGTTCTTGACGCTTCCGGCCGTGCCGAGCGGCTTTTCCTCGTTGGCATAGGTGAGTTCCATGCCGAGTTCCTCACCGTCGCCGAAGTAATTCTTGACGAGCGAAGCGAGGAACTGCACGGTCACCACGGTCTCGGTCAATCCATGGCGCTTGAGCAACCTCAGCACGTGCTCCATGATGGGCCGGTTCACCACCGGCAGGAGCGGCTTGGGCATGCTGGAGGTCATGGGGCGAAGCCGAGTACCTTCACCACCGGCCATTACGACGGCCTTCATGTCGGAAGCGTCCTCCTCAAGAGACGGTCTCGCCGACGACACCCGTCCTGACAGAAAGACCTGAGACCAGGCAAGCGGCCTTGCAACGCTGCAAGGCACGACGACGGGTCAATCAGTCACAGCGTCGGCGCTGACTAGCCGGCGGACCTGAACCACATAGAGGATCCCTGCCCACCAATACAGGGTTGTACCCCATCCTGCGAACGCCCATCCGAAAACTTCGGCGAGTGACGCAAGCCACCCGCTTCCGTCACTGAGCAGCAGTAGCGGGAACGCGTACATCAAGTTGAAGGTAGCCGCCTTGCCGAGGAAGTTCACCTGGGGAGGCGGATAGCCGTGCCTGCGCAGAATGCCCACCATGACGAGGAGCATGAGCTCCCGTGCCAATAGGGCGGTCGTGAGCCACAGGGGCAGGATCTCGCGCCAGGTGAGCCCGACGAGGGTGGAAAGGATGTACAGCCGGTCGGCGGCGGGGTCGAGGAGCCGGCCGAGGCTGCTGATCTGGTTCCAGCGCCGGGCGAGCTTGCCGTCGAGGTAGTCGCTGATGCCGCTGAACGCCAGCACGAGCAGCGCCCAGCCGTCGGCCTTGGACTGCCCGAACTCGGGGCGCAGGATCAGCCACAGGAACACCGGCACGCCGACGAGGCGGGCCATGGAGAGGATGTTGGGGATGGTGAGTACCCGGTTCGTCTGGACGCGGGTCTCCTGGACCTCCACCCGGGGGCCTCCTGTGCGAATGAGCCGACGATGCCTCCTGACCCTACCTGTACGGGTGAACGCGCTGGGCAACGGGGGTGGGGCGAAACGCGAAAAGGCCCGCACCTGTGGTGCGGGCCTCCCCGACTTTCTTGCAACGTATTGTTCGGCGGCGTCCTACTCTCCCACAGGGTCCCCCCTGCAGTACCATCGGCGCAGTAGAGCTTAGCTTCCGGG
>NZ_JAGIQL010000360.1 GCF_017813245.1 Streptomyces montanisoli
ATCCGGGAGGCCGAGCGCGACGCGGCGCCCGCGCTCGCCGCGCGCGCCACGGCGGCGGCCGACCTCGTACGCGCCCTGCACGCGGCCGCCGGGGACGCCGAGGGCCTCGCCAACGAGGAGGAGGCGCGCTCCGCCACCCTCCAGGACACCGCCGAGACCGCCCACCGCGATGCCACTTCGGCCGCCACCGCCGCACAGCGCGCGCGCAGCGAGTCCGACCACCTGCGCGGGCCGCGGTGCGGGCGAGCGCGCCAGGGAGGCCGCCGGCGCGGAAAGCCGCACCGAACTGGCCGCCGCGCGCGCCAAGGACGCGGCGCAGGCCGCGGAGCGCGCGTACGAGGCGGAGCGCCGCGCGGCGGAGTCGATCGCGGCGGACGACCGCCTCACCGAGTTGCTCTCCCTGCCTGCGGCGTCCGGAAGCCCCGGCGTGCCGGCGCCCCGTGCCGGCACCCACGGTGGCGGAGGCGCCGGCCGTGGGCCGCTGTCGGCCGAGGAGTTCGACGGTCACGCCGATGAACTGCGCGACCTGCTCGACCAGTCCATCGCCTCCGCCGAGCGCCGCCTGTTCGACCTGCGCACCGCGGCCGCCGACGACGCGCGCATCCTCGGCGCGCTCGGCGACGGCGGGCTCCTGCCGCCGGGCCCCGACGTGCTCGCCACCGTCGAGTACCTCGGCGAGCACGGCATCCCCGCGCTGCCCGGCTGGCGCTACCTCGCGCAGAGCGTCGACCCCACCGACCACGCCGCCGTCCTCGCCACCCGCCCCGAACTGGTCGACGGCGTCGTCATCACCGACCACGCCTCCCACGCGCGCGCCCGCGACGTGCTCGCCGCCGCCGCGCTGCTGCCCCGCTCCACCGTCGCCGTCGGCACGGCGGCCGCGCTGCTCGCGCCGGTGCCGCGCGGCGGCGAGGACGGCGCGGGCGACGTCTTCCTCGTACCGCCCAACCCCGCGATGCACGACGAGCACGCCGCCGACCAGGAGCGGCGGGAGCTGCGCGACCGCGCCGCCGCTCGCGACGAGGAGATCGCGGAGGTCGCGGCACGCCTCGCCGGGGACCGCGCTCTCGCGGCCCGCGTCGGCTCCTGGCGTGCCGACTGCCCGCCGGGGACGCTGGCGGAGCTGGCCGCGTCGGCGCGTACGGCCCGCGAGAGCGCCGGGCGTGCCGAGGAGGAACTGGCCGTGGCCCGCGCCGCGAGCGCTGAGGCCGAGCAGGCCGCGGCGGACACGGCGCGAGCCGGCGAGGAGCGCCAGGAGGCCGCCCAGCGCGCCCGGCGCGCCGCCGACGCACTCTCGGGCCTCGCGCACCGGCTGCGAGA
>NZ_JAGIQL010000361.1 GCF_017813245.1 Streptomyces montanisoli
GCCGCCGCGGCCGGCGGCCTCGCCCACGCCCTGACCGGGGGCGGCGGCGACGAGCCGGCCGCTGCCGGCGGTGCCGACGGCCTCCGCCACACCGCCGTAAAGGCGTCCGACTCCGCGGAGCAGTGCGGGAAGGGGTGGCTCCACCCGCGGCCCGGCCTCCAGGTCTTCGACGTGCACAACGTCGCCACCGGAGCGGCGGAGGTCTACCTGACCGACTCCTCAGGCGCGCTGCTCGGCGAGGTCGACGGCCTCGGCCCCGGCACCACCCGCCCGATCCGGGTACGGCTCGGCCGGGGCAGCTACTCCTTCCGCTGCCTGGTCGAGGAGACCGACGCGGTGAGCGGCCCCACCGTGCGGATCGCCTCGGGCCCCGCGAAGAGCGGCCCCGCCGTGCGCCCCGTCAACCAGCACGACGTCATCCCGCCGACCCTCACGTACCAGAAGTGGGTCGCGAAGGGGTTCGAGGACGTGCTCGGCAAGGTCGGCGCCCTCAAGTCCGCCGTCGACGGAGGCGATCTCTCCGCGGCGCGGCGAGCCTGGCTCCCCGCCCACCTCGCGTACGCCAGACTCGGCGGCGCCTACGGGGCGTTCGGCGACCTCGGCGACGCCGTCGACGGCACGGACGCGGGGATGACCGGCGGGGTCCACGCCAAGGACTTCACCGGCTTCCACCGGGTGGAGTACGGCCTGTGGCACGGGGAGCCGGCCAAGGAGCTGAAGGGCCCCACCGACCGGCTCGCCGACGACCTGCGCCGCCTCAGCGACCAGTGGGCCGCCACCAGGATGGACCCGCTGGACACCGGCCTGCGCGCCCACGAGATCACCGAGGACAGCATCCAGCTCGACCTGACGGGGCGCTCCGACTTCGGCAGCGGCACCTCGCTCGCCACCGCGAGGGCCGGGCTCGACGGCACGGCAGAACTGCTGGACGTGCTGCGCCCGCTGCTAGCCCCCAGGGACCCGGCGCTGCCCCGGCTCGACGCCGCCGTCAAGACGGCGAAGGCCGATCTCGACGCGCTGCACGAGGACGGCGGCTGGCGCGCCCCGCACACGCTGCCGAGGACGCGACGGGAACGCGTCGACGCGGACTTCGGCGACCTCGCGGAGCAACTCGCCCCCGTCGCCGTCATCTTCGACATCCGGAGGACCTCATGACCGTCCGTGCGAGACCGGGCGACGGCGACCGCGACCCGGCCGCGGAGGGCGGCGGCGAGAGCGGCCCCTCCGGCGTGGGCCGGCGCTCCTTCCTGCACCGCGCCCTGGCCGCGTCCGCGGCGGGTGCCGCCGTCGGG
>NZ_JAGIQL010000362.1 GCF_017813245.1 Streptomyces montanisoli
CGTAAGTACCCCGATGAACTGCGTGAACGCGCGACGCGTCTCGCGGTCGAGGCCCGCAAGGACCCGGCCGTCCGGGCTGGGGCGATCAAGCGCATCGCCGACCAGCTGGACGTGCACCCCGAGGCCCTGCGCGGATGGGTGAAGCGGGCGGAGATCGACGACGGCGCTGTGCCCGGCACCACCAGCGCCGAGGCCGCCCGGATCGCTGAACTGGAACGAGAGGTGAAGGAACTACGGCGGGCGAACGCGATATTGAAGTCCGCCTCGGCTTTCTTCGCTGCGGAGCTGGACCGTCCACTGCGATGAAGGTCGCCTACATCGACCAGTACAAGGAGACGTTCGGCGTCCAGCCGATCTGCGACGTCCTCGCCGAGACGGACGCGCCGATCGCGCCGAGCACCTACTACGCCGCCCACAGCCGTCCGCCGTCGGCCCGCAGCATACGAGATGCCGAGCTCACCGAGGAGATACGCCAGATCCACACCGACAACTACGGCGTCTACGGAGCCCGCAAGATCCACGCCGCCCTGGTACGCGAAGGGCACGAAGTGGCCCGCTGCACGGTCGAGCGCCTCATGCGGCAGGTGGGACTGCGCGGGGTGATCCGGGCCAAGAGCCCGCGCACGACCCGGCCCGCCCCAGAGACTGACCGCCCGGCAGACCTGGTCGAGCGGCAGTTCACCTCAACTGTCCCCAACCAGCTATGGGTTGCCGACATCACCTACATCAGGACGTTCTCCGGCTGGGTCTACGCGGCCTTCGTCATCGACGTGTTCTCCCGGATGGTTGTCGGCTGGCAGGTCGCCACCAGCCTCTACACCGATCTCGCCCTGGACGCGCTGGAGATGGCGATCTGGCGCCGCCGGCGCACCGGCGCCGACCTCACCGGCCTCACACATCACTCGGACCGCGGAGTCCAATATCGTGCTATTCGCTACACCGAACGTCTTGAACAGGAAGCAGCCGTGGCCTCCGTCGGCTCCAGGGGCGACTCGTATGACAACGCCCTCGCCGAGGCGTTCAACAGCCTGTTCAAGGCCGAATTGATCCGCAACAAGGGCCCCTGGACGTCCATCAACGACGTCGAGATCGCGGTCGCCGAGTACGTCGACTGGTTCAACCAGCGGCGCCTGCACGGCGAGCTCGGACACGCGACCCCCGCCGAGCACGAGGCCGCCCACTATGCGGCCGAACCCCCTGCGTCACTCCAGAAAACCAGCTAACCCACTCTCCACAAAACCCGGGGCTTGACA
>NZ_JAGIQL010000363.1 GCF_017813245.1 Streptomyces montanisoli
GCCCCCCCCTCTTCTGAAGTGGAATCAGCCATGACAGGTACAGAGGTGACTGGAGTTCAGACATGAGCTCTACCGATCAAGCGGGCTGCCGACCGTGCGATGCGGCCGAGCGGTACACACTTCCCGACGCGTAGCGCGCCGCTGTCCTCCCGCCTCGGGCGGGCAGACCGACCGCCGCCGGCGCGACCACCGTGGTGACCCGCACCGCGCCCGTGCATACGGGCAGCTGGCCCCGCGCAAGCCGCAAGGCCACCGCGGGGGCCGCTCCGGCCCGCGCCGGGCGCGGCGGGTCGCATGGCGCCGTCGCGCCGTCGTGCGGTGCCGTCAGCTCAGGGCCGTCACGCGGTCGCGGTACGTGCGTACCGCGACCGCGTCCCGGTGCGGCTCCAGGCGGCGTTCGAAGTCGCGTACGTACTCGACCGCCCGCACCGACCTCATCTCCGACGCGGCCTGCGCCGCCTCGGCGCCCAGCGTGCATGCCTGGTCGAGCTCGCCGAGGCCCAGCCGCGCCGTGGCCAGCACCACCGTGCAGAACAGCCTGCTGCGCGCCTGCTCGGGCCCCCGCAGGCTCAGTGAGCGCTCCGCGTGCTGCGCCGCCGCGCGGTACTGGGACAGGTCCCTGTGGCAGTGCCCGAACTCGTCCGCGAGCTGCGCCTCGTCGAAGAACCGCGCCCAGTGCGGCACCTCGTCCCCCGGCCGCGCGGCCTCCAGCGCCCGCTCGGCGCGCAGCAGGGCGGACGTGCACGCGCGCGCGTCCCCGAGTACGCCGTGCCCCCGCGCCTCCGCCGCCTGGAGCAGCGCCTGCACGACCGGCGGCGCCGACGCGCCCACGCCCTGCTGCGCCACGCGCGCGAGCTGCACCGCCTCGCGCCCGTGGCTGAGGTACACCGCCTGGCGGCTCATCGTCACGAGCACGTACGAGCCGTACGCCCGGTCGTCCGCCGCCTGCGAGAGCCGCAGCGCCTGGACGAAGTAGCGCTGCGCGAGGCCGTGGGCGGCGATGTCGTACGACGTCCAGCCGGCGAGCCTCGTCAGGTCGGCCACGGCGCCGAAAAGGCGCCGTCCGACGGTCTCCCCGTACAGGCCGCGCAGCATCGGCTCGGCCTCGTGTTCGAGGTAGCGCACGAGCGCCTGGCGGGCGTGGCCGCCGCCGTAGCGCTGGTCGAGGGCGCGGAAGAGCTCGCCCACCGACCTGAGGGCCGCGATGTCGCCCGCCGAGACCCGGGGGCCCGGCGCGCCCGCGCCGCCGGTG
>NZ_JAGIQL010000364.1 GCF_017813245.1 Streptomyces montanisoli
AGATGCCGGCGCTGGCGGCGCGGACCGCGGGCACGCGGAACAGGCCGGCCTGCGGGCGGCGCTGAGCGGCCTGACCACCCGCGGCCGTGCCTTCTTCGCCGCCGGTGTCGCGGCCGTGGCCTGCGCCTACATACTGGGCCAGCCCGGGCTGCTGCGGGTCGGGCTGCTGGTGCTCGTCCTCCCGCTGGTCTGCGTCGGCGTCCTGTACCGCACCCGCTACCGGGTCGCGGGCAGCAGGCGGCTGACGCCCGCCCGGGTCGCGGCGGGCTCCGAGGCCCGCGTGCACCTGCGGATCGACAACGTCTCCCGGCTGCCCACCGGTCTGCTGATGCTCCAGGACCACGTGCCGTACGTGCTGGGGCCGCGTCCCCGCTTCGTGCTCGACCGCGTGGAGGCGGGCGGCCGCCGCGAGGTGTCCTACCGTGTCCGCTCCGACCTGCGGGGCCGCTACCCGCTCGGCCCGCTCCAGCTGCGGCTCTCCGATCCGTTCGGCATGTGCGAGCTGACCCGCTCGTTCAGCGCGTCCGACACGCTGACGGTCGTCCCGCGCACGGAGGCGCTGCCCGCGGTGCGGCTCGTGGGCGAGTCCTCCGGGTACGGCGACAGCAGGCAGCGCCGCCCGGCGCTCGCGGGGGACGACGACGTGATCCCGCGCGGCTACCGGCACGGCGACGACCTGCGCCGCGTGCACTGGCGTTCGACGGCGCGCTACGGCGAGCTGATGGTGCGCCGCGAGGAGGCGCCGCAGCGCGCCAGGTGCACCGTCCTGCTCGACACGCGTGCGGGCGCCTACCGGGGCGCCGGGCCCGACTCGGCGTTCGAGTGGGCCGTCTCCGGCGCGGCCTCCGTGCTGGCGCACATGCTCCAGCGCGGCTACACGGTGCGGCTGCTGACGGCGGGCGGCACGTCGGTGCCGGGCGAGGGCGGCGAGGGGTACGCGGGCGGGGCGCAGGACTCCGCCGACTCCATGGGGCTGCTGATGGACACGCTCGCGGTGGTGGAGCACGCCGAGGGCCGCGCGCTGTCGCCCGCGTACGACGTGCTGCGCGGCGGCTCCGAGGGGCTGCTCGTGGCCTTCCTCGGCGACCTGGACGGGGAGCAGGCCGCGGTCGCCGCGCGCATGCGGGCGCGCAGCGGCACGGCCGTCGCGTTCCTGCTGGACAGCGGCGAGTGGTCGCCGGGACCGGCCGCGCCGCCCGCCCCCTCGCCCGGGGCCGGGCAGCGGG
>NZ_JAGIQL010000365.1 GCF_017813245.1 Streptomyces montanisoli
CGACGCGGCACGCGGCGGCGCCAAGGGCACCCCGAGGCCCGCGCGCGGCGACGCGAAGCGCGGAGCCGCACGTCGCGGCGCCCCGGCGCGCTCGCGCGAGCTGGACGCGAAGATCGAGCAGCGCAACCGCGACCGGTACGCGGAGGCGCGCGAGGCGAAGCCGCGCCCGGCGGCCGGCGGCGACCAGGAGGGCGAGCGGCTGCAGAAGGTGCTCGCCAGGGCGGGCATGGGCTCGCGGCGTGCCTGCGAGGAGCTGATCGAGCAGGCGCGCGTCGAGGTGAACGGCGAGATCGTCCTCGAACAGGGCATGCGCGTCGACCCGGACCACGACGAGATCAAGGTCGACGGGCTGACGGTGGCGACGCAGTCGTACCTCTTCTTCGCGCTGAACAAGCCGGCGGGCGTCGTCTCCACCATGGAGGACCCGGACGGCCGCCAGTGCCTCGGCGACTACGTCACCAACCGCGAGACGCGCCTCTTCCACGTCGGCAGGCTGGACACCGAGACCGAGGGCGTCATCCTGCTCACCAACCACGGGGAGCTGGCGCACCGCCTCACCCACCCGCGCTACGGCGTGAAGAAGACGTACCTGGCGGCCATCCAGGGGCCGCTGCCGCGCGACATCGGCAAGCGCCTGAAGGACGGCATCCAGCTCGATGACGGCTACGCGCGCGCGGACCACTTCCGCGTCGTGGAGAACACCGGCAAGAACTACCTCGTCGAGGTGACGCTGCACGAGGGCCGCAAGCACATCGTGCGCCGCATGCTCTCGGAGGCGGGCTTCCCCGTCGACCGCCTGGTGCGCACGGCGTTCGGGCCGATCCCGCTGGGCGACCAGAAGTCCGGCTGGCTGCGGCGCCTGACGAACACCGAGGTCGGCATGTTGATGAAGGAGGTCGGCCTCTAAGCCACCCCGCGCCCGGTCCCTGGCCGCCCGGCGCCCCGCCCCCGGCCGCCCGGCGCCCGCCCCCCCTCT
>NZ_JAGIQL010000366.1 GCF_017813245.1 Streptomyces montanisoli
CGCGGCGCCACGCGCCGGTGACCGCCGAGGCGGCCGTCGTGCCGGCCCCGACCGCAGCGCCGGCGGCCTGGGCCACGTCCCGTGCCGCTCCGCCGTCGCTCACGCGCGTCCGTCCTTCCGCCTCCGCACGGCCTGCACCGCCTGTCCCGGTGTTGTCTTCCCCTGCGGGGTCACCGCGACTCCTGGCCCGCGTCCTCGTTCAGGTAGACGCGCGGGACCCGCGCGCCGATGCGCGTGACGATCTCGTACGCGATGGTGTCCGCCGCCTCCGCCCAGTCGTCGGCGGTCGGCTCGCCCAGGTCGCCCGGGCCGAAGAGCACGGCGCGCGTGCCCTCGGCGACGGACTCGCCGCCGAGGTCGACCACGAACTGGTCCATGGCGACCCGCCCCGCCACCCGCCGCCAGGCGGGGCCCTCCCCCACCAGCACGGGCCCGCGGCCCGACGCGTGGCGCGGGATTCCGTCCGCGTAGCCGAGCGGCACGAGGCCGAGCGTGGTCTCGCGCGGCGTGCGGTACGTGTGCCCGTAGCTGACGCCGTGCCCCTCGGGCACCTGCTTGACCAGCGCGAGCGACGCGGACAGCGTCATCACCGGCCGCAGCCCGAAGTCCGCGGGCCTGCCGAGCTCCGGGCTCGGCGAGATGCCGTACGTGGCGATGCCGGGGCGCACGAGGTCGAAGTGCGCCTCCGGCAGGGTGAGCGCGGCCGCGGAGTTCGCGATGTGCCGCACCTCCGGCTCGACGCCCTCCTTCTCGGCATGGGCGACCATCTCGTGGAACACGTCGAGCTGCGCGGCGATGGACGGGTGGCCGGGCTCGTCCGCGCACGCGAAGTGGGACCACAGGCCCGTCACCCGTACCTCGCCCGCCTCCTGCGCGGCGAGCGCGGCGCCGACGAGTTCCGGCCAGTCGGCGGGCTGGCAGCCGTTGCGGCCGAGCCCGGTGTCGGCCTTGAGCTGGACGCGCGCGGGCCGGCCGGCGGCGCGGGCCGCGGCGGTGACCTCGCGCAGCGCCCACATGGCGCTGACCGACATGTCGAGGTCCGCTTCGATGCCCGCGTCCCAGGGGTCGCCCGGCGTCCACAACCAGCACATCAGGGGGCCGTCGAGGCCGGC
>NZ_JAGIQL010000367.1 GCF_017813245.1 Streptomyces montanisoli
ACCAGGAGTTCGGGCGTCTGCTCCTCCGTCCCCCGCGCCCCCGGGCGCCGCCACCGCCGGGCTCGGTCGCGCCGATCGCCGCGAGGACCTCGCGCGCCGCCGTAAGCGCGCCCGCGGGCGGCGGGTCGAGCAGCGCGAGACCCGACGCGTCCGGATCGCCCCAGCAGGCGGCCTGGAGCGCGAAGGCCGTCAGGTCGGCCACGCGGATCTCCGGCGCCGGGAAGCGCGCCAGGCGCCCGTGGTCCGCCTCCGTCCAGCACCGGTACACCGCGCCGGGCGCCTCGCGGCCCGCGCGTCCGGCGCGCTGCTCGGCGCCCGCCCTCGACACCCGTACCGTCGCCAGCGCGCCCAGGCCGCGCGCGTGGTCCGTACGCGGCTCGCGCGCGAGGCCCGCGTCGACGACGACCCGCACGCCCGGCACCGTCAGGCTGGACTCGGCGACCGCCGTCGCGAGCACCACGCGCCGCCCGCCCGAAGGACCCGCGAGCACCGCGTCCTGCACGGCCGCGGGCGCGCGCCCGTGCACCCGCAGCACCTCGGCGCCCAGGTCCGCCGTCCCGCCCAGCTGCCCGGCGACGCGCTCGATCTCGCCGACGCCCGGCAGGAACACCAGCACGTCGCCGGGGCGCTCGGCGAGGGCCCGCCGCACCACCGAGGCCACGTGCGTCAGCAGCGCCGGGTCGACGCGTGTCCCGTGCGGCGGGCGCACCGGGCGGGCGGGCGGTGCCCATACCACGTCCACCGGGTGCGTCACGCCCCGCGCCGTCACGACCGGTGCGCCGCCGAGCAGCGCGGACCACCCGGCGGCGTCGGTCGTCGCGGACGCGGCCACCAGGCGCAGCTCCGGCCGCAGCGCGGCCCGCAAGTCGAGCAGGAAGGCGGCCGCCGTGTCGGCGTCCAGGTGCCGCTCGTGGCACTCGTCGAGGATGACCACGTCGACGCCGGCGAGCTCCTGATCGCGCTGGAGGCGCTGGAGCAGCACGCCGGTGGTCACCACCTCCACCACCGTCGACGGGCTCACGGCGCGCTCGCCGCGCACCGTGAAGCCGACGCGCTGCCCCGGCCGCTCGCCCAGCAGCCACGCCATCCGCCGGGCCG
>NZ_JAGIQL010000368.1 GCF_017813245.1 Streptomyces montanisoli
AACGAGATACATGGGAGACTGAGGTTCAGACGAGTGCTTTTCGGTTCTCCACGGCGCCCGCTAGCGCGCCGGCCAGCGCGGGCGCCGAGTCGGCGACGCGCGACATGCAGGCGGCGGCGGGCACCGCCTCGGTCACGTCGCCGTCCGAGGCGAGGACCAGCGCGAGCGCGGCCGGCACCGTCTCGGCCGCGGCGATGCCGTAGCTGTAGACGTGGTCGATGATCTGGTGTTCGAGCAGCGGCACGAGGCCGAAGGCGCGCCCCCGGGCGCCCGCTTCCTCCGCGCGGGCGAGGGACACGGCGTGCGCGGCGTTGCGGCCGATCTCCGAGCCGGCGGGCAGCTGGTCGAGCGCGCCGCGCACGCAGTCCTCGGCGGGCGCACCCGCGAGCGCGAGCGCGACGGCGGCGGCCATCGCACGGGCACCGTGCACCCCGTCGCCGTCCTGCGTGTAGCGGGCGTCGAACTCGGCGAGGTCGGCCGCCGCCGCCGGGTCGCCCGGGTGGACGACGGCCAGCACGCAGGCGCGCACGCACGCCGCGTCGTCGAAGAAGTGCGGGTTGTCGTGGCCCGTAGCGGGCGGCCTGAGACCCGTGGCGAGATTGCCGAGGCCGGCGCGCACGGAGATACGCGCGCGCAGTGGGATGACCGCCGACTCGACCTCCGGGGCGCGCGCGGCGGCCGAGGAGATCTCCGCCGCGAGCGCCATCCACGCCAGGTCGACCGCGGAACGCACCCTGCGGTCCCTGCTGAGGTCGCTGAGCGCCGTACCGTGCGAGGCGAGTACCGCCTCCGCCGTGAACGCCGCCCACTCGGCGTCGTCCGAGGGACCGAGCCGCAGGGGCTCGGGCGGCTGGTTGAGCGCGATGGGCACCGGCAGCGTCGTGGTCTCGTTCTGCTCGGCGAACGTGTCCAGCTCGCGCGTGAGCCGGCGCGTCCACTCCGGCATCCGCGCGGCACGGTGGCGCGCGGCGGGCCAGCCCGCCGCGTCGCCCGCGGCGAGGCCGAGGAGCATGCCCTCGACGCGGCCGTCCGCGTGCCGGCCGGGAGATCGGAAGAGCGTGCGCCTGAACTGCTGGCACCCAAGCATCTGGAAAC
>NZ_JAGIQL010000369.1 GCF_017813245.1 Streptomyces montanisoli
ACACCCCTCCCCCCCCCCCCGTCACCCTTCTTTGAAGTAAAAGACGGGAAAGGAGATACATCGGTAATAGGAGTTCAGACGTAAGCTCATCGAATCTGGCCTCCGCCTCCTCCGCGCCCTCAGGGCGGCCGCCGCTCACGCGGGCCGCGCCGAGGTCCTTCAGGGCCGCGTGTGCCGCTCTGCGGCCCGAGTGCAGGGCGCCCTGGACCGTGTTGACCTCGCGGTGGTCCCCGCACACGTACAGGCCCGCCAGCAGCCGCACCGCCCTGCGCACGTCGTGCGGCGGGCGCGTCGTCACGACCGCCTCCGGGTCGTGGTTGACCGCCAGCGGCTCCCAGCGGTGCGTCGGCACGCCGTACATCCTCGCCAGGTGGCGCCGCACGTCTCGTTCCGCGGGTGGCGGGCCCAGCACCGTCGACGTGACGAGCACGCCGCCGCGCGGCGCACGTGCCGGGTCCACCGCGCTCATCACCGCCGTGTGGGACACGGGCCCGGCGCGGTCCGCGTCCAGCAGCAGTGAGGCGCCCGTGGGCGGCGCTTCCGGCGCGCTGTGGTGCACCACCGTCACCGGCTGGAAGCCCGGCATCCGCAGCCCGGGCAGCAGCCCGGCCGCCGCCCGCGCCCCGGTCGCCACGACCAGCGCCCTGCACGCGATCTCGCCGTGCTCCTTCGTCGTGACGCGGCTGATCGACGCGTCCGTCACGCACACGTCCGTGTGCACCGCGCACCCCGGCGGCAGCGTCGCCGCCAGCAGCCGCGGCAGCGCCGCCGAGCCGCCCTCCGGCACGCAGAGCCGCCCGCGGGCGAATCCGCGCAGCACCAGGTCCGCGCACCGGCTCGACGACGCCAGCTCCGGGTCGTACAGCAGGGCGGAGAGCAGTAGCCGCACGAGCGGAGAGGCGTACGCCTCACGCGCGGTGTGTTCCGGGCGCGACAGCAGGTGCGCGGTGGGCGCGGTGGCGAGGCGGCCGAGCGTCGCGCCCAGCCTGGCCTGGCCCGGCGCGGACGAGCGCGGCGGCAGCAGGGACAGCGGGCGGGCGCTCGTCAGGGCGCGCGCCGACGACAGCGCGCCCC
>NZ_JAGIQL010000037.1 GCF_017813245.1 Streptomyces montanisoli
GTCGGCGTGCCTGCGCGCGGGCGGCCCCGGGCCGGTGTCGATGGAATTCGGGGCGGCTGCCCCGGTTCGTCACGCGCCCGCCTGTCGGCGCAGCCGCGCGTGCGCGGGACGATCAGACGATCGATCGCTCACGGTTCTCCGGCAGCCCGCCCTGCTGCGGGTGGCGGCATCGGGCCGGCGGTGCCGCCCAGCCGGGCGGGCGGACAACGACTGCGGGGGCTCGTGCGGAAGCGGGCCGGAGACGGCAACTGCGGTGCGGTCCCCGAGGTGCGGCGCACCGTCAGTCCTCCTCGGGCTCCTCCGTCGCCAGGGACGCGTTCAGGCGCTCCCTCGCGCCGTCCAGCCAGTGGCGGCAGACCTTTGCCAGCTCCTCGCCGCGCTCCCAGAGCGCCAGGGACGCCTCCAGGCTCGTGCCGCCCGCCTCGAGGCGGCGCACGACCTCGATCAGTTCGTCGCGCGCCTGCTCGTAGCCGAGCGCGCTCGTCGGCTCCGGCTCGGTGCCCGTATCCGTCTTGGCCATGGATCCCACCTTAGAGGCGGGCACCGACAGTCAGGCTCCGCGCAGCCGGAAGCCCGGTTCAGTTCTGCGTCTGCTCGAAGTGCAGCGCCGCCGCCATCTTCGCCAGGTCCGCGTACGGGGCCGTGCCCGTCACGACCGTGGTGGCCTTGCCCGTCTTACGGACCAGGGCGTCGTAGTGGTCGCCCTTCCAGCGCTGCCACTCCTCGCCGCCGACGCGCTGCGTCTTGCCCGTGTTCGTGGCGTTCTGGCTCACGCTCGTCACGTACTCCTTGGCGGGCGCCGTCGACTGCTCGATGGCCACGTACTGGCCCTGGGGGTCGAGGAAGCCGATGTGCCAGGCGGCGCCCTTGTCCTGCTGGTACGTGACCGACGTCGGCTTCCACGCCTTCGACAGGCCCACCGGCGCGGCGACGGGGTAGGGCGCGGCGCGGCGGGCCGTGATCAGTTCGACGCGGTAGTCGACGCGCTTGACGGGCGTCGCCTTGTCGTTGTGCGGGATGAAGAAGGTGTAGATCACCGCGACGGCCGCGCCGATGACCAGCAGGGAGAGGATCATGCCCGAGACCGACCTGTTGCCTCGTCGGCGCGGTTTCGCGGTCGCGCCGCCCGCGTTCCCGGGGATGCCACCATCGCCGCCGTCTCCGCCTCCGGTGGCGCCGCTCCCCGCGTCGCCGCCGTCGCCGACGGGAACATCTTCCACGGGCGCGGTCCGCTGCCCCGGGGGGAGCGCCTCGGCGGACCGCTCCTGGGCAGCCTGCTCCGGGGCCGCGTGCTCGTACGGGGTCCGCTCCGCTGCCTTCGGCTGCCGCGCCGTCGTGCCCTGCTGCTCTTCGCCTGCCACGTCCCATATGGTCGCACCTCGCCCACGCGCTCATCCGTGGGGCCCACTGCTCAATCTGGCGACTTCCCGATAGAGTCGGATCATCCGCTCTCCCTACCGGGGGGCGGGCAGGGCCGTCACCCCGACTCACCGACCGGCACCGCAGTGCCGAAAGAGCACTGCCGAGCAGCAGAAAGGTGCGCGCACCGATGACCGATCATCACCTGCCGCCGCCGCTGGAGGTGGCGCCCGAGGCGCCCGACCGCAACCTGGCCCTGGAGCTCGTCCGCGTCACGGAGGCCGCCGCGATGGCCGCCGGGCGCTGGGTGGGCCGCGGCGACAAGAACGGCGCGGACGGCGCCGCCGTCAACGCCATGCGCACCCTCGTGTCCACCGTTTCGATGAACGGCGTCGTCGTGATCGGTGAGGGCGAGAAGGACGAGGCGCCCATGCTGTTCAACGGCGAGCACATCGGCGACGGCAGCGGGCCCGAGGTCGACATCGCCGTGGACCCGATCGACGGCACGACCCTCAACGCCAAGGGGATGCCCAACGCGATCGCCGTGCTGGCGGCCGCCGACCGCGGCACGATGTTCGACCCGTCGGCGGTCTTCTACATGGACAAGCTGGTGACGGGCCCCGAGGCCGCCGACTTCGTCGACATCAACGCGCCCGTCTCGGTCAACATCCGCCGCGTGGCGAAGGCCAAGCACTCCTCGCCCCAGGACGTCACCGTCGTGGTCCTCGACCGTCCGCGCCACGACGCCATCGTCAAGGAGATCAGGGAGACGGGCGCCCGCATCAAGTTCATCTCCGACGGCGACGTGGCCGGCGCGATCATGGCCGTGCGGGACGGCACAGGCGTCGACCTGCTCATGGGCATCGGCGGCACGCCGGAGGGCATCATCACGGCCTGCGCCATGAAGTGCCTCGGCGGCGTCATCCAGGGCAAGTTGTGGCCCAAGGACGACGCGGAGCGGCAGCGGGCCATCGACGCGGGCCACGACCTCGACCGCGTACTGACCACGGACGACCTCGTGAGCGGCGAGAACGTGTTCTTCGTCGCGACCGGCATCACCGACGGCGAACTGCTGCGCGGCGTGCGCTACCGCTCGGAGACGGCCACGACGCAGTCGCTGGTGATGCGGTCGAAGTCCGGCACGATCCGGCAGATCGACTCCACGCACCGGCTGTCGAAGCTGCGCGCGTACAGCGCCGTCGACTTCGACCGGGCCAAGTAGCGAGGCAGCCCACGTAGCCGGCCAGACGAGCGGCCGAGCGGACGAGCGGCCGGGCAGCCGAAGCAGCCACCGCGGAAACACGCGTGAGGTGCCCCCGTTGTGCGGCGGGGGCACCTCACGTGCCCGCGAAGGGCGGCCGGCTCAGCCGGCCGCGGCTATGCGCCCCGACGTCGTGGCGGCCGCCCGCAGTTCCGCGTCCCTGCGCCTGCGGCGCGCGAGCACCACACGGCGCTCGGCGGCGGTGAGGCCGCCCCAGACGCCGTACGGCTCGGGCTGGACCAGGGCGTGCTCCCGGCAGTCGACCATGACGGGGCACCGGGCGCAGACGCGCTTCGCCGCGTCCTCCCGCGAAAGCCGCGCGGCGGTCGGTTCCTTGGAGGGGGCGAAGAAGAGCCCTGCCTCGTCCCGACGGCACACAGCCTCCGCGTGCCACGGCCCTGCCTGATCCTCCCGCGTGGGGTTGTGCTGGGACAAAGCGGCGGCGACCTGCAGTGGCTTCTGCGGCAGATGCAGCACGGTCTACTCCTGACGACGGCTTCGCGAGCGAGAGACGATGCTGGGGTCCCTACCCGCTGTACGCGCGCCTAAGCACTGCGTGGCACTCGGTTCCGGCGCCCGGAACGCAGTACGAAATACCGGACGTGGAACCCGATTCGGCCGAAGTACGGGCAAGGCAATCGCCCGAATCCCGGCAATGCCGAATGGCGCGGGCCGGACCCGTGAGCCGGCCCCGCGAGCCGGATCGCGCACGCCGCGAACCCCGATTGCGGCGTCAGCGCTCCAAATGCTTGCGCAGGCGGTCGTGGAGGTCGGCGATCAGCTTGCCCCGCTTGGGCTTCGCCTCCACGTTCCCGAAAACCGACAGCCCGTTGACGACGACCACCGGCGCGTCCGGATCGGCCGCTTCGAGCGTCTTCACCTCGAAATTGCCGAAAATGCCCGTGCCGTTGCCGCGCAGCGAGATGTTCTCCGGCACGCGCACCTCGACATTGCCGAAAATCGAGGTCGCGTTGATGACCGTGCGCCGCTGCCCGAACAGCGCCTCTGTGAGGTCGATCTCGACATTGCCGAACAGCGTGAACGCGTTCGTGCGCGGGCCGATGCGCCAGCGGCCCTTGCGCGTCGTCGAGCTGAACACGGCGACGAGGTTCTCCGCCGGCGCCGCGTCCTCGGGGCCGTACCCGTACCCCTGGCCTTCCGGGGCGGGCGCCGGACGCGGCGCACCGCCCGCCGCGGGCAGGTCGCGCACGAGCGGCTCCAGCTCGCCCACGGTCTTCGCGCGGTAGGCCGCCTCGACGCGCTCGCCGTGCTCCTCCGCGTCGAGACGCCCCTCGGCCAGGGCCTCCTTGAGGATGTCGGCGATCCTGTCGCGGTCGGCGTCGGAGGCCCGGATGCCCGCGGGCTCCGTCGGCGCCACGGGATTCTGGGGGTGCTTTTCGAGGTCCACGGAGCCAGACTAGCGAAACGCGATAGATCGCGACTAGGGGCTATCGCGTTCCGGCGTGCCGCGGGCTGGCGGTTCCTGCCCGCGCCGATGCCCCCGCAATGCCCGCGCCCGTACGAGCGCGCCCCGCGCGAGATGAGCGGCACCTCACACAAGCGCTGTCAGGGGCTCGTCCTACGCTGGGAGGGCTGCCAGGACGCTGCCGATGACGAGGGCAGCCGCCGGCCCGTCGAGTGAGGAATGGCCCCAACATGCCTGAGTTCGCGTACTCCGATCTGCTGCCCACGGGCGAGGACACCACGCCGTACCGGCTGGTGACCGCCGAGGGCGTCTCCACCGTCGAGGCCGACGGACGTACGTTCCTCAAGGTGGAGCCGGAGGCGCTGCGCGCGCTCGCGGCCGAGGCCATGCACGACATCTCGCACTACCTGCGCCCCACGCACCTCGCGCAGCTGCGCCGGATCGTCGACGACCCCGAGGCGTCGTCCAACGACAAGTTCGTCGCGCTCGACCTCCTGAAGAACGCGAACATCGCGGCGGCGGGCGTGCTGCCGATGTGCCAGGACACCGGCACGGCCATCGTGATGGGCAAGCGCGGGCAGAACGTGCTCACGCGCGGCGGCGACGAGGAGGCCCTCTCCCGCGGCATCTTCGACGCCTACACGAAGCTCAACCTGCGCTATTCGCAGATGGCTCCGCTCACCATGTGGGAGGAGAAGAACACCGGGTCGAACCTGCCGGCGCAGATCGAGCTGTACGCGACGGACGGCGGCGCGTACAAGTTCCTCTTCATGGCGAAGGGCGGCGGCAGCGCCAACAAGTCGTTCCTCTTCCAGGAGACGAAGGCGATCCTCAACGAGGCCGCCATGATGCGCTTCCTCGAGGAGAAGATCCGCTCGCTCGGCACGGCCGCCTGCCCGCCGTACCACCTGGCGATCGTCGTGGGCGGCACATCGGCGGAGTTCGCGCTGAAGACCGCCAAGTACGCCTCCGCGCACTACCTGGACGAGCTGCCCGCGGAGGGTTCGCCGGTCGGGCACGGCTTCCGGGACAAGGAGCTCGAGCAGCGCGTCTTCGAGCTGACGCAGAAGATCGGCATCGGCGCGCAGTTCGGCGGCAAGTACTTCTGCCACGACGTGCGCGTCGTGCGGCTGCCCCGCCACGGCGCGTCCCTGCCGGTGGCGATCGCCGTGTCCTGCTCCGCCGACCGCCAGGCACTCGCCAAGATCACGGCCGAGGGTGTCTTCCTGGAGCAGCTGGAGACCGACCCCGCGCGCTTCCTGCCGGAGACCACGGACGAGCACCTGTCGGACGAGGACGTCGTCAGGGTCGACCTGAACCGGCCGATGGACGACATCCTCGCGGAGCTGACCAAGTACCCGGTCAAGACGCGCCTGTCGCTGACGGGCCCGCTCGTCGTGGCGCGCGACATCGCGCACGCCAAGATCAAGGAGCGCCTCGACGCGGGCGAGGAGATGCCGCAGTACCTCAAGGACCACCCGGTCTACTACGCGGGCCCGGCGAAGACGCCGACCGGGTACGCGTCCGGCTCGTTCGGCCCGACGACGGCCGGGCGCATGGACAGCTACGTCGAGCAGTTCCAGGCTGCGGGCGGCTCCAGGGTGATGCTGGCCAAGGGGAACAGGTCGAAGCAGGTGACGGACGCGTGCGGCGCGCACGGCGGCTTCTACCTGGGCTCGATCGGCGGCCCCGCGGCCCGTCTCGCGCAGGAATGCATCAAGAAGGTCGAGGTCGTCGAGTACGAGGAGCTCGGCATGGAGGCGGTCTGGAGGATCGAGGTGGAGGACTTCCCGGCGTTCATCGTCGTCGACGACAAGGGCAACGACTTCTTCACCGAGCCGGCTCCCGCGCCGACGTTCACGTCGATCCCGGTCCGCGGCCCCGGCCTGGCCTGAGCCTGGGCCTGACCGCGTCAGGGGGCCGCGGCCGAGCCCGCGCCCGTGGGCCGCGGCCAAGCGCGCGTCCGGGGGCCGCACCACGCGGCCCCCGGGCCCCCGGCCCCGGCCGGATGTGAGACGCGTCGCGCGGGGAACACGTTTGGCTGCGGGGGCGCTGACGTGGTGCAGGAGGTACGACGAGAGATGACGACCGAACCGACGAGCGGCACGGCGAGCAGTGCGGCCGGCCCCGCGAGCTCCGCGCCCGCCTACCGGACCGAGCACGACTCCATGGGCGAGGTGCGGGTGCCCGCGCACGCCAAGTGGCGGGCCCAGACGCAGCGCGCCGTGGAGAACTTCCCCGTCTCGGGGCAGCGCATCGAGCGCGCCCACATCCAGGCGCTGGCCCGCATCAAGGCCGCCGCCGCGAAGGTGAACGCCGAGCTCGGGGTCGTCGACGCGGACATCGCGCAGGCGATCGCGTCCGCCGCCGATGAGGTCGCCGAAGGGCAGTGGGACGACCACTTCCCGATCGACGTCTTCCAGACGGGTTCGGGCACCTCGTCGAACATGAACGCCAACGAGGTGATCGCCACGCTCGCCGGCGAGCGCCTCGGCCGTCCCGTCCATCCCAACGATCACGTCAACGCGAGCCAGAGCTCCAACGACGTCTTCCCGTCCTCCCTGCACGTGGCGGCCGCCGCGGCCGTCACGCGCGACCTCATGCCGGCGCTCGACCACCTGGCCGCCTCACTCGAGCGCAAGAGCTCGGAGTTCGCCGGCGTCGTGAAGGCGGGCCGCACCCACCTGATGGACGCGACGCCGGTCACCCTCGGCCAGGAGTTCGGCGGGTACGCGGCGCAGGTGCGCTACGCGGTCGAGCGGCTGGCGGCGTCGCTGCCGCGCCTGGCGGAGCTGCCGCTGGGCGGCACGGCGGTCGGCACGGGGATCAACACGCCGCCCGGGTTCGCGGCCGCGGTGATCGCCGAGGTCGCGCGCGTGACGGGGCTGCCGCTCACCGAGGCGCGCGACCACTTCGAGGCGCAGGGCGCGCGTGACGGCCTGGTGGAGACGTCCGGGCAGCTGCGGACGCTCGCCGTGTCGCTCACGAAGATCGCCAACGACCTGCGCTGGATGGCCTCGGGGCCGCGCACGGGCCTCGCGGAGATCCGGCTGCCCGACCTCCAGCCGGGCTCGTCGATCATGCCGGGCAAGGTCAACCCCGTGATCCCGGAGGCCGTCCTTCAGGTGGCGGCGCAGGTCATCGGCAACGACGCGACGGTCGCCACGGCCGGCGCTGCGGGCAACTTCGAGCTGAACGTGATGCTGCCGGTCATCGCGAAGAACCTGCTGGAGTCGGTGCGGCTGCTGGCCAGCGTGGTCCGCCTGCTCGCCGACCGCACGATCGACGGCATCGAGGCCGACGAGGAGCGGGCGCGCGCCTACGCCGAGTCGTCGGCGTCCGTGGTCACGCCGCTGAACAAGTACATCGGCTACGAGGAGGCGGCGAAGGTCGCCAAGAAGTCGCTGGCCGAGGAGAAGACGATCAGGGAGGTCGTACTGGAGTCCGGGTACGTCGAACGCGGCGAGGTGACCGTCGAACAGCTCGACGAGGCGCTCGACGTGCTGCGCATGACGCACCCGTAGGATCCCCGCATGACGGACACCAGAGCGAGCGAAGGGCAGTACTGGGCTCCCGGCACGCAGATCCTGTGGCGCTACCGGGAGAACGCGGGCGAGCGCATCCACATCTGCCGCCCCGTGACCGTGGCGCACGACGACGCCGACGTCCTCGCGCTCTGGCTCTCCCCCGGTACGCCCTGCGTGCGCCCCGTCATGCTCGACGGCCGGCTGCCGTACGAGGAGCCGCTCGTGAGCCGCTACACAGCGCCGCGCACCGTCAAGCGGGTCCCGTGGGCGGGCAACGGCATCCTGTCGCTGATGCGGCCGGGCGAGCCGTGGTCGGTGTGGCTGTGGTGGGCCGACGGCTGGCGCTTCAAGAGCTGGTACGTCAATCTGGAGAGCCCTTACTCCCGCGGGCCGGGCACCGTCGACTCGGAGGACCACTTCCTCGACATCGACGTCTTCCCCGACCGCACCTGGCGGTGGCGGGACGAGGACGAGTTCGCGCAGGCACGGCAGGACGGACTGATGGATGCGGACCAGGCAGGGACGGTCGAGGCGGCCGGGCGGAAAGCCCTTGCCTCGATCGCCGCGTGGGCGTCGCCGTTCTCGGACGGCTGGGAGGACTGGCGGCCTGATCCGGCCTGGCCCGTGCCCGAACTACCCGGCGACTGGGACCGGATCACGTCGGCTCCGCCCGTACCGTCGGCGTGAGACCCTTGGTGGAGTCACAGGGTCGAAACGTAGGATCGCCGTCCCGACCACGGGGCCCCAAGAGGCGCTCCTCGCTCGCGACCTGATCGCAAGTCATACGCAGCGGACGTGAGAAAGCCGAGTACCACGACGAGGGGGAGGCGGACCATGCGGACCAGCGACCGTCCACTCCCTGCCGGGGCGGCCGCCCACCAGGCGCCCGTCCCAGCCGGGGCGGCCGCCCATGAGGCGCCGGCTTCGCGCACCCATCGGCCCGGACGGACGGAAATCCACGCGTGACGGAGCACCCCACTTCCAAGGAAGGCCGGCAGTCCCTGGCCCCCAGGGCCCAGGGCACCAGGCCGCGCCTGGACGCCCCCGGCGAGGCCGGCCAGGCGCCGACCGCGGCGCCGCCACGCCCCGGGCTCGACCCCGGGGTCGGGGCCAGGCGCGAGGGCGACATGCTCCGTTTCGTGGGCGCTGCGACGCGGCGCATCGCGCGCGGCATGGATCTGGACGAGATCGTGCTCGGCCTGTGCCGGGCGACGGTGCCCACGTTCTCCGACGCGATACTCGTCTACCTGCGCGACCCGCTGCCCGTCGGCGACGAGCGGCCGGTGTCACCGTTCGTGCTGCGGCTGCGCCGCACGGACCGGCTTCGCCTGTCGGGCGAGGACGTCGAGACGCTGAACGGCATCCCGCCGCAGCTCTCCGACCTCGCCGAACTCTCCGGCGTGCCGTCCACCAGCTCGCTGCTGCTCGACCCCGGAAGCGACGTGCTGCCCGCGGCCGAGCTGTGCGAGGTCAGGATGGGCGGCTCGCTCGGCGAGGTGCTGCGCGGCGTGCGTCCGCTGTTCGGTGACGCGCCCACGGCGCGTGAGGCGCTGCCCGAGTTGCTGGGCGAGAACCGGCTGCTGCCCTCGGGGCACCGGGTGATCCTCGCGCCGCTGCGCGGCAGGCGGCGCGTGATCGGCGCCGCGGTGTTCCTGCGCAGGCCGGAGCGCGCGGTGTTCGAGCCGAACGACCTGCTGGTGGCGGGGCAGCTCGCCACGCACACGGCGCTCGGCATCGACAAGGCGATGCTGTACGGCCGCGAGGCGTACATCGCGGACGAGTTGCAGCGCACGATGCTTCCGGAGAACCTGCCGCAGCCGACGGGCGTGCGGCTGGCCTCGCGCTACCTGCCCGCGGCGGAGACCGCGCGGGTCGGCGGCGACTGGTACGACGCGATCCCGCTGCCCGGCAGCCGGGTCGCCCTCGTCGTGGGCGACGTGATGGGCCACTCGATGACGTCGGCCGCGGTCATGGGCCAGTTCCGCACGACCGCGCAGACGCTCGCCGGGCTCGACCTGCCGCCCCAGGAGGTCCTGCACCACCTGGACGAGCAGGCGCAGCGGCTCGGCACGGACCGCATGGCGACCTGCATGTACGTGGTGTACGACCCGGTGGCGCACCGGATCACGATCGCCAACGCGGGCCACCCGCCGCCGATACTGCTGCACATGGGCGGGCGCGCCGAGGTGCTGAAGGTGCCGCCGGGCGCGCCGATCGGCGTGGGCGGGGTCGACTTCGAGGCGGTCGAGCTCGACGCGCCCTCGGGGGCGACTCTGCTGCTGTACACGGACGGCCTCGTGGAGTCCCGGCTGCGTGACGTGTGGACGGGCATCGAGCAGCTGCGCGAGCGCCTGGAGGCGACGTCGCGGCTGACGGGCCCCGACCACGCGCCGCCGCTCGAAGCGCTCTGCGACGACGTGCTGGACGTGCTGGGCCCGGGCGACAGGGACGACGACATCGCCCTGCTGGCCGCCCGCTTCGACGGGATCGCGCCGAGCGACGTCGCGTACTGGTTCCTGGAGCCTGAGCACGCGGCGCCGGGCAGGGCGCGGCGGCTGGCCCGCAAGGCGCTGTCGCGCTGGGGCCTGGACGACCTGAGCGACTCGGTCGAGCTGCTGATCAGCGAGGTCGTGACGAACGCCGTGCGGTACGCGGAGCGGCCCGTGACGCTGCGGCTGCTGCGCACGGACGTGCTGCGGTGCGAGGTCGGCGACGACTCGCCGCAGCTGCCGAGGCAGCGGCGCGCCCGCGACACGGACGAGGGCGGCCGCGGGCTCTTCCTCGTCAACCGGCTGGCACGGCGATGGGGCGCGACGCGCCTGTCGACGGGCAAGGTCGTCTGGTTCGAGATCCCGACGGGGAACTGACCGGAACCGAGCATGACGAGGGCCCCGGCCCGGCGCGAGTACTCGCGCCGGGCCGGGGCCCTCGTGTGCCGGTCCTGCGGACCTCGGCCTGCTGGGCCGCTAGCCGAGCAGGCCTCCGCCACCGTTGCCGTTTCCGTTGCCCTTCCCGTTCCCGCCGTTGCCGTTGCCCGGCGGAGTGACGGGCGGGGAGGACGACGTCGTCGGCGACGACGGTGAGCCGCCCGGCGGTTCGGCGGTGTCCGACGGGGTCCCGCCGTCGGTCGACGAGGCCGGAGGCGAGGCCGGCGCGCTCGACGTCGGCGGCGCGGGCGGGCTCGCGGAGTGCGTCGGCGACGTGGTCTCGCTCGGCGTGCTGCTCGGCGACTGGGAGTTCGACGGCGAGGTGGTCGGCTTGACGCCCGCGCCCTGGTCGGTCTTGAGGTCGAACTTGCCTGCCTTGCCCGTGGCCGTCTCGGCGTGGGACACGTACGCGTTCCAGATCTCGGCCGGGTAGCCACCACCGTTGACGCGGCCGCCCTGATCGGTGAGCCCACCGGTGCCGGTCAGCGGCACGTGGGCGAACTGGTGCACCTTCTTGCCGTCGATCGTCTCCGCCTTGGCCGCCTCACCGAACAGGCCGACCGAGGTCACCAGGTTGGGCGTGAAGCCGCTGAACCACGCCGACACGTCGTTCTCCGACGTACCGGTCTTGCCCGCGACCTGGTACTTGTCGTTGCGGACCATCGTGGCGGTACCGCTCTTGACCACACCGGTCAGCACGGAGGTGACCGCGTCGGCGGTCGAGCGCTTCAGCACCTGGTCGCCGATCGGGTCCGGCAGCTTGACCTTCTCCCCGCCGTGCTCGGCGGACTTGAGGATGGCGGGCGTGACCAGCTTGCCGTGGTTGTCGAACGTCGCGTACACGCCGGCCATCTGGAGCGGGCTCGCGCCCATCGTGCCGAGTGTCTGCGACGGGTACGGCTTCTGGTTCTTCATGTTCATGCCCAGGGTGCTGCCCATCTTGAGCACGTCGGACATGCCCACGTCGACGCCCATCTGGGCGAAGACCGAGTTGACCGAGTCGTCCATGGCCTTCTGGACGGTGATCTTCCCGTAGTTGA
Source organism: Streptomyces montanisoli (assembly GCF_017813245.1). Classification (GTDB taxonomy): domain Bacteria; phylum Actinomycetota; class Actinomycetes; order Streptomycetales; family Streptomycetaceae; genus Streptomyces; species Streptomyces montanisoli. The sequence continues at coordinate 11,541 of NZ_JAGIQL010000037.1, forward strand.
CGTGGTCCTCGTTCGTCGGCGCGAAGGCGATGCTGCTGCCCACGACCGGCCGTCCGCTGGTGCCGTCGTACATGGTGCTCGCGGTGATCGGCTTGCCGTCCTGCGTCTGCGAGCCGTTCTTCAGGGCGGTGGCGAAGATGACGGGCTTGAACGTCGAACCGGGCTGGAAGTCCTGGCGCGTGGCGTTGCTCGTCGCGTGCTTCAGGTAGTCCACGCCGCCGTACATGGCGACGATCCTGCCCGTCTTCGGGTCGACCGAGACGGCGCCTGCCTGGGCGTCGGCGTCACGCGGGCGCTTCTTCTTGTCGAGCTTGGAGGTCAGCGTGGTCTTGACCGCGTCCTCCAGCTTCTTCTCCTTGCCCGGGTCGATGTTGAGCGTGATCGTCCAGCCGCCGGCCGCGACGCGCGCCTGCGCGTCGGCCGGGGACGCGCCCTGGTCCTCGAGGTGGCTCTCGAGCTCCTTGTTCGCCGCGTCGACGAGGTAACCGGTCTGCCCGGCCTCGCCCTTCGGCGGCTTGGGCTTCTGCGGGACGGGGAACTTCATGGACGCACGGTCCTGCGCGGAGAGCCAGTGCATGGCGACCATGTTCGTCAGCACCTTGTTCCAGCGCGCCGTCACCAGCTTCTTGCCCGTGGGGCTCGCGACCGCCCAGTCGTACTGGCTCGGGGCCTGTAGCAGCGCGGCCAGGTAGGCGCCCTGGTCGACCGTGAGCTGCGAGGCGTCCACGCCGTAGTAGGCCTGCGCGGCGGCCTGGATGCCGTAGGCGCCGCGGCCGAAGTAGCTGGTGTTGATGTACCCGGCGAGGATGTCGTTCTTCGACTCCTTGCTGTCCACCTTGAGCGAGATGACCAGTTCCTTGAGCTTGCGGCTGATCGTCTGGTTCTGGCTCAGGTAGTAGTTCTTCACGTACTGCTGGGTGATGGTCGAACCACCCTGCTTGCCCTTGCCGGTGACCGTGTTGAACAGGGCGCGCGCGGTGCCCCTGAAGTCGACGCCGGAGTCCTGGTAGAAGGTCTTGTTCTCCAGCGCGACGAACGTGTGCTGGACGCCCTTGGGCACCTGGTCGATGCCGACGATCTCGCGGTTGACCTCGCCGGTCCTCGCTAGGACCTTGCCGTCGCCGTATTTGTAGACGTTGCTCTGCTGCTTCGCCGCGGCGTTGGCCGCGGGCACCTGGACCATGTTGTAGATGACGACGAAGCCGCCGATCACCACCACGATCAGGCCGAGCAGCGTGCCGACGACCTTCTTCCAGGTGAAGAGTCTGCGTATGAAACTCTTCTGGCTCTGGCCGCCCCGGCGGCGACTGCCCCGACCCTGGCGGTGACCGGCCCGGCGCGTCGCCTGCTGGCGCGCGCGTCGTTCTTCAGCTCGGCCCATCGATATGTCGCTCCGCTCTCAGGTCTCGGTACCGGTCACCCGTGTCGAGGCCCCCGTCGCCGGAATCGGCTCATGAACAAACTGCAAATCAGCTCAGAAAGCTAACACCGTGTCCTGTGGCGAACGTGGGCAGGTCCGACTTCGCGGGCGTGAGAAGAACCACCCGCTTCATAGGGAACCGACTCGCGAGGGGCCCCCAGGGTTGCCGGACGGTGCGATGTGATGCCCGAATGCTATATCCGCCGGGGGATCGACCGAGCGGCCGGACGGGCTATACACCGCGTGTATAGTCGTCGGCATGTCCATCGGTCACACCCTCCTCGGTCTCCTGGAGACCGGCCCGCGGCACGGCTACGACCTCAAGCGCGCCTTCGACGACCGGTTCGGCCACGACCGGCCGCTGCACTACGGGCAGGTCTACTCGACCATGTCCAGACTGCTGAAGAACGGGCTCGTCGAGGTCGACAGCGTCGAGTCGGGCGACGGGCCCGAGCGCAAGCGGTACGCCGTCACGGACGCCGGGGTGACCGATGTGCGCGAGTGGCTCGAGAAGCCGGAGAAGCCGGAGCCGTACCTCCAGTCGACCCTGTACACCAAGGTGGTCATCGCGCTGCTGACCGGCCGCGACGCCGCCGTGCTGCTGGACACCCAGCGCGCGGAGCACCTGCGCTGGATGCGCGACCTCACGGAGCGCAAGCGCCGGGGCGACCTCGCGGACCAGCTCATCTGCGACCACGCGCTGTTCCACCTGGACGCCGACATCCGCTGGCTCGAACTGACCGCCGCCCGGCTCGGCCGGCTCGCCGAGGAGGTCAGGAAATGACCGGCGAGGAACCGCTGCTGACCGCCGTCGGCCTGCACAAGGCCTACGGCCCGACCGCGGCGCTCGGCGGCGCGGACTTCTCGATCCGCCACGGCGAGATCGTCGCCGTCATGGGGCCTTCCGGATCCGGTAAGTCCACGCTCCTGCACTGCCTCGCCGGCATCGTCGTGCCGGACTCCGGCTCCGTCACCTACCGGGGCACGGAGCTGACCGGCCTGCCCGACGCGCGCCGCAGCGAACTGCGCCGCACCGACTTCGGGTTCGTGTTCCAGTTCGGCCGGCTCGTGCCGGAGCTGACGTGCCTGGAGAACGTGGCACTGCCGCTGCGCCTCGGCGGCGCACGCCGCAAGGAGGCCGAGGCGGCCGCGGGCGAGTGGCTGGAGCGTCTGGAGGTCGCCGGCGTCGCCCGCAAGCGGCCCGGCGAGATCTCCGGCGGCCAGGGCCAGCGCGTCGCGGTGGCGCGCGCTCTCGTCACCTCGCCGCGCGTCGTCTTCGCGGACGAGCCGACCGGCGCCCTGGACTCGCTCAACGGCGAGCGCGTGATGGAACTGCTCACGGACGCCGCCCGATTCACGGACGCCGCCGTGGTCCTCGTCACCCACGAGACGCGCGTGGCCGCCTACTCCGACCGCGAGGTCGTCGTGCGGGACGGCGCGGCGCGCGACATGGCGACGATCCGGTGAGAGCGCTGCACGACCTCGCGCTCGGCATGCGATTCGCGGTTTCCGGGGGCCGCGAGGGCCGGCTCCGCACGGGACTCACCGCGCTCGGTGTCGGCCTCGGGGTCGCGCTGCTGCTGGCCGCCTCGTCCGTGCCGTCCATCATCGACGGCCGTATGGCGCGCACCGACGCGCGCGGTGTCGCCGCGACGCACTCGGGCGGCGTCGCGCGCTCGGACACGTCGTTCCTGTACATCGACGCGAGCACCGAGTTCCACGGACGCCCCGTCTCCGGGACGCTGCTGCGCGCGGACGGCGCGCACGCGACCCCGCCGCCGGGGGTGGCCGCGGTCCCGCGCCCCGGCGACATGGTGGTCTCCCCCGCGCTGCGCGACCTGATGAACGCCCCGGGCGGCACGCTGCTGCGCCGGCGGCTGCCGTTCCACGACGCCGGCACCGTGGCGGGCGCCGGGCTGCTCGACCCGGGCGAACTGGTCTACTACGCGGGCGACTCGGACCTGTCCACCGATCGGGGCGCGCACCGCGCGAGCGCGTACGGCAGCGACGACGCCCGCGACCCGCTCGACCCGATGCTCATCGCCGTCATCGCGCTGATCTGCGTGGTGCTGCTGGTGCCGGTGATCGTCTTCATCGCGACGGCCGTACGCTTCGGCGGCGAGCGCAGGGACCGCAGGCTCGCCGTGCTGCGGCTCGTCGGCGCCGACGCGCGCGCCACCCGGCGGATGGCGGCGGGCGAGGCGCTGTTCGGCGCGGGCGCGGGTCTTGCCGCGGGCGGCGCGATCTTCGCGGTGGCGCGGCACTTCGCGGGCTCCATCCGGCTGTGGGGCATGTCGGCGTTCCCCGCGGACGTGACGCCGGTCCCGCTGCTCGCGGCGCTGGTCGTGGTGGCCGTCCTGGCCACCTCGGTGGGCGCGGCGCTGTTCGCGCTGCGCTCCGTGTCGATCGAGCCGCTGGGCGTCGTCCGGGAGGCGGAGCCGCGGGCCCGGCGCCTGTGGTGGCGGCTCGCGGCGCCCGCGGCGGGGATCGCGACGCTCGTCCTCACGCACCGGTTCGCGGGGAAGAACGCGGCGCTGCACACCGTGCCGATCATCGTGGGCGCCGCGCTGACGCTGATCGGCCTGGTCGGCCTGCTGCCGTGGCTGGTGGAGAAGGCCGTGGTCCGGCTGCGCGGCGGCCCGGTGCCGTGGCAACTGGCGACCAGAAGACTTCAGTTGAGCGGCGGCTCCGCGTCACGCGCGGTCGGCGGCATCACGGTCGCCGTGGCGGGCGCGATCCTGCTGCAGATGGTGTTCGGCGGCATCCAGGACGACTTCGCGCACCCCGACGACTCGACGGGCGCCGTGCCGACCTCGTCGGCGCACCGCCACGGCGCCCCGCGAGAGGCGGACGTCACGGTGCAGGTCAGCGCCGGGGACATGGGCCTGGCCCGCCGCCTCGCGACGTCCCTCGGCTCCACCCGGGGCGTGAGCGGCGTCGCGGCGACGGTCGAGGCGTACGCGACGCCGCTCGCCGGGACGAGCGCCCGCCCGGGACAGGGGGGCGGCGCCATCACGACCGTCACGGTCGGGGACTGCGCGAGCCTGCGCGCCTTCGCGCGCATCCCGTCCTGCCACGACGGCGACACGTTCGTCTCCCGTACGAGCGCCGCGACGGCGGTCGACGACCGGCCGGGCGAGGTCGTCGCCCTCGACAGCGGCGACGGCGGCCACGGCGCCTCGGCGGCTCGGTTCACCGTGCCGTACTCCGCCCGTACGGTCCGCGCGCTGCCCGGCTGGCAGGGCGAGAGCCACGCGGGCGTACTCGCGACCCCCGCCGCGCTCGACGCGTCGACGATCGGCGGCGCCGTCACATGGGCCCGCGTCTGGACGGACGGCGGCCGCTCACCCGGCACCGTGGAGCGCGTGCGGACGGCCGCGGCCCTGGCCGATCCGGCGGCCCGCGTCGATACGTGGGTCGACGAGGCACGCGACAGGCAGTACGCGAGCGTCCAGACGGGCCTCAAGATCGGCGGCACGGCGACGATGGCGCTCATCGCGGCCGGCCTCCTCGTCTCGGCGATCGAGCAGTTGCGTGAGCGCAGGCGCCTGCTGGCGGTGCTGGTCGCCTTCGGCACGCGCCGCTCCACGCTGGCCTGGTCGGTGCTGTGGCAGACGGCGGTGCCCGTGGTGGTCGGCACGGTGCTCGCGGTGGTGGGCGGCGTCGCGCTCGGCAAGGTGACGCTCGACCTGCTGGCCGAACCGGTCGGCAGCTGGTGGGTGTTCTGGCCGTACGCGTCGATGGGCGCGGCCGTCATCCTGCTGGTGACGCTCGCGTGCATGCCGCCGCTGTGGCGCCTGATGCGGCCCGACGGCCTGCACACGGAGTGACGTGCGGGGCGTGACGTGCGGGGGGTGTGACGTGCGGGGGCCCCGCACCCGGGTAACGCGCCCGGTTCGGCCGGTGCCGTGCCTGTGGGACGCGCAGGATGCCGCGCCCTGCGGTGCCCCCGTCCGGTGGGCCGCGCAAGGCGCCGCACCCGCGCCCGGTCGGCGCAAGAGGCGGGCCGTGCCGCGCCCGGCCGGACGTACGGGATGCGGGGGCCCGGGCCCGTGCGCCTCTCCTGGAGGTTACGTTCCCGACTTGACGGTCTTCATCACCTGGCGCAGGTCGTCCGCCATGGCGGGCTCCAGCACGGTGGTGACGGTATGCGCGGACACGTACTGGGGCCGCAGGTCGACGGCGGCGGCCCGGTGGCCGTCGTACGACGAGTAGACGGTCACGGACAGGGTGAACTCGGCCTGCCCGTCGAGGACCCGCAGCGTCGGGGGCAGGTCGCCGACGGTGTCCGTGATCAGGTAGGCGCGCTCGCCGAGCCCTGGCACGCGCAGCGCGTGCAGTTCGGAGCCCGGCGACTTCGGCGCGGGCAGGGCGTCGAACTCGGGTGCCGGGTCGGTCTTCCGGTGCAGGACGTAGGTGAGGTCGACGAGCCCGCGTGCGGCGCTGTGCGGGCCCGCGTTGGTGGTGGGGCCGTGGAACGGGCCGTCGCGCGGGGCCGGTCCGAGATCGGTGCGGCATGCGGCGCTGTCGACCGCCGCCGTCTCGTCGGAGGTGGCCTCCGGCGTCCCGGTCCTGCCGAGTTCCTTCGACAGCGCGGACAGCGGGGCGTCCAGGCACAGGTTGCGCTCGACGCCGTAGCCGCCGAGGTCGGGGCCCGCGGCGCGGTACGCGTACAGGCCCGCGCCCCAGAGCACGGACGCGGCGAGGGCGCCCCACAGGGCCCATGTGAGGGCCGCGCGGCGCGGTACGGGCCGTGGCGCGCCGTCGGCGACGACGACGGGCTCCCGCGCGGGGTCACCGTCCGGGCCGTCGCCGTACGGGCCGTGGCCGTACGCGTCGCCGCCGTACGGTTCACCCCCGTACGCGTCGCCGCCGAACGGGCCGTCACCCGAGCGCTGTCCCGGGAGCGCGGGTACGGTGCGGCCGGACCGGCTCGACCGGCCGGACCGGCCGACCGCACCGTGAGGCCCGTAGGGCCCGTCCTCGCCCTCGAGCTCGGGTTCCGAGATCACGCGGATCCCTCGCCGCCTCCGCCGCCGTGGGCCTCGGGACCGCCCTCCCCGGCTCCGCCGTGCGGCGGCCCAGGCGATCCTGGCGGCCGCGGCGGGCTCGGCGGGGTCGAGGGGCCCGCCGGCCCGGGCGTGCCCTCACCAGCCGCTGTGGGAGCCGATGTCGGGGCCGATGTCGGGGCGATGCCGACCGCGGTCGCCCCGTGCGGGGGCGGCGACGCTCGCAGCGCCTGCTCGTGCGCGTAGGCGCGCAGGTAGCCGACCACGGTGTTGGTGACGGCGACGAGCGGCACGGCCACCACGGCGCCGCCGATGCCGGCGATGAGGCTGCCCGCCGCGACGGAGAGCACCACGGCGAGCGGGTGGACGCGGACCGCGCGCCCCAGGATGAACGGCTGGAGGATGTGGCCCTCGATCTGCTGCACGGCGAGCACCACGAGCAGCACGATCAGCGCGGTGAACACGCCCTGCGTCACGATGGCGACGACGACCGCGAGCGCCCCGGACACGACCGCGCCGACGAGCGGCACGAACGCGCCGAGGAAGATGATCACCGCGAGGGGCACGGCGAGCGGCACGTGCAGGAAGTAGACGCCGAGGCCGATGAAGATCGCGTCGATCATGGCGACGATCACCGTGCCGCGCACGTACGCCGTCAGCGTGTGCCAGGCGCGCGGGCCCGCGCCCGCGACGCCCTCCCTCGCCTGGTGCGGCACGAGCTTGAGCGCCCACTGCCAGATCCGCGGCCCGTCGTAGAGCAGGAAGATCGTCGAGAAGAACGCGAGGAATACGCCGGTCAGGAACTCGACGATGACGGTGACGCCTTGGAGGCCCGCGGACGTGAGTGCGTCCGTGTTGGTGCCGATCGCCTTGGACAGGTTCCCGGCGATGTCGTTGATCTGCTTCTCCGTCACATGGAACGGACTGTTCAGCAGCCAGTGCTTGAGCTCGTTGACGCCGTCGGTGAGCCGTGCGGACAGCGTGTCGACGTTCTCCGAGACCTGCCAGACGACGAACCATCCGATCAGCCCGAGCACGACGAAGCCGCCCAGCGTGGCCATCGCCGTGGCGACCCCGCGGGGCACGCCGTGCCGCTTCAGCCGGGCGACCGTGGGCTGCAGCAGCGCGGAGATCAGCAGCGCCGCCACGAACGCCAGCACGACCAGGCGCACGGCGCTGACGATGCGCATCAGCACCCAGACCGTCGCCGCGAGCACCAGCAGCCGCCACGCGGCCTCGACGGCGACCCTGATGCCCCACGGGATGGCGGCCACCGGATCGGGCTTCGCCGCGACCGACGGCGCGTAGGTGGGCGGCGGCGGGATCCTGGACGGCTCAGGGGGCACGACGACGGTCTCGGACTCGTGGCGCGCCTCGTGACGCGCGTCGCGCCGCGCCTCCGCCTCGGCCCTGCGCTCGTCCAGACGGCGGCCGAGCCGCGTCAGTTCCGAGCCCATCCTGCCCAGCCACGAGGGCGCTCTCGACATGTTTTTCCTTCTCTCCCCCGGCCGTCTCCCCACACGCTCCACCGGGGAACCGCTTCGGACAGACCGTACACGTAACGAAGCCTCCCGCCGAAGGACGGCGGGAGGCTTCGCGGAGTTGAGCGGGGAAGCGGTCCGCGTGCGGCGGATTTCCCTGACTGCTCAGTGCTGCTCAGTACGCGTGGTGGACCTGCCAGAAGGACCAGGCGCCACACGGGCTGCCGTAGCGGTTGTTCATGTAGTTGAGGCCCCACTTGATCTGGGTGGCCGGGTTGGTGCGCCAGTCGGCGCCTACGGACGCCATCTTGGAGCCGGGCAGCGCCTGCACCAGGCCGTACGCGCCGGAGCTCGGGTTGGTGGCGGTGTAGTTCCAGCCCGACTCGTGCGTGACGATGTTGCTGAAGCACTGGAACTGGCCCGACGGCACGATCTGCCGTGCGAGAGCCTGCGCCTGGGAGGCCGAGTAGGAACTGCGCACGGTGAAGGTGGCGGAGGTGATGGACTCCTGCTGCTTCTTCGCCTCTTCGGCGGCCTTCTTGGCTGCCGCGGCCTTCTTGGCTGCCGCGGCCTTGTCGTCGGCGGCCTGCTTCTTCGCCTTGGCGTCGTGGGCGGCCTGGACGCGTGCCGCCTCTTCGGCGGACTTCTGAGCGGCCTGGTCGGCCGCCGCGGCCTGGGCACTGGCCTGCTGCGCGAGCGACGCGGTCTGCACCTGCGCCTGCTCCCCCGTGGGGATGTCCGACAGCAGCGTTGCGTCCGAAGCGGTCGTCTCGACGTTGTCGCTCGCGTGCTGCGGGTCGCCCGAGGCAACTCCCACGACGGCGCCGACAGTGGTGACCGCGGTGGCCGATGCCACTGCGAATCCCCGGACCGAGATCGGGCTCACACGGTGTCCTTCCAGCATCGCCCGCACGGTGACCCCGCGGGCGCGAATCGTGCCCCTCGCACTGGCCTCCGCTTTGCTGGGTCACGGGAGGCACGGGCCCGGTGGGCAGTCCCGGGGGACTGCCGCGTGTTACGCGGGCGGCATGCGGCGCCTTGTGTTGAGTTGTGGAGAGCACCGAACCGCGTGGTGCCCGAGTGCCGCATGCGGGGCCTGACGGAAGCAAGACTCTGCCGGAAGGCGACGCCGCAGGGCAATTCCCAGTTGCGTGGGAAAGCTCACACCCCGTTTGCCCCAACGGATTTGGTGGAAATACAGCACAGCATGACGCCGCCCGGCTAAGCTCTTCGGCTCGCCGGGCGGCGCGGTGCTGTCAGCGCTCAGATTTGTCCGTCTTCCAGCATCTCCGTCACCAACGCGGCGATCTGCGAACGCTCGGAGCGCGTCAGCGTGATGTGCGCGAAGAGCGGGTGCCCCTTCAGCTTCTCCACGACGGCCACGACGCCGTCGTAGCGACCCACCCTCAGATTGTCGCGCTGGGCGACGTCATGGGTGAGCACGACGCGCGAGCCCGACCCGATCCTCGACAGGACCGTCAGCAGGACGTTGCGCTCCAGGGACTGGGCCTCGTCGACGATGACGAACGCGTCGTGCAGCGAGCGGCCGCGGATGTGCGTGAGCGGCAGCACCTCCAGCATGCCGCGGCCGAGCACCTCCTCGATCACCTCGCGGCCCGCGAACGACGACAGCGTGTCGAACACGGCCTGCGCCCACGGGCTCATCTTCTCGGCCTCGGTGCCCGGCAGGTAGCCGAGCTCCTGCCCGCCGACCGCGTACAGGGGCCGGAAAACCATGACCTTCTTGTGCTGCCTGCGCTCCAGCACGGCCTCGAGGCCGGCGCACAGCGCGAGCGCCGACTTGCCCGTACCGGCCCTGCCACCCATCGAGACGATGCCGACGTCGGGATCGAGCAGCAGGTCGAGGGCGATGCGCTGCTCGGCGCTGCGCCCCCGGATGCCGAACGCCTCGCGGTCGCCGCGCACCAGGCGCACGTTGCCGTCGGGCGTGACGCGGCCGAGCGCCTTGCCGCGCTCGGACTGGAGCACGAGGCCCGTGTGCACGGGGAGCTCGGCCGCCTCGGGCACGTACAGCGACTCCTCGGAGAAGAGGAGGTCGACCTGCTCGCCGGAGAGCGGCAGTTCGCTCATGCCCGTCCAGCCGGAGTCCGTGACGGCCAGTTCGGCGCGGTACTCCTCGGCGAGCAGGCCCACCGACGAGGCCTTGATGCGCAGCGGCAGGTCCTTGGAGACGACCGTGACGTCGTACCCCTCGGCCTGGAGGTTGCGCGCGACCGCGAGGATCCGGGAGTCGTTGTCCCCCAGCCTGAACCCGGCGGGCAGCACCCCCGGGTCCGAGTGGTTGAGCTCGACGCGGAGCGTGCCGCCCATGTCCCCGATCGGCAGGGGGGCGTCGAGGCGCCCGAAGCGGATGCGGAAGTCGTCGAGCAGCCGCAGCGCCTGGCGGGCGAAGTACCCGAGCTCGGGGTGGTGCCTCTTGGCCTCCAGTTCCGTGATCACCACGATCGGGAGCACGACCTCGTGCTCGTCGAAGCGGGACATGGCACCTGGGTCGGCCAGCAGGACGCTGGTGTCGAGTACGTATGTGCGCCGGTCGGAGCGGCGCTTCGTGCTGGTCACCACGGAAGGACGTACCCCCTCGGATGAGGTCGGGGATGCGACGGCGTCGCGGGCGGGTGGACCGGGCTCCTGGCCCCTGCGTGGGCCGAGCGCCGGCCCTCCACGTCGCCCGTACGTCTCACCGCACGGTCGTCCTGGTGCACAGGGCCTCCCGGGCGGCCGGCTGCCTGCCGACCGCTGAGAACGACGTCCGACGACCTGCCCGTGCGGGCCGGTCAGTGCTTTCCGGACATCGACCTGCTGGGGGTATTCCCTCTTCCGTGCGCCGCCATGCCAAGGCGAGGGCCGTACAGTGCGTGAACGCCGGATGGCCCAGCGCCCGGGTTGCGTGTCGGGGCGGGCCGGGGCGGGGGGGGGCCGGAACCGGCCGGACGCCTTACGCCCCAAGGGGTGCGGTCAGACGCCGTAGCGCCGGTGGCGGGCCGCGTGGTCGCGCAGGGCGCGCAGAAAATCGACCTTTCGGAACGCGGGCCAGAAGACGTCGCAGAAGTAGTACTCCGAATGGGCGCTCTGCCACAGCATGAAGCCGGAGAGGCGCTGCTCGCCGCTGGTGCGGATGACCAGGTCGGGGTCGGGCTGGCCGCGGGTGTAGAGGTGCGAGGAGATCATGTCGATGTCGACGATCTCGGCCAGCTCGTCGTACGAGGTGCCGCGCGCGGCGTGGTCGTGCAGGAGCGAGCGTACGGCGTCCGCGATCTCCTGCCGGCCGCCGTAGCCCACGGCGACGTTCACCAGTATCCCCTTGTTGCCGACGGTGGCCTGCTCGGCCTCCTTCAGCACGAGCTGGGTGCCGCCGGGCAGCAGGTCGAGCGTGCCCACGTGGTGGACCTGCCAGCGGCCATCGGCCGCCAGGTCGCGCACGGCGTCCTCGATGATGCCGAGCAGCGGGACGAGCTCACGCTCGGGACGGTCGAGGTTGTCGGTGGACAGCAGCCAGAGGGTGACGACCTCGACATTGGTCTCGGAGCACCAGCCGAGCAGCTCCTGGATCTTGCTGGCGCCCGCCTTGTGGCCCTGCTCCGTGGTGCCGCCCGACGCCTTGGCCCAGCGGCGGTTCCCGTCGAGGATGACGCCGATGTGCTTGGGTCCCTGGGAGAGGTCGAGGCGGCCCTCCACCCGGTGGGCATAGAGCCGGTACACAAGATCGCGCAGCTTCACCGAGTCCACCTCATCCGTCGCGTGTGGGGTCGTCCCGCGGGCCGCGGGGGCGCCATGGCAGGCTGGACGGCTCCGTGGCCGAGGGGCCGGGAGCTCCGGGCCGCGGCGGGGCCCCGAAGCCGTCACACTACTGCGGGGGCGGCGTGAGGGCCCAACCCGGTGTGTCACAAGTCCGTGATAAGCAAAGACGTGTGACTGATTCTTCCCTCTATATCGCGGCAGACGAGCGCTACGACTCCATGGAGTACCGCCGCTCGGGCCGCAGCGGCCTCAAACTGCCCGCCGTCTCCCTCGGCCTGTGGCACAACTTCGGCGACGACTTCGCGCTCGATCGCCAGCGCGCGCTTCTGCGCAGAGCCTTCGACCTGGGCATCACCCACTTCGACCTGGCGAACAACTACGGGCCGCCGCCCGGATCCGCCGAGCTGAACTTCGGCAAGCTGTTCGCGCAGGACTTCGCCCCTTACCGGGACGAGCTGATCATCTCGACCAAGGCGGGCTACCGCATGACGCCGGGCCCGTACGGCGAGTGGGGCTCCCGCAAGTACCTGCTGTCCTCGCTGGACGCCTCGCTGAAGCGGATGGGCCTCGACTACGTCGACATCTTCTACTCCCACCGCCCCGACCCCGACACCCCGCTGGAAGAGACGATGGGCGCCCTCGCGTCCGCCGTGCAGCACGGCAAGGCGCTGTACGTCGGCGTGTCCTCCTACACGGCGGAGACGACGGCGAAGGCGGCGGCCATCCTCAAGGACATGGGGGTGCCCGCGCTGATCCACCAGCCCTCGTACTCGATGATCAACCGCTGGATCGAGGACGACGGCCTGCTCGACACGCTGGAGAACGCCGGCATGGGGTGCATCTCCTTCGTCCCGCTGGCGCAGGGGCTGCTGACCGGCAAGTACCTGGGCGGCATCCCGGAGGGCTCGCGCGCCACCCAGGGCAAGTCGCTCGACCCGAAGCTGCTGTCCGAGGAGGTCACCCGCAGGCTGAACGGGCTGAACGACATCGCGCGCCGCCGCGGCCAGTCGCTCGCCCAGCTGGCCCTCCAGTGGGTGCTGCGCGACCCGCGCATGACGTCGGCGCTGATCGGGGCGTCGAAGGTGGAGCAGATCGAGCAGAACGTGGCGGCGCTCTCGGGCGCGCCGCTGACCGACGAGGAGCTGCGCGAGATCGACGGCTTCGCGGTGGACACCGAGGGCACGAACATCTGGGCGGGCCGGAACTGACGGTCGGCGGCTTCGGCGCGCGGCGCACCCCGGCCGGGGTGCGCGGCGCGGCGCCGCACAGAAAAAGGCGCCGCGTCGCGCAGAAAAAAACGGGCCGGTCCGTGGGGGGGAATACGGACCGGCCCGAGGGGGGGGTTTCCACCATAACCCTTCGTAAGGGGTCCGTGGACCCAAGTCGCCGAAGGTTGACGCTATGGAGGCAACCGGATGCCCGCTGTGGCCTTGCGATTCCGGGCTTCTGGCGGATTCACGCGGTCCGGACCGGCCGGGTGCGGCGCGGGTGTGTCGTCACCCTCAGGAGCGACGGGCCGCCGGGCTGCCGCCTTGACCGGCGCATCGCGCGGCCTCGGCCGGCGGCTCACGGCTTGCGTGCCTCGATGAGGAAGCGGGTGGTCGTGGCGGTGAACGGACCGTCTCGCTCGATGGCGGCGTGCAGCTCGGCGAGGCGGTCCCGGTACCGCTCGACGGTGAAGTCCGGCACCATCCAGATCACCTTGCGCAGGAAGTAGACGACGGCGCCGATGTCGAAGAACTCGGTGCGCAGCGCGGCGGTCCGCAGGGACACCACGTCGAGCCCGGCCGCGATCGCCTCGTCCCGCGCGGCCCCGGGGTCGCGCGCGGCCCGCACCTCGGGCGGCTGCGGCCCGAGGAAGTACTCGACCAGCTCGAACACGGACGCGGGCCCGACCTCCTGGGACAGATACGTGCCGCCCGAGCCCAGTACGCGCGCGATCTCGTCCCAGCGCGCGCGTACGGGGTGGCGGCTGACGACCAGGTCGAACGCGCCGTCGGCGAACGGCAGCGGCGCGCCGTCCACCGTGGCGACGACGGCGGCCCCGCGCGGATGGAGGCGGGCGGTCGCGCGCGCCACGTTGGGCGGCCAGGACTCGGTGGCGACGGTCAGCGTGGGCAACCGCGGGACGGAGTCCAGGACTTCGCCGCCCCCGGTCTCGATGTCGAGCGCGGCGCGGGCACGGGACATCCGCTCGGCGACGGTCCGCGCGTAGCCCCAGCCGGGACGCTCCTCGGTGGCGCGGCCGTCGAGCCAGGAGAAGTCCCATCCGTCGACCGGCACGGTGGCGGCCTCGGAGACGAGGTCGTCGAAGGAGCGGCGACGGTGGCCCTCGCGATGGGAGCGGTCGGTGTCGGACATGGCATCGATGCTGGCAGGACGCTCGCCACGACGCGACCGAATTGGCCCGCGGCCGCGCGGCCCCGCATGCCGCATGCCGCCTGCCGCCCGCCGCCTGCCGCCCGTGGCGCGCCCGGGCGTCGTAGGACCGAAGGCCGAGCGACGACGGGACCGCGGCCAGAGGCAGCGGGCGGGGCGGCCCGCCTAGCGTCGTGCACGGAGTCGTCACCGACGAGGAGGGACACCCGCCATGCGCGCGATCGTGTTGCGGCAGTACGGCAGCCCGGAGGAGCTCAGGATCGAGGAGGTGCCTGAGCCGGTGGCAGGCCCCGGCGAGGTGGTGGTGGACGTCGCCGCCGCCGGGATCCAGTTCGTCGAGACGCAAGTGCGCAGCGGCGGCCTGCGGGGCGTTTCACCGGTCGCGCCCAAAGAGCTGCCGTGGACGCCCGGGAGGGAGGTCGCCGGAGTGGTCGCCTCGGTCGGGGAAGGGGTCGACGGGGCGCTGGTCGGGCAGCGGGTGGCCGGCCAGACCGCCGCCGGTGGCGGATACGCCGAGCGTGCGGTGCTCGCGGTCGACGCCCTGCACCGGCTGCCTCAGGCGCTGGGAAGCGCCGAGGCGGTGTCGCTGCTCGGCACGGGCCGCACGGCGGTGGCGCTGCTGGAGACGGCGGGGATCGGCAAGGGCGACACCGTCCTGGTGGAGTCGGCTGCCGGGGCGGTCGGCACGCTGGTGCTGCAGCTCGCCCGCGCGGCCGGTGCCGAGCGGCTGATCGGGCTGGCCCGAGGCGAGGAGAAGCTGAGGCTGGTACGGGAGTTCGGCGCGGACGCGGCTGTCGACTACACCGCGCCCGACTGGCCCGACCAGGTGCGGCGGGCGGCTCCCGACGGCGTGACCGTGGTCCTGGACGCGGTCGGCGGCCGGACGGGACTCGACGCCTTCGAACTGCTGGCTCCCGGCGGGCGGTTCGTCATCTTCGGATTCTCCGGCGGGAGCATCACCCAGCTCGATCCGGCCTCGGTCGCCGAGCGCGGCATCACCGTCTCGTCGTACTTCGGGCCACCGGCCGGCGATCGGGGCCCCGAGGTGCAGATGCGCCGGGCCCGCGAGGCGCTGACGGCGGCGGCAGAGGGCCGTCTTCGTCCGCTCGTCGGGCAGCGTTTCCCGCTGGCCGAGGCGTCCGCCGCGCACACGGCGATCAGCGCCCGGGCCACCGTCGGCAAGACGGTGCTGATCCCTTGAGCCAGGACGCAGGGCATCACTGACCGGACGCTGCGAGCCCCCCGACGAGCAGCCCGGCCAGCGTTCCGGCGATCATGAACGGCCCGAACGGGATGGCCGCCTTCCGGCCGGCGCGCCTGAGCACCATCAGGCCGACGCCGTAGACCGCGCCGAACAGGAACCCGGCGAACGCGCCGGCGACGAGCACGGGCCAGCCGTACCAGCCGAGGGCGCAGCCGAGCGGGAGGGCGAGCTTGACGTCGCCGAAGCCGAGGCCGTTCGGGTTGACGAGGAAGAGGACGAAGTAGCAGGCGCCGAGGGCCAGTCCGCCGAGCAGCGCGGTGGGCCAGGAGCCGCCGTGCGCGGGGGCGAGCGCGGCGGCACCGAGCAGGAGGGGGGTCGCGGCGGCGAGGGGCAGGGTCAGCTGGTCGGGCAGGCGGCGTACCGCCAGATCGACGGCGGCGAGGAGCGCGGCGAACGGCGCGAGAAGCAGCCAGACGGCGAGTTCGGGGCGCGGCCCGGTGGCTGCGGCGAGCGCGCCGCAGGCGCACGCGGTGACGGCGGCGGGAGCGACAGCCCGCCGCGCCCCGGTCGGTCCGGGCGGGCAGCGCCCGCAGACCGCGCACCCGACCCAGCCCCCCGCCCCGGCCAGCGAATGCCCACCGGGGCAGGCAGCACGCCAGGACTCCCCCGTCTCGACGGACAGGCGGTAGACGGCACGCGGCAGCAGCGCCCCGGCGGCAGCGCCCCAGAGCAACGCGACGGCGATCAACGAGACGTACACGTCGCCGTCTCCGTCGGCCCGCTTCGACGCCGGCTCATGCGCCCGGCACGCTCAGCGTTCGCGCCCAGCCGCGTGGCCGACGAATTCAACCCAGGCGGAGGCCGCGAAGGTCAGCCTCGGCCCGGTGGCGTTCTTGGAGTCGCGCACCAGGACCGCGTGGGTGGCTGCCGCCACCTCGACGCAGTCGTTGTCGTTGCTCCCGCTGTAACTGCTCTTGAACCATCGGGTCCCGGGGGTCTCCAGGGCATCGCGCTCGCGGTTCATGTCTCGTCCCGTACTTTCTCGATGAAGGCCAGCGACTCTCGCGGGCTGAGAGCCTGTGATCGGATGATTCCATAGCGCAGTTCGAGAACCTGCACGTCTTTGGGGTATGCAAGGACTCGGGTCGTGAGCTGGCCCGCCACGTAACCGTATGTCGAGCCGTCACCGAGTTTCAGCACCTCCAACTCCCCGCCCATGCCCGCATGGTCCTCCGTCGTCGTGGGCATCACCTGGATCACGACGTTCCTGCGCTGCGCGATGCCCATCAGGTGTTCGAGTTGCTTCCGCAGAACCATTGTGCCGCCGATCGGGCGTCGTAGCGTGACCTCTTCCAGGACGAAGGTGAGCGTCACCAAGGGGGCCCTGTCCACGATGCGCTGCCGCGCCATGCGCGCCCCGACGAACCTCTCCAAGTCGTCAGAGCCCAGCGATGGCCGCCGCATGTCGAACAACGCCCTTGCGTACTCCTCCGTCTGAAGCAGACCGTGCAAGTTGTGGTTGAGGTAGGCGCCCAACTCGACGGCGTCCGCCTCCAACTTGGCCAGATCGCGGACCTTCTTCGGGTACCGCGCCTCTCGCACGTCCCTCTTCATCGCCGCGATCTTGCCGCTGGCGCCGAGGACTTCGTCCGCCATGTCGAGGTACTCCGGACGCGGGATGCGTTTGCCCGCCTCCACCTTGTAGACGAGGTTCTCGCCGTACCCGATCGCCACGCCGAACTCCTTCGGCCTGAGACCCGCGCTCTCCCGCCACAGCTTCAACTGACGTCCGACAGCGGCGATCACCGCGCCTGACTCGTCGTCGTCCGGGTCGATCGACCCGTCGTGCATGTCCGCTTCTTCCTGCACCGCACACCCACTCGCCTCGTCGGGACGAACACGTCGCTTCACAGGTTACGCACGGATGGCTACCAAGAGTGATGGCACTGCGAATGACCACCTCTCACGGGTCAGCCCGGCCTGCCACTGTTGCCGTTAGCGTGGCCGCATGGGCGGATGGCGGGACGGCAGAGGGACGTTGACCGTGGAGACGGGCTCGGAGCCCGGGCGGCCCGTGGCTGTGGAGATCGCCGCCTCTTACCGCACACGGCGGCGCGGGCTGCTCGGGCGGGACGGGATCGACGGAGCGCTGCTGCTGACGCCGTGCGGAAGTGTGCACACCTTCGGAATGCGGTTCGCCATCGACGTGGCCTATCTCGACCGCCGCATGCGGGTATTGGGGACGCAGACACTGCACCCCGGCAGGCTGCCACTACCGAGGCTCAGGGCCCGGCATGTGCTGGAGGCGGAGGCGGGCGCCATGGCCGAGTGGGGCCTGCGGGTGGGCGTCACGGTGCGGATCGAGCCCGAACAGCCCGCCTGACGCGCCGTCGGGCCATGCGGGCCGCCTGCCTCGCGTGTGGCACTCGGATCTCGGGGCTTGGGGCTCGGGTTATGAGCGGACGGTGCGCGGCCAGGCCGTGTGACCTGCGGGTTCGCCGTCCCCTCGACCGCCCGGAGCTCAAGCGGCGATCTTCGAGCGATGCTTGTGAGGATCGGTTGGGTTGTTTGACCCACCCACCACCCCTCCCCACCCACCTGTGGTGTTGACTTTCCGCGATCGGCTTGCCACAGGGCGTGACGGCACATTAGCTTGCTTCAGACAAACTTCAGCCCCCACCAGGCGCTAGCAACACCTGTGGGGGCCTGACCACGAAGATCGAGAAAGGCCGATCCCATGGCTGAAGCGAAGCTTAGTGCTGCCCCGCCTCCTCCGCACGTCCCTCAGCACCCGATGGCGAGTCCCGGGTACGGCAAGCGAACCGCGCCTGGTCAACGGGCGCGTTCCCGTGACGACTTCCGTGGCCTGCCGCGCCGCGAGGCCGAGATCGCCGCGTTCATCGACCGTCTGCCCGAAGGTGCTGACATCTCGGTGAAGATGCTGGCGAAGGTCATGAACTACGGCCAGTGCGCGCTCAGTACGGCCCTCACACGCATCCAGCGCGCCGGGCACCTGCGGCGTGGCCGCGAGCAGTTCGTAGGCCCCGACGGTGCGCGCTGGGTGACCCGCACGTACTTCTCGCGCACCGCGCGCGAGGACGCGTGGTGGGAAGCGTTCACCGCCGGTGAGGTGAAGCAGGACGAGGGGCGGTCGGTGTCCTCCGATCCTCCGGTGATTGCGGAAGCCACGGCCATCGCCGTCGCAGCCGCCCCTGCGGAGGATGCGCCAACCGTCGCCGCCGTACCTCCCGAAGCCGTGGGTGTGGAGCTGTCACCCGCCTACTTGGTCCTCGCCTCGGTGGGCCGTGCGCATCCCGCCATGGGGCTGTCCGCCCAGGAGTGCGTTGACCTGGAGCCGCTCGCGGCCGAGTGGCTCAGGCGAGGCGCGAGCCAGGAGCAGGTCCTCTGCGCCCTCACGAGTGGGCTGCCCGCGACGGGGGTGGCGCGCCCCGGTTCGTTCGCCCGCTCGCGCCTCACCAGGCGGCTGCCGCCCGAGATCGCACCGCCCTCCGATGGTGACGTGCCAGAGTCGGGGGCGGGGCGCGAGCGCATGGCACTGCGCATCCTGGAGTGTTCCCGCTGCGGGACGCCGCGTTCGGCGGCGGCGCTGAGCGGTGGTGAGTGCCCGGCGTGCCGTGGCCTGCACCCCGTACCACCAGCCCTCGCACCGGAGGACGTGTCCAGGTACGCGGCGGACATCCGTGCCCGTACGCGCGAGGCCGGGCCCGGCGTCCAGCACTGACGCGGACTACGCCTGATGGGCGGTCGCCCCGACGTCTCAGGCCGCGAGCGCGGCCGCGGTGGCGCCCGCGAAGACCTCCGGATTGTCCAGCATGATGTTGTGTCCGCAGTCCGGAATCGCGACGACGGACACGCCGGCCTCGGTGAGAACCTGGGCGCCCGGGAGCGGGCCGTCGGCCTCGGGCAGCAGGTAGGTGCGGGAAATCGGCGAGTGCAGCAAGAGCTCACTTATGGTGGGGACCGTGCCGCGGACGAGGTGGACCGCACTGCGGTGCAGCGCCTCACGGCCGGCCAGGCGCATCGTGGACCACCAATGGGAGCCGGCCCGGTCACGGACCTCATCCCATCCGCCCCCGCCAGGAACTCCCGCTCGAAATAGGAAGCGATGTCGCTGCTGCCTCCCGTGATCGGCGTGGGCGGGAGCGGGTTCGGCTGTGGAGCGAGCAGTTGGACCTGGTCACCAAGAGCGGCGCCGACCTGGATGCGGGCGCGATGCGGCGGGCGAACCAGGTGCGGGCGACCTACACGAGGACAGGAGGAATGAGAGCCAGCGGGTTCAGCCAACCGCGGCTTCACGGACGAATGATGGCTTGCTCAAGCAAGTCATGAAGGACGCGCTGCTGCTGCGGTGTGAGGCCGCCCAGCGGTGAGTCCTGGGCGAGCAGTTCGAGGAGCTGTTCACGGAGGGAACCGCCCTCGGCTGTGAGGACGAGTTGCTTGGCGCGGCGATCGGTGGGGTGCGCGCGCCGTTCGACCAGGCCCTGTTTCTCAAGCTTGTCGATGACGAAGGTGGTGTTGGAGGGCTCGCAGCTCATGCGTTCGGCGAGCTCTCGCATGGTCATCGGCCCGGTCATCTCCCGCAGCGCGGTTGCCTGGGCCGCGGTGAGGCCCAGCGCAACGGCGCGTCCGCGTACATGATCGGCGATCTGCTGGGCCAGTCCGTTCACCAGGCCACACACCTCTCGCTCGGCGATGGCCTGCGGCTCGGGGAGCTTCGTCATGCAACCCACCCTACCAAATCCATCAAGCCATAACATTTTAAGCTTGCATGATTCTAATTTGATGCTTATGGTCAAGTCGTCGGCGCCCACTCGATGTCGGCGACGACCCGATACCGAAGAAGGAGCGAGGGACCATGGCGTATCCCGCGGTTGAGCAGGGCGAGCGGCTGAACCGGCCGGCGGGTATCCGCTCGGTACGGCTGGGCGACATAAGGGTGTCCTACGTACCGGACGGGGCGGTGCAGCTCAAGCCGCGCGCTATGTTCCCCGACACCACCAGCGAGGTGTGGGCCGCCCGACCCGAGTTCTTGGGCGAGTGCGGCAACCTGGTGGCGAGCATCGGTGGCCTGCTGGTGGAGAACGGCGACCGCGCACTGCTGATCGACGCGGGGTTCGGGCCGCAGTCCTGGCCGCCCGAGGCGGACGGGCCGCGCGGCGCGATCCATGGGGGTGCGGTCCTGGACAGCCTGGCAAAAATCGGCCGTAGGCCCGAGGAGATCGAGGCGGTGGCCTTCACTCACCTGCACCCCGATCACGTCGGCTGGGCCTGGCATCCTGCCCCGGGTGGTGACCAGCTCGCGTTCACCCATGCCCACTACTTGGTGTCCGAACCGGAATGGGCCCAGCACAATTTGCTGGAGGCGCAGGGCATGGCCAAGGAGATCGCCGGTCTGGCCCCGCGCGTCCGCACGGTGGCGGACGGGCAGGAGATCTTCCCGGGAGTACGTATGCGGATCACCGCCGGTCACACGTCCGGACATGCTGAATACGTCATCGCATCGGGCAAGCAGCGGCTGATCGCCTTCGGCGACGCCATGCACTCACCGATCCAGGTCGAGCACCCCGCATGGTCCTCGGCCTTCGACCACGACCCCATCCGGTCCGCCACCCATCGCCGACGTCTCGTAGCCGAGCTGGGAGAGCCCGACACGATCGGCTTCGGCAACCACTTCGCGGACGTGGTGTTCGGACATGTCCGGCGGGACGGCGATGGACCCGCCTGGCGTCCCCTGGACGCCTGACCGCCGGGCGACGAGGGATGACGACGGATGACGATGGCGTACGGGCCCATCACGAAGTGGCCCACCAGATACTGGCCGGGCTACGCCGCTACAGCAGTGGGCCGGCCCACCACCAAGCGGATGGCCGCACGCCTGCTCACACCCGTGGTGCTCGCCGGCGCCGCGGGTGGCTCCCGGCGCTGGTTCCGCAGGTGGTGCAATGCCGTGGCCCACGCCGCCCCGCGCGGTCAGAATGGCCGGATGCGCCGCATCGTCGTCATTGACGCTCCGTCCAACCTCGGCCTCCGACCGCCCGCCGAAGGAACCGTGCCCGGGTGCTACAAGCTGGCAGGCGCGCTGCGCGAGCAGAGGCTGGTGCAACGGCTCGGGGCGTACGAGGGGGGAGTCGTTGTGCCGCCCCGCTACGACCGCGGCGGTTGGAGGGAGGGCGACGGCGTGTTCAACGCTGCCGCGATCGCCACGTACACCTGCAAGCTCGCCGACCGCATCGAGCACCACATCCGGGCAGGGGCCTTCCCGATCGTCCTGGGCGGGGACTGTTCCATCCAGCTCGGCGCCTCGCTCGCCCTCCGCCGCATCGGGCGATACGGACTCGCCGTCATCGACGGATCGGCGGACTTCCGGCACCCCGGGAACTCCGACCGTATCGGTGCCGCGGGTGGCGAAGAGCTGGCCATCGCTACCGGCCGCGGCCAGGTCGACCTGACGGATCTCGAAGGGCTGCAGCCGTATATCAGAGACGAGGACGTGCGGGTCTTCGGAATCCGGGACTACGACGCGGAGCGGACCGAGCTCACGGAGTTGAAGATCCCGAACGCGACGGTCGGGGAGATCCGGGAGCGGGGCGCCGAGGAACTGGGGGGCGCGGTTCTGCAGACTCTTGAAGTGCCCGTGACCGAGGGGTTCTGGGTGCATCTGGACGCCGACGTGCTGGACCCGTCCGTCATGCCCGCCGTCGACAGCCCCGACCCCGGCGGGCTCCTGCCCGACGAACTCGTCCCGCTGCTACGGACCTTGGTGCGGTCGGAACGGTGCGTAGGCTTCAACCTCACCATCTACGACCCCGACCTCGACCCCGACGGCTCCTGCGCGGCCCTCCTCGCCGACCTCCTCCAGACGGCCTTCACCCACCCCTGACCGGCAGCGGGTCTGATCAGCAGGTCCATGACCATGTGCCGTCGATATCGAGGGCGGCGGCCCGTGCGAGGGTGCGAGATTGCCGTATCGGCCCTGTTCTCGTGTAGCTACAGTCAGCTGTTTTGTAGCGCTGAGCAACCACCTGGCAACGGTTGCGTTCTTCTGGTCTCCCCTGACCCCGTCTCACGACGCTGCGGTGATCCAACCGATTGGGCGAGGAAGCACGGGTGCAGAGGGCCGCGCCCCGGGCGAGTAGGGACGCGTACAGCTCGGTACGGAACGCCGTCACCGCCGCGAACACGTCTCGTTGGACCCAGTGCTCGACCTGTTCCATGATCCGGCCTCCACCGCCGCGCCACTCCTTCCCGCAGGATCAGACCACAGGCCCACGGACATGCCGTGAACAGGAGAAAACCCGAACAAGTTCGAGCCCCGTTCGGCGGCGGACCAAAAACGGCAAACCAAGCGTAGATCGCCGCCCTCTGTCGCAGCACTCCGCACGACATCCCGTCGACTTTGCCGGCTCTTTACAACGTGGTGTGACGCTGCCTCGTCTCTCCTCTCGATCTCCCGCCCAGCCCGCCGGCCGAGGCCGCTGCGGGTGGGCCGAACGAAAGAGAGCGATTCATGCGCCGAACTGTCCTCAGCGCCACGGCACTCGCGTGCGCCGCCGTGGTCGCGGGTGCCGTGCCCGCGTTTGCCGATGGGGCGAGCCCCGTACCCAGCCGTGCGTCGCACACGAGCCCGACGAAGGCGGCGACCCCCGCGCCCGCGCGGCAGTCACCGTCGAGCCGGGCTGCCGCCACCAAGGCACCGAGCGCTGTACCCAGCGCCGCGCCCACCCGTGACTCGCGGCGTGGCCAGGTCTCCGTCGTGCCGAAGGGCGCGGCCGACACCGGAGTGGTGGCGTCCTCCGCGCACTCCGCGAGCCAGGGCGGGCTTGTCGGCGGGGGCGCGGCCGCCGCGTTCGCCGTCGGGGGCGCCGCCGTCTTCGTCGTGCGCCGCCGGAGGGCGACCGGGGCATGACGCTGCCCTCAGGGCCCGCCAGGCGCGCGTTCGCCGCCGCGGCCCTGGCGTCGGTGCTCGTGGCCGGCGGGGCCGTCGGCTGCGGGGCCCCGGCGCCGGGGCATCGTGTCACCGCGGGGCACTCGGCGAGCGCGCCGGCCCCGGCCGGACGGGCGACGACCGCGACCGTGCACGCGCTCGCGCGTTCCGTGCCCGTGCGGTTGGAGATACCGTCCATCGGCGTCGACACGCCCGTCATGCGTCTTGGACTCGCCGCGGACGGCACCGTCCAGGTGCCGCCGATCACGTCGCACGACCGGGCCGGCTGGTACCGGAACTCGCCGACGCCCGGCCAGGTCGGGCCGTCGGTGATCCTCGCCCACGTCACGGTCGGCGCGTATGGGGACGGCGTCTTCCGCCACCTCGCGCAGGTGCACGAGGGCGACAGGATCGTCGCACGCCTGGAGGACGGCAAGGACGCGGTGTTCGCCGCGCGCTCCGTGCGGACGGTCGCCAAGTCGCGGTTTCCGACCGACGCCGTGTACGGGGACGTCGACCGCCCCGAGCTGCGGCTCATCACCTGCGGCGGCCCGCGCAGCGGTGACGGATACCGCGACAACGTGATCGTCTTCGCCGATCTGGTGCCGACCGCTTCCTGAGGCGCGGGCCGCCGGTGTCCGTTTCCGGGCCAGGGAACGGGCACCGGTCGGCCCGGCTCTTCCCCCGAGAGCCCCACGAGCACGACCGAGCCGTCCCCACCGACTCTGGAGAACGTTGAAACGGTCCCGCGAGAAGGCCGCGTCCGAGCTGTTCGCCGCCCTCTACCCGCGCCTCGCCGGCTGGTGCACGCGTCTCGTCGACGACGACGAGACGGCCCACGAGATCGCCTCGGAGGCGTTCACCCGGCTCTGGGCGCGATGGACGGCGGTGGCGGAGCCGCGCGGGTTCCTCTACGTCACCGCGGCCAACCTGGTACGTGACCACTGGCGCAAGCTGGAGCGCGAGCGCAGGGCCGTGCACCGTGCCACCACCGAGGCCGCCCTGCTGCCGAGCAACGAGCAGGCCGACCCGTCGGTCCGGCTGCTCGTGCAGTCGCTGCCCGAGCGGCTGCGCGTCCCGATCCTGCTGCACTACTACGCTGACATGCCGATCCTCGAGGTGTCCCGGCTGACAGGACGCAAGGAAGGAACCGTCAAGGCCGATCTCCACGCGGCCAGAGAACTGCTCCGCGCCCACCTGAGGAGAAGTCTTGATCACGCACGATGACGACGACGGCCCGGAGTTCGGGCCCGACGACCCGCTCGCCGTCATCCTGCGACCACCCTCCGATCAACTCGCCGCGCCTTCCGGCCGGTTCGAGACGATCCGCAGGGGCGCGGCCCGGCGCAGGACGGTGCGCGCCGCCGCCGGAGCCGGCCTGACGTGTGCCGTCGCCGCGCTCGTCGCGGTGCCGATGCTCCTGTCGGGCCCCGGCACGCCCACGCCTCCGGCCGTCCCGCTCGCGCCGCCGGCCGCGGGCAGCCCGTCCGCGCCGGGCCCCTCCGCGACGCGCTCACCCTCGCCGCCGTCGCCCTCTGTGCCGTCACCCTCGGCGTCCGGGGCCACCGCCCCCGGTCCCACGAAGGCCCCTCCCACGCCCAGCGCGCGTTCAACGGTGCGGGGCGGCGGGCGCACCACCGCATCCCGATCCCCGTCCGCCACCAGGCGGGCCCCCTCCTCCAGCCCGACGGCGGCCCGTCGCTCACCGCGCTGACCCGGGACTATCCGGCCCCCGCCGTCCGTGCGTTGCGTATAGGGTGCCGGGCATGAGTCAGGAGCCGGTGCGGTGGACGGGTGGGGCACAGCCGGATCAGCGGGTCTCGCACGACGACCGGGAGCAGGTCGCCGAGGTGCTGAGGGTGTCGGCGGGTGACGGGCGGCTGAGCCTGGAAGAGCTTGAGGAGCGGCTGGAGAGCTGCTTCGCGGCGCGGACGTACGGCGAGCTGGCCCCGCTCGTGGCCGATCTGCAGGGCCAGGCGAAGGCCCTGGCCGAGCAGGCCCCGGCCAGGGACGTCGCACGGGTCCACCGGGAGGGCGGGAACGTGCGGTACGAGGGCGCCTGGGTGGTGCCGCGCCGCATGGAGTTCGAGGTGGCGGGCGGCAATGTCCTGCTGGACTTCACGTCGGCCGCAGTGCGGGAGCCCGTCACCGAGGTGGAGATCGACATGCGCGGCGGCAACCTGCGGCTGGTCGTCCCCGACGGCTACGCGGTGGACGCCGAGGAGGTGGAGATCCGTGGCGGCTCGGTCGTGCACCGCAACGTGAAGGACCGTGATCCGCACGCGCCGGTCGTGCACCGCGTCATCGTCACCGGCGAGATGGCGGGCGGCAACATCGTCGTCCGTCCACCGCGCGCCCCGCGCGAGCCCGGACGCCTGCGCCGCATGCTGGGTGGCGGCGACCGGTAGGCGGTTCGTCCGCAGCGACTGAGCCCCGCCGCAGGTCGGGGACATACAATATTCGCATCATGCGCATGAGCAAGGGCGTCGAGTGGGCCCTCCACACGCTGCTCAACCTGGACATGACGGGAGGCGGACCGCTGGGCAACGGCCGGCTCGCCGAAGCCCACGGGCTCCCGGCCCCCTATCTCAGCAAGCAGCTGCAGCAGCTCACGAAGGCGGGCCTGCTCGCGTCCGTACCCGGCCCCCGGGGCGGGTTCCGGCTGGCCAGGCCGCTCGAGGACATCACTCTGCTCGACGTCGTCGAGGCGATCGAGGGCGAGACCGAGCTGTTCCACTGCACCGAGATCCGATGCTCCGGCAGGATCGGCGAGCTCTCGCCGCCGCCCACGGGCGCGTGCGCGGTGAAGGCCGCCATGCACCGTGCCGACCAGGCATGGCGCGAGGCGCTCGCGGCCCAGACCCTGGCGGGCATCCGCACCGAACTCGACGCGACCCCGGCCATGAGGAACGTGCTGCGGGCCGTCTTCGACTGAACCGCGTCTTCGAGTGAACCTCGGCGACAAAACCCCGACATCAACGATCCTGGATATCCAATGTCCAGGATCAGCGGTACGGTGAGGGAAAGCCGCGAACGGCACGTGCCGCGCGCCGGATGACGAAGGGCCGAGCCATGCAGTGCGCAGTCATCGGAGGAACGGGGCTCATCGGGTCCCGTGTCGTGGACGATCTCAACGCGGCAGGGCACCGTGCGACGCCGCACTCCCTGTCGACCGGGGTGGACATCCTCACCGGGAAGGGCCTCGACCAGGCCGTCGACGGCGCCGAGGTGGTCGTCAACCTGACGAACTCCCCCACGTTCGACGACGCGTCGGCCGGGTTCTTCCGGACGTCGATGGACAACCTGCTCGCCGCGAGCGGCAAGGCCGGCGTCCGGCACTTCGTCGTCCTGTCCATCGTCGGCGTCGACCAGGCGCAGGACCTGGACTACTACCGGGCGAAGGTGCTCCAGGAGGACATCCTCAAGGCCGGGCCGATCCCGTACTCGATCGTGCGCGCCACGCAGTTCATGGAGTTCGTGCAGGAGGTGCTCTCCTGGACCTCGGACGACCACACCGTCCGCCTGCCCAGCACGCCGATCCAGCCGATCGCCGCGGCGGACGTGGCCGCGGCCGTCAGCGAGGTCGCCGCGGGCGCTCCGCTGAACGGCACCGTCGACGTGGCGGGTCCCGACGTCTACCCGCTGGACGAGCTGGGCCGGATCACCCTGGCCGCCAAGGGCGACGGGCGCGGCGTCGTCACCGACGGCGCGGCCGGCATGTTCGCCGCGGTCCGGGGCGACGTCCTGACGAACCGCGGCGCCCGACTCGCCCCGACCCACTACGAGGACTGGCTCGCCCGGGCCTGAGCCCGGGTCGGCGCGCGGGCCTGAGCCGGGCCGAAGCCCGGGCCTGAGCCCGGGTCGGCCACGGTCGGCTACTCCAGTGCGGGCAGCAGCTTGTCCAGCGTGACCGGCAGGTCACGCACCCGCACACCGCAGGCGTGCCACACCGCGTTCGACACCGCGGCCGCCGTGCCGACGATGCCGATCTCCCCGATGCCCTTCGACCCCATGGCGTTGACGTGCGGGTCGTGCTCGGTGAGCCAGTGCGCCTCGACCACGTCGACGTCGGCGTTGGCGGTGATGTGGTACTCGGCGAGGTCGTGGTTGACGACGTGGCCGGTGCGCGGGTCGAGCACGCTGTCCTCGTGCAGCGCCATCGACAGGCCCATCGTCATCCCGCCGATGAACTGGGAGCGCGCTGTGCGCGGGTTGATGATGCGGCCTGCGGCGAACACGCCGAGCAGGCGCGGCACGCGCACCTCGCCGGTGTCCACGTTGACGTGCGCCTCGACGAACTGCGCGCCGTAGGCGTGCTTCGCGTACTTCTGGTCGGGGTCGCCGACGCTGCCCGTCGCCTCCGCGCCGTCCGGCGGCTCGGTGCCGTACCTGGCGCGGAAGGCGCGCGCCGCCTCGACGACGGCCGAGCCCCACGTCGTCGTGCCGGAGGATCCGCCGGCCACCGACGCCATCGGCAGGTCGGTGTCGCCGATGCGCACCTCAACCCGCGAGACCGGCACGCCGAGCGCGTCCGCGGCGATCTGCGGCAGCGTCGTCCACGTACCGGTGCCGAGGTCGGCCGCGCCGATCTCGGTGACGTAGCAGTCGCCTTCGAGGCGGATCGTGGCGGTCGACTGCGCCATCCGGTTCACCGGGTACGTGGACGACGCGACGCCCGTGCCGACCAGCCAGTCGCCGCGGCGGCGCACGCCGGGCCGCGGGTCGCGCTCGGACCAGCCGAAGCGCGACGCGCCCTCGCGCAGGCAGCCGACGAGGTTGCGGCTGGAGAAGGGCTTGCCGGAGCCGGGCTCGACGTCGGGCTCGTTGCGGATGCGCAGCTCGATCGGGTCCATGCCGAGGCGCTCCGCCAGCTCGTCCATCACGACCTCGGGCCCGAACATGCCGGGGCACTCGCCGGGGGCGCGCATCCAGGACGGCACGGGGACGTCGAGGGCGGCGAGCCGGTGCGTGGTGCGCCGGTTGGGCGAGGCGTACATGGTGCGCGCGGGCAGGCCGGTCTGCTCGGCGAACTCCTTGATGCGGGAGGTGCGTTCGACGACGTCGACGGCGAGGGCGGTGATCGTGCCGGCCTTGTCGGCGCCGAGCCTGCACCGCTGGATGGTGGGGGTGCGGTGGCCCGCGAGGGAGAACATCTGCTGGCGGGTCAGGGCCAGCCGTACGGGCCTGCCCGGCAGGGCGCGCGCGGCCAGCGCGGCGAGCACCACATGGACGTGCGGCTGCCCCTTCGAGCCGAACCCGCCGCCGACGTACGGGCAGACGACGCGGACACGGTCCTCATCGAGGCCGAACACCGACGCGATGGTGGTGCGCGTCGGGTGGACGCCCTGCGTGGAGTCCCACAGAGTGAGGAAGCCGTCGCCGTCGGGGTCCCACAGGGCCGTCGTGGCGTGCGGTTCCATCGGGTTGTTGTGGTACATCGCGGTGGTGTACGTCTCGTCGACGGTCACCTCGGCGGCCGCCATCGCCGCGTCGACGTCGCCTTCCGCGGTGTCGCTCGGGAAGTCGGGGTTCACCGACTCCGGCGTGTACAGGTCGTCGCGGTCGGCCCGCAACTCGGTCTCGTGTGCGGCCTGTTCGTAGCCGACGCGGACGAGCGCGGCGGCGTGCCGCGCCACCTCGGAGCTGTCGGCGATCACGGCGGCGACGATCTGGCCGCGGAAGCCCACCTCCTCGTCCTGGAGGGCCGCGAGCTCCCTGTCATCGGTGGAGGCGAGGCGCTCGGCGGTGCCGGGGGTGAGCACGGCGAGCACGCCGTCGAGCGCCTCGGCGGCGGTGGTGTCCAGTTCGGTGACACGGCCGCGGGCGATCGTGGACTGGACCGGGTGCAGGTGGACCGCGCCGTCCAGCGGGGTCTCGAAGGCGTAGGTGGCGGAGCCGAGCACCTTGGCGGCCCCGTCGCGGCGTGGCAGGTCGCGGCCGATGGCCTCGGTGTCGCTCAGGAAGGTCATCAGGCGTCCTCTCGGGCCAGGTCGCGCAGGGTGGCGGTGAGCGTGCGGCGCAGCAGGGGGATCTTGAACGCGTTGCCGCCTTCGAGTCCCTCGGCGGGCCGGGCGTCGGCGAGTTCGGCGTCGGCTGCGGCGCGGTAGCTGCTGTCCGAGGCGGCGGCGCCGCGCAGCGCCTCCTCGGCGCGGTGTGCGCGCCACGGCTTGTGCGCGACGCCGCCGAACGCGATGCGCGCGTCGGCGATCACGCCGTCCTTGACGTCGAGTGCGGCGGCCACGCTGACCAGCGCGAACGCGTAGGAAGCGCGGTCGCGCACCTTGCGGTACGCGGATCGGCGGGCGATCGTCTGGGCCGGCAGGTCGATCGCGGTGATCAGCTCGCCGTGTTCGAGCACGGTGTCGCGTTCCGGCGTGTCGCCGGGCAGACGGTGCAGGTCGGTGAAGGGGATGATGCGCTCGCCGTCCGGGCCGAGCACGCGCACCTGCGCGTCGAGCGCGGCCATCGCGACGGCCATGTCGGACGGGTGGACCGCGATGCACTGGTCGGACGCGCCGAGGATCGCGTGGTAGCGGGTCCAGCCCCCGATCGCGGAGCAACCCGAGCCGGGCGTGCGCTTGTTGCACGGCGTCGTGACGTCCTGGAAGTACACGCAGCGGGTGCGTTGCAGCGGGTTGCCGCCGGTGGTGGCCATGTTGCGCAGCTGCCCGGACGCGCCCGACAGCAGCGCCTGGGACAGGACGGGAAACCACTCGCGCACCCGGGGGTGCGCGGCGAGCTCGCTGTTGCTGACGCCCGCGCCGATCCTGAGGGCGCCGCCGCCGAGCTCCTCGATCTCGGCGGGCAGCAGGTCGGTGACGCCGACGACGAGGTCGGGTTCGGCCACGCCCAGCTTGAGGTGGTCCACGAGGTTCGTGCCGCCGCCGAGGTAGACGGCGTCAGGGTCGGCGGCGACGGTGCGCACGGCGGCCGCGGCGTCGGCCGGGTGCCGGTAGTCGAACGGCTTCACCGGGCCACCCCCGTACCGGCCGCGCCCTCAGACGTCCTCGCGGCGGATGCCTCGGCGGCCTGCTGCACCGCGGGCACGATGTTGACGTAGGCGGCGCAGCGGCACAGGTTGCCGCTCATCCGCTCGGCCACCTCGGCGCGGTCGAGCCGTGGCGCCTCGGTACCGCTGGTAACGGCGCTCGGCCAGCCCCTGGCGAACTCGTCGAGCATCCCGACGGCGGAAACGACCTGGCCGGGGGTGCAGTAGCCGCACTGGAAGGCGTCGCAGTCGATGAAGGCACGCTGCACGGGGTGCAGGCAGCGGCCGGCGGCGTGCGTGCCGTCGTGCGTGCCCTCATGTTGTCGCTGTTCATGTCGCTGTTCGTGCGCTTCGTCGGTGGTGGCGGTCTCGGAGGCGAGTCCCTCGGCGGTGACGACCTGGGCGCCGGCCTGCGTGACGGCGAGAGTCAGGCAGCTCAGCACGCGCTGCCCGCCGGACAGCACCGTGCACGCGCCGCACTGCCCGTGGTCGCACCCCTTCTTGGGGCTCGTCACCCCCAGCCGTTCCCGCAGGGCATCGAGCAGCGTCGTGCGTGTGTCGACGGTCAGCCGGCGTGGGACGCCGTCGACCCGCACGGTGATTTCGGTATCCATCGCACGAGGGTTCCCTGCACCGGCGCGCGTCACACGGTGCGTGGCGCCCACTCACACAAGTGGCGGCACCCGTCAGGAGGTGGTGCGGGGGAAGGTGACTTCCACCCGGCGGTTCTTCTTGCGGCCGGCCTCCGTGCTGTTGTCCGCGATCGGGTACTCCTCGCCGTAGCCCCGGATCTCGTAGGTGATGGCGGCGGTCGAGAGCTGCTGTTCGAGGACGCTGTGCACGGCCTCGGCGCGCTGCTTGGACAGGACGAGTCCGTGTGCGGACGACCCGAGGTTGTCGGTGAAGCCGAACACGCGGACGGTGGTGGCGTGCTGCTGCCTGACCACGTCGGCGATGGCGGCGATCCGGTCGGTCGCGTCGTGCGACAGCTTGGCGCTGTCCTTGGAGAAGAGGACCTCGGCCTGGAGGGCGAACGTCACGGAGTCCGGCGTGTCGGAGCGGCGCTCCTCGCCGCCCTGCGACTCCACGACGGACACGATGTCGAGCACGCGCGCGGGCGCGAGCGTCGCACCGGCGCGGAGCTTGAGCCCCGGGGCGCCCGCGTCGACCCGAGGCGGCGGCGAGGTCTGCGCGGCGCCGGGCGGCAGGGGCGTGTCGTCACCGTAGGCGGGCACGGCCGTCGCGGGGAGCGCGAGGCCGAGCACGAGCAGGGCGACGACGACGGGCCGCGCCGGCCGCGCGAGCCGCTTGGGCGCGGGCCGCTTGGGCGCGAGCCGCATGGGCGCGTGGCACTCGGACGCGGGCCGCTTGGGCGCGGGCATCACGAGATCGCAATCGTCGCGGGCGGGAGGCCCGGGAAGTCCATCTCCACCTTGCTGGTGGACGACGGCGGTGCGGGGAACTGCGCGAAGAAGGGGATGACCGCGTTCGGCTGGAAGTTGGGGATGTCCACCGTCGTCAGCGCGTGGCCCCCGGTGTCGCGGAGCACGTAGTAGCGCTTCTTCTGGGCCGTGTCGACCAGGGTCATCGCCGCCAGCGAGGAGCCGTTCTTGTTGACCTGCGACTCGTCCCCGTTCCAGGCGGTGGGTGCGATCTGCACCTGCCCGGTGAGGTTGGTGATGGTGCCGGCGATGGTCAGGAACCCGCCCTTGTCGCGCTTCGCGGAATTGACGGCGAACTGGAACGTCCCGCTGCTCGCTTTCGCGATGACCTGGGGTGGAGCGGACGACGTGCTGCCCTCGCCGGACGCCGATTTCTGAGCCTGAGGCGGGCTCGCCGAAGATCCCGCGGCAGGTGTGTGCCCGCCGCCGTCCTTGCCCTGGCCACCGTCGCCGCCGCAGGCGGTCAGGGAAACTGCCAGGGCCACAGCGGCGGCGGCCGCTCCTGCCGCCCTGTATGCCCGCACACCGTGCCACGTCTTCATGGTTGACGTTCCTTATCGTTCATGCGAGTCAGCTCTTCACGAGTCGGACGGTGAACAAGTCGGCCATGTCAGGGAGGTCGTCGAGATGTGCCGGGTCGATGGTGATGTCGTCCCCGCCCTGGCAGCGCAGAGCGCCCGGCGAAACGGGCTTCGGCGGCTTCGGCTCGCCGTCCTTGCCACCCGCCGGAGGCCGGCTCGAACCATCCTGTGGGCTGGGCGTCCCCGTCGCTCCCGTCGAGAGATCGAAGGTACACCGAGGCTCGACCACCGCCGTCGCGTCGGCGTCGGCCTTCATGCTCTCGGTGCCGGGCACCACGCTCTTGCCGACCGCGTTACGCGTGGTGACGCCGACGGTGAACCCCCAGCGACCGTCGCTCAAGGCAGAGCAGCCACGCACCACGGCGTTATTCGCGTTCGCGAATGCAGCGGCCGCTCCGCAGGCATCACCCGCCGGGCCCACCTCGGCACCGTCGAAGACCTTGGCGAGGAAGCCGGGATCGAGGGCGCCCGCGAGGAACGCATCCTTGAAGTCGTCCCTCGACTGCTGGGCGGCGGCCAGGGCCGCGGCATCCGCCGCGGACTGGCCGCCGTTGCGCGTGGCACCCGCCCGGCCGTAGACGAAGAACGCGAGCGCCGCGAACAACACGCCCGCCACCATCACGATGTACAGCGCGGCCGCCTGCCCGGAGTCCCGGCGATCCCGTCTCAGCCGCCGGCGCTGGTCACCTTGGCCACGGCCGACTTCAGCGCGTCCGCGATGGTCTTGTCGATCCCCGTACCCACGATCGCCACGATGATCAGCGCCACCAGGATGATGATCCCGAGGTACTCGATCGACCCCTGACCCCGGTCGCGAGCGCGGTCGCGGTCGCGAGCCCCGCGGCGGAGTGCGCGGGCCGCCGTGTTCGCCCATGTGCCGACGTACACCCGCGCCCTTGCCGCGGCCCCCAGCGTCCTGTGCGTCACGGTGGTCACCTCCGTCACCTCTGCCACTGTCATCCCCAGTCACGGCCTCCTCACGGCCTGTGACACTGGTGACCCCGGCACCGTAAGTCCCCCGCGCGGCCGTGCGCGTGGGTCCCTGGGCCCAACCGTGGGCCCACTCGCGATCAGTCATGGCCCCGCGAACCCCCTCCCCCTCCCGTGGTGCCGTGCCAGCGGGCGATCGCCTCGCCCCTGCTGCCCGCGCCGAGCTTGGCGAAGATGCGGTTGATATGGTTCTTCACCGTCTTCTGGCTGATGAAGCACGCGGCGGCGATCTGCTGGTTCGTCATGCCCGAGCCGATCAGGTCCATGATCTCCACCTCCCGCCCACTCAGCCCCGACGAATGTCCCACATTCGCTTGCTCTTGCAAAGACACCGGGAAGGGTGGGGGGTTGGGCGCTGAGTTGGGCCGGGAGTCGGGCGCGGGCGCCGCCCCGCCCCGCAGCGCCTGCAGCACCGCGCTCGACGCCGAAGGCGTCAGGTGCGGCCTGCCCTCGCGCACCCCGCGTACCGCCGCCACCAGCTGGTCAGCGGTGAACTCGCCGTGCACCAGGTAGCCGCCCGCGCCAAGGCGCAGCGCCTCCTGGACCGTCGCAGGCTCGGCACTGTACGTCGTCATCAGGACCGGCGCGAGCCGCACCAGGTACGGCAGGGCCGCGATCCCGTCGTACCGCGGCATCCGTACGTCGAGCAGTACCACGTCGGGCCGGGTGCGCACCGTCGCCTCGTAGGCCTCGCGTCCGTCGGCCGCGCCCGCCACCACCTCGATGCCGTCACGGTCCGACAGCAGCGCCGTGAGTCCCGCGCGCACCACCAGGTTGTCGTCCGCCACGACCACGCGCAACACGTCAGCCCGTCTCACCCGCCGTCACCTCCCTCCGGTCCTTCCGGGAGGAACAGGAGACCCCCGCCGTCGACGCACGTGGCGGCAGCGGGGCCTCCCGCGCCCGCCGTCACGTAAGTGGCCCGCAAGCCGTGCCGTTGCTGGAACTCGGCGGCGTTTGCCGCCAGTTCGGCCGGCAGGGCGACGCCGTCCCCGTCGCCCGCCGTCCGCACCCGGCGCAGGTCGGAGAGGAGTTCGCGGGACTCGGCCGCCGCGCGGCGCGCCGAGCGTGCGACGAGCTCCGCGCGCGCCCTGACCGCGTCGGGGCCCATCGCGCCCGCGGACCCCGCGAGGCCGGCGGCCGCGACGCAGAGTCCTGGCAGCAGCACGTCCATGCCGTGCACGCGCCCACCGCCGGTCACCGCGTACGCGCCGGCGAGCAGCAGCGCCTGGAGCACGGCGAAGACCGCCGCCCCCCGCCACCCGTACAGGCACAGCAGGACGCGCCCGAACCGCTCCCAGTCGCGCACCAGCACGTAGGACACCATGAAGGTGACGAGCACGGCCGCGCCGACCAGCACGATCGGCAGGCCGCGCGCGGTGCCGCGCAGCGCGAACGGCGTCGCGAGCACGACCATCGCCATGCGGAAGCCGAGTACCTGCCTGCTCAGCGCCTGCAGGGCGTTGAGCTGCAGGGGCAGGGGCGGCACGTACCGGGGCGGCATGCGCCGTGGCGGCATGCGCCGTGGCGCGTCGGCCGGGGTGCGCGTCTTCGTCCGTCGCACCGGCTGTCCCTCCCTTCCCCGCGATCGTCGTCACCGTGCCCGCACGCCGTCTCAGCCGCCCAGCAGCTGCCCGAAGTCCACCCCCGACCCGTAGTAGAAGCTCATCGCGATCAGCAGCAGCGTCGCCGGCAGCATCACCAGCGTGACCACCAGCGTCGTCTTCGGCACGGCGCGCGCCGCCGTGCGCCGCGCGTTCTGCGCGTCGGTGCGGCGCATGTCCTCGGCGATCTGGATCAGCGTGTCGACGATCGGCGCGCCGAGTTCCTCGCCCTGCTGGAGCGCGCTGACGAACATCGACACCTGCTCGCTGTCGTTGCGCCGGCGCAGCTGGTCGAACGCCTCCCTGCGCGGCACGCCGAGGTCCATCTGGCGGATGGTGACGCGCAGTTCGTCGGCCCACGGGCCCTGGTACTTCTCCGCGACGCGCTCCAGCGCCTGGCGGAAGCCGAGCCCGGCGGACACGACGACGGCGAGCACGTCGAGGAAGTCGGGCAGGGTGCGTTCGATGTCGGCGCGGCGCCTGCGCGTGGCGACGCGGATCACGACGTCCGTCCACACCAGGCCGAACACGAGCGCGGCGATCCCGAGCGGCAGTTGGCCACTGGCCGTCAGGGCGAGCGACGCGACGACGCCGAGGCCGCCGAAGACAGCGCGCCGTGCCGCGTACCGGTCGACGGTGAGGCCGCCGGGGTTGCCCGCGCGATCCAGCCTCTTGCGCAGCGCGCCCACGCGCCTCGGCCCCATCAGGCGCAGCACGGCGGGCGCGAACCGCATGCCGATCCTGTCGATGCCTGAGCCGACGGCCGAGGTCCTGGTGGCGCCCACTTCGAGTGCGACGCTCAGGTCCTCGGGGAGCTTGGCGTCCGCGCGGTACATGCGGATGCCGTGGAAGGCCCCGTAGACGGAGAGGCCGAGGACGGCGGCGAGTGCGAGTGCGGTCATGGCGTGTCCCGTTGCCCTTCCCGCTCAGACCCGTACGGCGGACATGCGGCGGATGAGGAAGAGGCCGGCGCCGTAGAGCACGAACGCGAGTACGGTCGCGATCCTGCCGATGCCCGAGCCGGTCATCCGGTCGAGCGCGCCGGGCGTCGCCTGGTTGATCAGCAGCAGGAAGCCGAGGCCGAGCGCGGGTACGGCGACGGCCGTCACCTTGATCTGCGACAGCATCGTGGTGACCTCCCTGCGGGTCTCCTTGCGCTCCTCCAGGGTCTTCGTGAGGTTGCGCAGCGAGCTGACGACCTGGCCGCCCGCGCGGTTGGACAGGACGAGCGTGGTGACGAGGACGACCAGTTCGCGCGACGGCAGCCGGGCGGCGAGCTCGTCGAGCGCGTCCTCGAAGGCGTGGCCGACGGCGAGCCTGTCGGAGACCCTGCGCAGCTCCTCACCGGCCGGGTCGTCCAGCTCCTCGGCGGCCATCGACAGCGCGGTGCGCATCGCGAGCCCGGCCTGCGTGGCGTTGGCGAGCACCCGGGTGAGCTCGGGGAGCTGGTTGATGAACGCCTCGGTGCGCTTGGTGCGCTGCCAGCTGAGGAACGCGTTGGCGCCCCACAGGCCCGCGAGTGCGGCGAGCACGCCGAAGAAGGGCGCGAAGAACGAGCCGACGACGAAGTACACGACCAGCAGCCCCGCCACGGTGTAGACGGCGAACTCGCCCGGCGTCAGGTCGAGTCCCGTGACGGCGATCTTGCGGTCGATGCGACGGCCGAGGCCGGTGCGGCGCAGCCTGCGGTCCACCCCGGGGAAACGAGGCCTGCGGCCGCCCGCGGGAAGCTCGGGGCGTTCCGCCTCCGCCATCCTGGCGATCAGCTCGCGGCGCTGCGAGCGGCCCGCCGCGTAGGTGTGCACGCCGAGGACGGCGAACAGCAGGGCGAGGAGCGTCACGCCGAGCGTCAGGAGCGAGAGGTCGGTCTTGTCCATGGTGCGGGTTGCCTCCTCGGGTCAGTAGGTGGTGGGCGGCGGGACGGGGCCCTGGAGCTGCCCGGCGGGCGGGGCGTGGCGGCCGGCCGGCAGCCGCAGGGCGGCGGAGCCGCGTGTCGCGAGCTGCTCGTCGGTGTGGGCGACGCCGAAGCCCGCCGGTACGCTCTCGCCCTTCATGTAGAGCCGCTCGGCGACCGCGCGGGGCAGCGGGTAGTACGCGAAGCGGCCGTGCACGCGGCCGTCGGGCGTCATCGGCTCGGCGAGGAAGCGGCAGACGGACACGATGCGGTACTCCTCGTGGCCGTACGAGTCGACGACGGCGATCTCGGTGATGCGGCGCGAGCCGTCCGCGTGCCGGGTGAGCTGCACGATGACGTCGACGGCGCTGTTGATCTGGTCCTTGATGGCGCCGAACGGGATCTCGACCTCGGACATGGACGACAGCGTCTGCAGCCGCATCAGCGCGTCCTCGGCACTGTTGGCGTGCACGGTGGCCAGCGAGCCGTCGTGGCCTGTGGACATGGCCTGGAGCATGTCGAGCGTCTCGCCGCCGCGCACCTCGCCGACGATGATCCGGTCGGGCCGCATGCGCAGGGAGTTGCGCACGAGGTCGCGGATGGTGATCTCGCCCTTGCCCTCGACGTTGGCGGGCCGGCTCTCCAGCGTGATCACGTGGTGCTGCTGGAGCTGGAGTTCGGCGGAGTCCTCGATGGTGACGATGCGCTCGCCGTCGGGGATCGTCGCGGACAGCGCGTTGAGGAGTGTCGTCTTTCCGGTGCCGGTCGCGCCGGAGACGATCACGTTGAACTTGGCGCGCACGAGCGCCGCGACCAGCAGCATCATCTGCTCGTCGAGCGAGCCGAGGCCGATCAGTTCGGCGAGGGTGTAGGAGCGCGGGAAGCGGCGGATGGTGAGGATGGGGCCGGTCAGGGAGAGCGGCGGGATGATGACGTTGACGCGCTCGCCGGACGGCAGGCGCGCGTCCACCATCGGATTGGCCTCGTCCACGCGGCGGTTGACGGTCGACACGATCCGCTCGATGGTCTGCATCAGCTGGTCGTCGGAGCTGAACCGCAGCGGCAGCTTCTCGATCCGGCCGCCGCGCTCGACGAAGACCTGGTCGGCGCCGTTGACCATGATCTCGCTGATCGACGCGTCCTCAAGCAGCGGTTCGAGGATGCCGAGGCCCAGCGCCTCGTCCACGACCCGCCGGATGAGCTGGGAGCGCTCGGCGCTGGAGAGCACCGGGCCCTCACGGCTGATGATGTGGCCGAGCACGCGTTCGAGGCGCGCCCTGCGGTCGGCGGCGGCGAGCGCCGACATCTCGGCGAGGTCGATCTCTTCGAGCAGCTTGGTCCTGTAGGCCGCGACGAGCAGGCTCTCCTGGCTGTGCCCGCCCGCGGGCTCGGGGGCGGCGATGCGGGAACGCAGGCTCACTTCGTCACTCCTTGGGCTCCTTGGGCTTGAGAGCCTTGGGCTCCGCCGGGCAGCGTGTCGAGGGGCATGGTCACGCTCCGTGTCGCGTCGCCGAAGTCGAACACGGGGATGAGCGCGGGGATGTGGACGCGGGCGGTGACCTCGATGCCCGTGCCGGTCGGCGTCTCGCTGAACCGCCCGTCGAGCCAGCCGCTGATGGCGGCCTGCCCGGCGGCCTGGTAGCTGTCGCCCCTGGTCTCCCGGTAGGTGGCGGCGCGGGCGGCGGCCCGCGCGCCCGTGCCGGCCTGCTGGACGGTGTACGCGACGATGCCGAGCTGCAGGGCCGCGAGCGCGACGAACAGGAGGAGGGTGACGACGCCTACGTACTCCAGCGCGGCCTGCCCGCCGTCGCGGCGCGAGCTTCTCCCGTTGGAGGCTGTCGTCCTACGAGCCCGCATGCTGGTCCTCCCGCACGGCGGCGCCGTAGCCCGTCACGTCGATCGGGAGGGTGAAGCCCGGGAAGAGGACGGGCACGCCGATCTTGACGTCGGCCGTCGCCATCGTCCCGCCGGGGTTACACCGCGGCATCACATGGAACGCCGCGGGGGCCGCACGCTGTGCGGCCGCCTGGCAATTGCCGCCGACGGCCGCGGCGTGGGCGGCCTCGTCGGCCGCGTCACCTGCCACGGAGAACGCGTAGCCGATGAGGGCGGCCTCCCACATGAGGGCGAGCGTGACGAGGATGACGGGGATCATGCCGGTGAACTCGATGGCCGCCTGCCCGCGGTCCCCGCGCAGCGCGGCGATCCGCGCCGCGGCCCGGTGGCGCAGCGCCCGCGCCGCG